>RDZZ01000007.1 GCA_004293655.1 Polaromonas sp. | reverse complement strand
GCAGATAAAGCGAGAATTTTTTTCATGGTTTGAGCCTCTTTTCAATCACGAACGTTTGGGAACAAGCTGGCAAGATGACCCGCAGATTGATCTTTGCAGTATGAAGGGTTGAGCCTTGACGGCGCCTGAAGTTCGGTGAATCTGGTGTAAATCTTTGCGTGGCGTTACAACTCAGGGTGCGCGGGCGGCTTCTCGGACATCTTCATCTCGGTCATCTCCAGCCAAGCAGCAGCATCAAAGCCCACTGTGATGGGCGATGCGCCAACCTGCCACTGCACCACGGGCCGCTTGATCACGCTGGGGTAGGCCAGCATCACAGCTTGAGCGCCCGTGGCATCGCACGCACCGGCTTGCACTTGGGCGGCCAGCTTGCGCCAGGTGGTGCCCTGCCGGTTGAGCAGCTTTTCCCAGCCGAGCGTCTGGCACCAAGCGGCCAGGCGATCAGCGGGTACACCGTGTTTTTTGAAATCATAAAAGGTGTGCTCCAGGCCCTGAGTGGTCAGCCAGGCACGGGCTTTTTTAACGGTGTCGCAATTGGGGATGCCGTGGAGCGTGATCATCGATTGATTTTGACATTTTTTCTTGACTACAGAGGTCGAAGGCAGACAAGTCATTTAACGCTTCAGACGCAGAGAACGCAGAGCAAGACGAGGGGGAAACAAGTTTTTGCTTCTTTCTCTGCGGTTCTCTGCGTACTCTGCGCCTCTGCGTTGAAGGTTTCCTGATTCCTTGAGGTGAGTGGTTACATTTTTTCTGAATGAAAAAGGCCTCTACGGCAAACTTTGCGGGGGCCATGCGCTACAAAAATAGTAGCAATTGGCACGTATCAAACCGTGTCAGGTTTTTAGCGCCCGGCGACAACGGCTGACCACCAGAGACCCTTTCGCCCATCAGCCCGCTTGCCCGTGCGCGACAATACTGGCCTGCATGGAACATCTCAAAACACCCCCCACCACCTTGCCCGAATGGCTCGCACATTGCGAGCAGTTGCACCCCAAAACCATCGATATGGGGCTGGGGCGCGTCAAAACAGTCGCTGACCGCATGGCGCTGGCGTTTGACTGCCCCATCATCACGGTCGCCGGCACCAACGGCAAGGGTTCGAGCTGCGCCATGTTGGAGGCCATTTTGAGCGAAGCTGGCTACCGCACCGGGGTCTATACCTCGCCGCACCTGGTTGATTTCGAAGAGCGCTGCCGCATCCGGCGCGAGATTGTCAATGCTACTGATTTAGTAGCAAACTTTGCCCGTGTTGAAAGCCACAGAGCCCAAAAAGATGCTGAAGAACCTGTTGAAATCTCGCTGACTTATTTCGAGTTCACGACGCTGGCCATTTTGCAACTGCTGGCCGATGCCCAACTCGATGTGGTGATTCTGGAGGTTGGCCTGGGGGGCCGACTGGACGCGGTGAACATTCTGGATGCCGACTGCGCCCTGATCACCAGCATTGATCTGGACCACATGGCGTTTCTCGGCAATACGCGCGAATTGATTGGTTTTGAAAAAGCCGGCATCATGCGCGCTGGCAAACCGGTGGTTGTCAGTGACCCGATGCCACCGCAAAGCGTGCTGGACCACGCCACTGCCATTGGCGCTGACCTGTGGCGCTTTGGCGAGGACTTCAACTTCTCAGGCGACAAACAGCAGTGGGGCTGGGCGGGCCGGGGTCGCCGGTATGCGGGCCTGGCCTACCCGGCACTGCGCGGTGCCAACCAGCTGGTCAATGCCTCTGGCGTGCTGGCCGCGTTAACGGCGTTGCGAGACCGCTTGCCTGTCACGGCTCAGGCGGTGCGCAACGGGTTGTCACTGGTGGATCTGCCGGGGCGTTTTCAGATCATTCCTGGCACGCCCACACTGGTGCTGGACGTGGCACACAACCCGCACTCGGTGGCCGCACTGGCTGAAAACCTCGACGCCATGGGGTTTTACCCCTGCACACATGCCGTGTTCGGTGCCATGGCCGACAAAGACCTGGGCCCCATGCTGGCGCGCGTGGGGCCTTTGATTGACAAGTGGTACTTCACCGATTTGCCAACCGCGCGCGCCGCAGCAGGCACCGATTTGCAATCCCGCTGGCAGGCTGTGAACACACGCCCGGATGCAAGTGCCCAGGCTTTTGCAGCCCCAGAGCAAGCTTTGCGCGCAGCCGTCGAGGCCGCAGACCCCGCTGATAGAATCGTGGTTTTTGGCTCTTTCTACACCGTGGGCGGTATTTTGAAAGCCGGCGTGCCACGGCTTTTGGCCAAACACCTCAAAGCGTGATGCCATTGCGCCAGATGCCGTTGCGCCAGACCCTTCAGCCATCACTTTTCAAGTTGAGCCGACCTGTACAACCGCCAAAGCAGTGACCCCCAGCACCATGTCGTTTTTCAACTTCCGCCGGGCCACAACGCAGCCTGTGTCCCCTGCCAGCGCCAATGCACCTGCGCAAAGCATGGAGGCCATCCGCAAGCGCGCCAAACATCGGCTCATCGGCTCTGCTGCGCTGGTACTGGCAGGTGTGGTCGGCTTCCCGTTGCTGTTTGACACGCAGCCCCGGCCCATTCCGATAGACATTGCGATTGAAATTCCCGGTAAAAACGCTGTCAAACCCCTGAGCCTGCCGGCTGTGCCTGCATCTGCGCCTGCACCTTCTGTTGCAGCTGCAGTTGTTGCCGCCACGCCAGCGCTTCCCGCACCACGGGCTGCCAGCTCCGCAGCAGACAAGGTCGCAGCGGCATCGAGTCTGTCGTCCCGGGAAGAAATCTTGACAGAAAAAAAGGCTCTACCGCAGGTGCTACCTGCACCGTCTGCTATTAAAAAAGAAGCGAAACCCGCTCCAGTAGCGGAGGCTAAGCCTGAAGTTAAGCCTGAAGTTAAGCCTGAAACCAAACCCGCACCCAAGCCAGCCGTGGCAGGCGACGATGGTGCCCGTGCCCGCGCGCTGCTCAACGGCCAGGCCAGCGCGACAACCAACGCAGCCGTTGACACCGCCACGTCGGACGAGCGGCTGATCGTGCAGGTTGGCGCTTTTGCGGATGCTGCCAAGGCCAAAGAAGTGCGGATGAAGTTGGAAAGATCGGGCCTTAAAACCTACACCCAGGCGGTCGAGACAGCCGATGGCACGCGTACCCGGGTACGCGTGGGGCCATTTGGCAGCAGAGCAGACGCCGAGAAAGCCGCCAGCAAAATCAAGGCCCTTGATTTGCCAGCCGCCATACTGACCTTGTAGGTCTTTGAATTGCTTGTGTGAACGTGAGCGTGGTTGACTGGGTTTTGCTGGGTGTGCTGGTTTTCTCCATGCTGCTGGGTGCCTGGCGCGGGCTGGTGTACGAGGTGTTGTCGGTGCTGGGCTGGGCGGCGGCGTTTTATGCGGCGCAATGGTTTGCACCGCAGGCCGCTTTTTGGTTGCCACTGGACTCAGTATCAGAGCCTGTCCGTCATGCAGCAGCTTTTGCGCTGGTGTTTGTTGCAGCGGTGTTTGCAGCGGGCCTGGTGGCTTCATTGGTCAAAAAACTCATTGATGGTGTCGGCCTGCGGCCTGTTGACCGAACCATGGGTGCAGCGTTTGGGCTGTTGCGTGGCGCGATCTTGCTGCTGGCGGCCACGGTGATCATGAACATGACGGCACTTAAAAGCAGTCCGTGGTGGCAGGCTTCTGAAGGAGCCACACTGCTGGCTGCCGCCCTGAAAAACCTGAAACCCGTTTTGCCTGAGCCATTTGCAAAATACTTGAGCTAACCTGAATGAATCAAACGAGTCCCGTCTGGGTCAAAAACATCATGAAAATAACACCATGTGCGGCATAGTCGGCGTTGTCAGCAAAGCCCCGGTCAACCAGCTGATTTATGACGCCCTGTTGCTGCTGCAGCACCGGGGTCAGGATGCCGCAGGCATCGTCACGCAGCAGGGGCGCAAGTTCTACATGCACAAAGCCAAAGGCATGGTGCGCGACGTTTTTCGCACGCGCAACATGCGTGCGTTGCCGGGCAATGTGGGCCTGGGTCAGGTGCGCTACCCCACGGCGGGTAACGCTTTCAGTGAAGACGAAGCGCAGCCGTTTTATGTCAACGCGCCGTTTGGCCTGGTGCTCTCGCACAACGGCAATCTGACCAACGCGGCCGAGCTCAAAGCGGAGTTGTTCAACACCGACCACCGCCACATCAACACCGACAGCGACTCCGAAGTGCTGCTCAATGTGCTGGCGCATGAGCTGGAGAAAACCACGCGTGGCCTGCCACTCAAACCCGTCGATGTTTTTGCTGCCGTGCGCGGTGTCCACCAGCGTGTCAAAGGCTCGTACGCCGTGGTGGCGCTGATCGCCGGGCATGGCCTGCTGGCGTTCCGCGACCCGTTTGGCATTCGCCCGCTGTGTATCGGCCACGGCCAGAACGAGGCCGGGAAAACAGTCATGGTGGCCAGTGAATCGGTCGCGCTGGAAGGCACAGGCCACGTGCTGGAGCGCGACATTGCGCCTGGCGAAGCTGTGTTCGTCAACATGGAGGGCACCGTGCATGCCGAGCAGTGCGCTGAAAACGCCACCCTCAACCCCTGCATTTTCGAGTTTGTCTATCTGGCGCGGCCCGACTCGGTGCTCGACGGTATTTCGGTCTATCAGGCGCGCCTGAATCTGGGCGAAACGCTGGCCAAGCGCGTGGTCTCTACCGTGCCGCCCAATGAGATTGATGTGGTCATTCCCATCCCTGAGTCCAGCCGCCCGAGCGCGACGCA
This sequence comes from Polaromonas sp., assembly GCA_004293655.1. Classification (GTDB taxonomy): domain Bacteria; phylum Pseudomonadota; class Gammaproteobacteria; order Burkholderiales; family Burkholderiaceae_C; genus Polaromonas. Next base: position 3,519 of record RDZZ01000007.1, on the reverse strand, counting down.
ACTGGCACATTTGCTGGGCATTGCGTACCGCGAGGGGTTCGTTAAAAACCGCTATGTGGGCCGCACCTTCATCATGCCGGGCCAAGGCGTTCGCAAAAAATCAGTGCGCCAAAAGCTCAACGTGATTGCCAGCGAGTTCAAGGGCCGCAACGTGCTGCTGGTCGATGATTCGATCGTGCGTGGCACCACCAGCCGCGAGATCGTGCAGATGGCGCGTGACGCCGGGGCGCGCAAGGTGTACTTGGCCAGTGCAGCGCCGCCGGTGCGCTACCCGAACGTGTATGGTATTGACATGCCCACGCCGGGCGAGCTGGTAGCGCACGACCGCACGGTGGAAGAAATCCGCCAGGTCATTGGCTGCGACGCGCTGATCTACCAGGATGTTGACGGCATGAAGCGCGCTGTTGGCTCGCTGAGTGCCCGGCTCAATGGTTTTGATGCGTCGTGTTTTGATGGCATGTACGTCACGGGTGACGTGACGGCCGAGACCATTGCAAAAATGAACGAGCAGCGCATAGACGGCAGCGAAGAAGGCGGCGTTGATGTGTCGCGCCTGGCCTTGCCCAACCCGCAGGAGGCCTGAGAATGTCCGAGAAAAAATTACCCGACAATCTGCACCGCGACACACTCGCCGTGCGTGTGGCGATTGACCCCAGCCAGTACGGTGAAAACTCTGAGGCGCTGTACCTGACCAGTGGTTTTTTGCAGCCTGATGCCGAGACCTCGGCACGGCGCTTTGCCGGTACGGAAGACGGCTACACCTACGCCCGCACATCCAACCCCACCGTCACCAGTTTTGAGCGCCGACTCGCCGCCATGGAAGGCACCGAAGCGGCCATAGGCGCATCGACCGGCATGGGTGCCACGCTCATGATGTGCATGGGCCTGCTCAAGTCCGGTGACCATGTGGTCTGCTCGCGCTCCATGTTTGGCTCGACCATCGCGCTGATAGGGCGCGAGTTTGGCAAGTTCGGCGTTGAGACCACGTTTGTCTCGCAAACCGACATCGCCGAGTGGAAAGCCGCACTGCGCCCCACCACCAAGCTGCTGTTTGCAGAAACCCCCACCAACCCGCTGACCGAGGTCTGCGACATTGCCGCGCTGGCCAGCCTGGCGCACAGTGCTGGCGCGCTGCTGGCGGTTGACAACTGCTTTTGCTCGCCCGCCCTGCAACGCCCGGTTGAGTTCGGCGCTGATCTGATCATTCATTCAGGCACCAAATACCTCGATGGCCAAGGGCGCGTGATGGCGGGTGCGATTTGCGGATCTTCCAAGCTGATCAAGGATGTGTTTGGCCCGATTGTTCGCACGGCCGGCATGACGCTGGCACCTTTCAATGCATGGGTGGTACTCAAAGGGCTGGAGACCCTGGGGATCCGCATGCAGGCCCAGAGCGCCAACGCCTTGGCAGTCGCGACGTGGCTTGAAGCCCAGCCCCAGGTTGCCCGTGTCTATTACCCTGGCCTGGCGTCGCACCCACAGCACGATCTGGCCATGCGCCAGCAGTCGGGGCATGGCGGGGCGGTGCTGTCGTTTGAACTGCACGGCGACAGTGCAGATGCCGTGCGTGCCAATGCCTTTCATGTGATCAACAGCACGCGTGTGGTCAGCATTGCCACCAACTTAGGCGACACAAAAACCATCATCACCCACCCCGGCACCACATCGCATGGGCGCTTGACGGAAGACCAGCGCCAAGCCGCCGGTATCAGCCAGGGCCTGATCCGTCTGGCCGTTGGGCTGGACCATATTGACGACATCAAGGCTGATCTTCTACGTGGTCTGGGTGGTCTGGACAACTTGACATCATGAAAACACGTACCCGCTTTGCCCCGTCGCCCACCGGGTTTATCCACCTGGGCAACATCCGTTCAGCACTGTACCCGTGGGCCTTTGCACGCTCGACGGGCGGTGACTTCATCTTGCGCATTGAAGACACGGACCTGGAACGCTCCAGTCAGGCATCGGTCGATGTCATTATTGAAGGCATGCGCTGGCTCGGGCTGGATCATGACGAAGGCCCGTTTTATCAAATGCAGCGCATGGACCGCTACAAGGCTGTGTTGGCTGAACTGCAAGCGGCTGGTCACGTCTACCCTTGCTACATGAGTATGGCCGAACTCGATGCGCTGCGCGAAGCCCAAACCGCCGCCAAAGAAAAACCGCGCTACAACGGCGCATGGCGGCCTGAACCCGGCAAAACGCTGCCTGCGATCCCTGAGGGCGTGCAGCCCGTGCTGCGCTTTAAAAATCCGCAAGGTGGCTCGGTGGTCTGGGACGACAAGGTCAAGGGCCGCATCGAGATCAGCAACGACGAGCTGGACGACCTGGTGATTGCCCGGCCTGACGGCACGCCAACGTACAACTTTTGCGTGGTGGTTGACGATATCGACATGGCCATTACCCACGTCATCCGGGGCGATGACCATGTCAACAACACGCCACGCCAGATCAATATTTTCCGGGCACTGGGCAAAGACGTGCCGGTGTATGCCCATTTGCCTACCGTGCTCAACGAGCAGGGCGAAAAAATGAGCAAAAGGAGCGGTGCCAAGGCCGTCACGCAATACGCCGTGGAGGGTTATTTGCCCGATGCCATGGTCAATTACCTCGCGCGCCTGGGCTGGAGCCACGGCGACGATGAGATTTTCAGCCGTGCGCAATTTCTGCAGTGGTTTAACTTGGACCATCTGGGGAAAAGCGCAGCGCAGTTTGACGAGGCCAAGCTGCGCTGGGTCAACGCCCAGCACCTCAAGGCGACTGACAATGACACCCTCGCCCGGCTGGTGTCACCATTTTTATCTGCCCAATGCGCTGCCGGGCTGGATGCCGAGCGCCTGGGGCGTGGTTGCGGTTTGTTCAAAGACCGTTGCAACACGCTGGTAGAACTTGCCCACTGGCTGCAGTTGCTGGTGGTGGCCAAGACCCCCAGTGCAGAAGACATCAGCGCGCATGTCCCAGACGCAGTGCGCCCCGCCCTGAAGCAACTGGCCGAAGCCTTGTCCCACTGCGAGTGGAATAGAGCAGCCATTGCTGCGGTCATCAAACAAGTTCTGGCCACCAACAGCCTGAAGATGCCGCAACTGGCCATGCCCGTGCGCGTACTGGTGATGGGCACACCACAAACGCCGTCTTTGGATGCCATTTTGGAGCTTATGAAAAAGCAAGATGTTGTCACTCGTTTGAATTTTTGAAGACAGCCTTATTTTTCGCGCTATAATACGAAGCTGAATAAATGATGAGAAATTAGTGTTTATTCAAAGATAGCAGAGGTAAATCGGGGGTATAGCTCAGCTGGGAGAGCGCTTGCATGGCATGCAAGAGGTCATCGGTTCGATCCCGTTTACCTCCACCAAGGTTTCACCGAAAGTCATCGAAAAGAATTAGTCAGTTTTTTGTCGGGTTGTAAAAAACCCGTCTGGAAGATCCAAGGCTTTGACCCCATCGTCTAGAGGCCTAGGACATCACCCTTTCACGGTGAGTACCGGGGTTCGAATCCCCGTGGGGTCGCCAAAATTT
>RDZZ01000006.1 GCA_004293655.1 Polaromonas sp. | reverse complement strand
CAGCGGCGAGAAAAGCGGCAAGATCGTGGCAGAACTCACGGATGTCTCCAAAAGCTACGGTCACCCAGGCAGCGAGAAAATCATCGTCAACAAATTCAGCGGAACCCTGTTGCGCGGCGACAAAATCGGACTGCTGGGCCCCAACGGTGCAGGCAAAACCACACTGCTCAAGCTTATTCTGGGTGAAATCCTGCCCGATGTGACCACGCCACCCGGCAAGATCCGCCAGGGTGCCAACCTGCAAGTCGCGTATTTTGACCAGATGCGCGACGCGCTGGATCTGGACGCCGCGCTCGAAGACTTCATCAGTCCCGGCAGCGAGTGGGTCGAGATCAACGGCCAGAAAAAGCACGTCAAGAGCTATTTAACCGACTTTTTGTTCAGCCCCGAGCGCGCCCGCTCTCCCGTGCGCAGTTTGAGCGGTGGCGAACGCAACCGCCTGCTGCTGGCGCGCCTGTTTGCCCGGCCTGCCAACGTGCTGGTGCTCGACGAGCCGACCAACGACCTGGACATCGACACCCTCGAACTGCTTGAAGACCTGCTGCAAAACTACGAAGGTACGGTGTTTTTAGTCAGCCACGACAGGCGATTTCTGGACAACGTGGTCACCAGCACCATCGCCTATGAAGGCACACCCGACAAACCGGGCTTCTGGCGCGAGTACGAAGGCGGCGTGACCGACTGGCTGACGCAATCGAAACGCGCGGCACAGCTTGTCAGCAGCAGCAAAGCGCCAACAGCCGGCAGCACGCCCAGAAATACAAGCAAAAACACGGCCTCTGGCAACAAAGACGGCGGTCAAGCGCTATCAAAAAAGAAGCTGAGCTACAAAGAGCAGCGTGAGCTTGATGGCTTGCCCGCCGCCATCCAGCAGCTTGAAGCACAACAAAAGGCCATTGAACAAGAGCTGTTTGATGGCTCGATCTACACCAGCAACGCCAAACGAGCCGCCGAGCTGACGGCACGCAACTCGAAAATTGAAGAAGAGCTGATGGCCGCCTTGCAGCGCTGGGAAGCCTTGTCAGCGTGAACCGAACCAAGCGCGGAACCTGAACCGACAGCGCTGCCCGTGAATTTATCTGCCAGCTCAACGCCCGCCCGTCGCCATTCGCGCCTGGCCTGCTGGCGCGATCTACACCTATCGCTTCATTTGCCTGCTTGCTTGTTGTACCTGTTGCCGCTGCTGTGGCTCAGCGCATGTGCGTCACTGCCAAGCGAAGTCGCCCGCCCCATATCGACAGGACTGGCCAACCCCTCCAGCACCCGGCTGGGCCAGGGCGTTGAAGCCAGGGCGCGCAAGGCAGGCACGCGCAATGACTCGGGCTTTGCGCTCGTCAGCACGGCAGAGCTGGCGTTTACCAGCCGCATGGCGCTGATCAGGGCCGCCCAAAAAACGCTGGATTTGCAGTACTACGCAGTTCATTTCGACGACAGCACTGAGCGCCTGTTTGAAGCCCTGCGGGAGGCCGCGAGCCGGGGGGTGCGGGTGCGCATCCTGCTGGACGACTTCAATACCGCCGGTAAAAACGTACAGGTATTGAAACTGGCATTTGAAAAAAACATAGAAGTACGCCTGTTCAACCCTTTGCCCAGCGGACGTGCATTGCCCTTGTTTCGCATCATCAGCAGCCTGGGCGATGTCGCCAAACTGCAGCGGCGCATGCACAACAAGATTTTTGTGGCGGACAACGCGGTGGCGATTACTGGCGGGCGAAACCTCGGAGACACCTATTTTGGCCAGAGCGACGGCACCAACTTTGTTGACCTTGACGTGCTGGCTGCAGGCCGCATCGCACGCGACTTATCACGCAGCTTTGACCAGTACTGGAACAACCCGCTGGCCTACCCGGTGCAGTCACTCATGACGGCTCAAGACATTGAAGCCATCAAGCCAAAAAACAAACCTGGCGTTTCTAACGTCGGCGCAGCGACTGACCGCGATACCCTGTCCGTTCCGGCCACAGCAGCCACAAACAGCCCTGCCAGCAGTCCAGACAGCACACCTGTCAACGCGACCACGACCGCGCGCATTGTCTCCGCGCCCAGTGGGGCAACCAGCACAATCGCCGCACTGCCTGACGACACCGACCTGCGCCTGCTGCCGTGGACCTGGGCACCGTCGGTGATGCTGGCTGACAAGGCATCGAAAATTGCGCTGGACGCGGACAGTGTGCAAGCAGGGGAAGACACGGTTGTGGACGACCTTTTGGGCCTCATGGCCAAGGCCAAGACCGATGGGCTGATCGTTTCGGCCTACTTTGTGCCCGGCAAACAAATGATGAGGCAGTTTGCAGACCTGCGCCAGCGCGGCGTGCGCGTGCGCGTGCTGACCAACTCACTGGCATCGAACGACGCACCTGCCGCGCACGCCGGTTACGCCCGCTACCGCCAGGCTTTGATTGCGATGGGCGTTGAAATCTACGAATTGCGCACAGAACAGCCTGCAACCGTCGCCGCCTTCGGCTCGGCAGCAGGCTCTGCGGGCAACTCCAGCGGGGCATCACGCGCCAGCCTGCACGCCAAGGCGGTGGTGATTGACGGCAGCCTGCTGGTCATTGGCTCCATGAACCTTGATCTGCGCTCCAAACTCCAGAACAGCGAAGTCGCCGTTGTTATCCGCAGCACCAAACTCTCGCTTGAGGCCACGCGCCTGATTGAGCCGGGCCTGGCCCACGGGGCCTATCGCGTCGAACTGGAAGGCGGCCAGCTGGTCTGGCGGGCACCGCAAGGCTCTGGCCTGAAAGACACCACGACTGAGCCAGACGCCAGCCTGGGCTTGCGGCTGATGGTCAACCTGATTGCACCATTCGCGCCTGACGAAATGCTTTGACGGTATTTTTGTGAGTGTTTTAGACCTCTACGGCAACATACACGACGGCTAGCAGCTATTTAATTCATAGCAAACAGTCTATGTGAGAGGCTAGCCCCATGAACACCCGCATTGGCCCCAAAATACGTCCATGACCCCTTCACCGCTGAACGCTCCTGCCCCACCCCGCTTCTGGGCTCACCTGAAAAGCCCCGACTTCGCCCGCCTGGATCTGGCGCGCTGCATCGCGGTCTTGCCGGTGGCGGCGATTGAGCAGCATGGCCCGCACCTGCCGCTCAATGTGGACACCGCGCTGGTTGAAGGCGTGATTGCAGCCGCATTGCCGCATCTGCCCACTGCCCTGCCGGTGCTGTTTTTACCAACGCAGGCGGTTGGTTTTAGCCCCGAGCACACGGCTTTTGCGGGCACCTTGACGCTCAAGGCTGACACCATCATCGCCCTGTGGACAGAACTGGCTGAGTCGGTGGCGCGCACGGGTGTCAAAAAACTCGTACTGCTCAACTCACACGGTGGCCAGGTCGGGCTGCTCGACGTGGTGGCGCGTGACCTGCGCGCCCGCCTTGGCATGCTGGTCTACAGCGTGAACTGGTTCAACCTGCCTTTGCAAACCGAGGCGGGTGCGCCTGTCAACGACCTGTTCAGCGCCCATGAGCACCGCTTTGGCATTCATGCGGGCGAGATGGAGACCTCGATGATGCTGGCGCTTACGCCGAACCAGGTCGATATGGCAAAGGCGCAGAACTTCCACTCCACCTCGCAAGACCGGGCACAAAAATTCAGCCTGCTGGGCGATGGCCGCAGCGCCAAGCTGGCCTGGCAGATGCAGGACTACAACCCCCACGGCGCGGTGGGCAACGCAGCAGCAGCCACTGCCGACAAGGGGCGCGCCGTGCTGGGCGCTGCTGGCCGCAGCCTGGCGCAACTGCTGGTTGAGGTTGACCAGTTGCCAGCGGATACGCTCCTGAAAGCATAGCGGCCAGTGCCCGTAACATATGCCGTAGCGGCATTTATTTCTCTAAGAATCGTCATGATTAACCTCGAAGAATAAGGAAACCTTCACCGCTTCAGGCGCAGAGAACGCAGAGCAAGACGAGGGGGAGAAATAACTTTTGCTTCTTTCTCTGCGGTTCTCTGCGTACTCTGCGCCTGAAGCGTTGAATGACTTGTCTGCCTTCGACCTTTGTAGTCACTGAGAATCAAGCCAAAACTGGCTTCTAGCGCAAGCTCACGCTCTGGCGTTTCCAGGCGGCATCCTGCCATTTGCCAAACGCTGCCAGCAAGGCCGGGTCGCTGGCTTGCTTGTCGGTGGCCAGTGTGTCCAGGCGCATGACCTCAAAGCTGCGTTTGTTACGGCCCGCCATGCGGGTTTCACGCGCCAGCAGCATCTGCGGAACATGGCCCGCACCCGGCACCCAGGCGCTCCAGCCTGCAAACTCGACATAGCCCAGCTCGGGGTTGCTGCTGGCGGGCGGCAGCACGTCAATCGTCCACTGGCCAGCGGTTTGACGAAACACCCACAGCTCGCGCCAGGTATCGAGGGGCTGCACCGCCACACTCAGGGCCTGACCGCTGGGGTGGGCGCTGGCCGAGGCAGTCCAGACCACCCCGTAAGTGCAGCGTTTGGCAACCGGTTCTGGCTGGGGCTTGCCATCGGGTTTGTTTTCAAACAGCGACAGGCAGGTTTCGCCCGCCTGACCAGCTTGGGTCACCAGCGTGAGTTTTTGCAATTTCGCCGGTGCAGCATCACTGCCCCAGCGCGATGCGCCGACACGGACGGCGGCATCCCCGTAGTCTTGCAGGTCGTCGTCTGTCAGCTCCAGCTTGTTGACGCTGGCCAGCTCGCTGATGGCGCGTTCGGCTTGTGCAGCCACTGCTGCAGGGGCTGCCCGCCGGGCCAACTGGAATGCCAGCGTTGCGGCCACCCCCGCGCGGCGCAGGCGCAAGCGGTTTTTGCCCATCTCGCTCAACTGCGCAAATTCGGTGGCGGTGACTTTGTCGAGCACCTCGGCGCGCCACTGGTCGAGCGCCAGCTTGTCTTTCGGGTGCAGGTCTGCGCTCAGGCAGTCGTGGCGAGTGATGGCCAGCGCAGCTCGGGCGTGCTGCTCGGCGCTGGCAGGCATGGCCAGCACGCGGCGGAACGCCTCACCGTTGTAGCAAAGCTGTACCGCGCCCTCTTTGGCATAGCCCTGCTCATAGCCCTTGAAGCTCACGCCGTAAAACGCGGCGACTTCAATATGGGCTGAAATCACGTCGGCTGTGGCCTTGGGGTGCTTGAGCGATGCGCGGCGCGCCAGCCGCTCGGCCATGGTGCCCAACGCGTCAAACGCTTCCGCGTCGATGGCCTCGGCGGGTGCGGCTTTGAGGTAAGCCGCCACGTAGCCAATACCCAGCGATTCAGCCCCGGCACTGCCCTTTAAAAACCGCACCACCGACAGCAGCTCAGGCGCGTCTTGCGGCTTGCCAGAGACTTGCCGCACCTGGCTGACATGCACAAAGCCAGAGCGCTCGCGCCGGTGGTCATACACCTGCAAGTAATCCAGGCGCTGGCCCCGGATTTCCAGCGTGTCGCCCTGCCACAGCGCGGCTTGCTGGGCTGCCGCATCGCGGGGTGCAGCGCGCAGGCTGGCCTGATCTTGCGTGACGATGGCCAAAGTCAGTAAGGCGGTGGCGATCATTGTTTGGCCTCTTTGCTGTTGCTTTCGGTGCTGGTGTCGTCACTGGCTGGTTCCGCCTGGCCGGGCTGGCCACCCATGCGCTGGGCGCTGGCCCGGGGCGCACCGCCCAGCAACCCGGCTGCCAGAAACCCGCCATCGGTGGCCGGTGGCGCAATGATCACGGTGATCTTGTCGCTGAGTTTGTCGGCCATGGTTTTCTGGATCAGCAGCGGGTGCCGGGTGATGACTGCACCTTCGCGCGCCATTTGTTCGCTGTTGATCCTGCCGACCTTGTCCATCCGGTAGGCCTCCGCGTCGGCCAGCTTCTGGCGCGAGTCGGCTTCGCCAGATGCCTCGATGCGCCTGGCCTGCGCACTGCCTTCTGCCGTGCGGATGCGCGACTGCTTATCGGCCTCGGCTTCGAGCTGGCGCTGCTCAATCTGCTTTTGCTTGAAGGGCAGCACATGCTTCATGGCTTCTTCCTGCGCCTTGGCGGCAATGACCTGCTCGCTGGCCGCGGCCTGGGCGTTGGTTTCGCGGCGGACTTTTTCAGCCTCGGCATCCAGCTCGGTTTCTTTGACGCGTTTTTCCTTCAGCACCAGTGTGTAACGCATTTTCTCCGTCTGCAGCTCTTCGGCCAGCAGGCTGTCCATGCCGCGCCGATAGTCGGCGGGAAGGTCAACCTTGCCGATCTGCACCACTTTGAGCACGATGCCGTCAGCGGCCAGCTTGGGTTTGAGTTCAGCCTCAATCAGTTGCTGGATTTCAGCGCGTTTGCTGGAGAAAATCTCACGCACGGTGTAGCGCGTGAAAATCTTGTAGATCACGCCCTGTACGGCGGGGCGAACGATTTGTCCGGCGATGTCGTCAGGCAGGTTTTTTGACATGGCGACCACGGTGGCAGGCTCCAGCGCATAGCGCACCGTCAGATCCACGCCCAGCGACATGCCTTCGACCGACTGGAAAGGCGCGGGGCCATCGGCCTTGCTGCTGTCTGTGGCCTCAAAGGTCTGGTCGCGCAATGACAGGGTGCGTACCTCATGCAGGCCAGGCAGCACCACCAGCGTGCCGTCGCGGAAAGCCTCGGTGCTGCCGGTGAGTTGGTTGGTGCGAATGGCGATGTCACCCCGTGTCACCGTTTGTATGGGTGGGTGAGTCAGCAACACATAGCCCAGGGCGCCCACCGTCACTGCAACCGTCAGCAAACCACGCTTTTTGGCCATGCGATGACCTGCCTGGCTCAGATCGGCTTGTCCACCCACGTATTTGACGGCCTGAAAAGCGCCTGAAAAGACGCTTGAAAACCCCCTTCTGATGGCGGTGGTGATGGCGTTGAACGAGGCGGTCAATTTTGTGAAACGGGTGGTCATACAAAGCTACTCGGGTTGTGATGGTGACAAATGTTTGAGAGACCTGCACACTGCCTGTCTCTGGGTTTTATTGTCAAAAATACGCCCGGAGTATTCAATGCGGCGGCGCGGTGTCTTTGTGCTGCCCAGCGGCTACAAGCCTTCCTTGAGCGGAAGAAAAACTCACACGCAGTTTGCGCTTTTGGCATGTTGCCCCGCCCATAATCGCCATGAATCCCCCTGCCCACTCACCCTGCCTGCAGCACACCTGTTTGACCTGTTTGCCATGACCAAAATTGCCGTGATTGAAGACGACCTGCCCATGAGTAACCAACTCAAAACCTGGATTGAGTCCGCGCGGCCCGGCATCCAGGTCGATCAGTGGTTTAACCGGGACGATGCCGAAGCAGCGATTGCCCGCGAGGACTACGACGCCGTGGTGCTCGACATTGAGCTGGGCCGCGAACGCCACGCCGGGGTGGCCATCATCAACGCCATCAACAAGCAGCGTGCCACGCCAGTGCTGGTGGTCTCAGCCATGCCAGCGGCGATTTACCGCAGCATCATGAAGGCGCTGGATGCGTGGGATTACCTGCAGAAAACAACTTTTGAAGAGGCCGACTTCATTGAGACGTTTCTGGATATTTTGCGTACCACCAAAACCCGGCCTGAAGCCAAAACGGCGCCAACTGGCACCGCAGAACTACAACTCGACCCACTGCGCCAGAACACCGCCCTGTGGCGCGGCCAGCGCGTCAACCTGCCGCTGACGGCCCAGCGCATTCTGGCCGCACTGCACGCCCACCGGGGCGACGTGGTCAGCTACGAAGACCTGTACAAGGTGGTTAAAAGTGGCCGCAACCGCGACAACATCCGCAAACATGTGGGCACCATACGCGAAGCCTTCAAAGAGCTGGACGCGCAATTCGACGGGATTGAAAACGTGCCCATGCGCGGCTTCCGGTGGGTGGCTGCTGCAGGCAAGCCATGAAACTGCCTGACATCAAGCTGCCGAATGGACTGGATGCAACCAGCCATCTCAGCCGCCTGCTGCCCACCCGCGTGCCGTTTGGGTTGCGGGTGTTTTTTCGCGGTGCATTTTTACTGCTGGCGCTGGCCACGCTGGCGCTGGCGCTCGGCGTGCTGCAAGACGAAAAAGAGCGCGGCCTGCGCAACTACCAGGACGGTTTTAAAAAAAACCAGGCCCAGATTGCCGCCAAGCTGCGTCACCCCACAGGCCAGCTGGTGCTGCTCAACCCCAGCGCCTACGAGCGCGACATCACGCCACTGCGCCCCTTGGTGCTGCCGTTTTCAGCCATTGACTTTGACGACCGCTACAAAGCCCAGCAGGCGGTTGAAATGGCCGGTTGTCTGGTGCAGTACCCCGATGCCTCGTCGCTGTGCGTGGCGGTGGGCAACAACCCGTTTGCCGGCGGGTTTATCTATGC
>RDZZ01000005.1 GCA_004293655.1 Polaromonas sp. | reverse complement strand
GCGCAGGTGTTTATCAACGACCACTGGCAGCTCGCACTGGCTGCCGGGGCTTACGGCGTGCATCTGGGTCAGGAAGACCTCGACACTGCCGACACCGGGGCACTGCGCCATGCGGGCATTCGCCTGGGCCTGAGCACCCACACGCCAGCAGAGCTGGCACGCGCCCACGCTGTGCAGCCGAGTTACCTGGCCATCGGCCCGGTGTACCCGACCACGCTCAAGGTCATGCCTTATGAGCCTGTGGAGCTGGAGCGCCTGAAGTTGTGGGCAGCTCAAACTGCGCTGTCCCCAAGGCTGCCGGTGGTAGCCATCGGCGGTATTTCACTGGCGCGGCTGCCCGGCGTGCGGGCTTGTCTGGATGGTGAAAACGATGGTGTGGCTGTGGTCAGCGCGGTCACGCTGGCGGCAGACCCACAGCAGGCGGCGCTGCAGGGTTTGCAGCTGATGTCGCGATAGGCCACTCTGGCAACTCGCGGGGGCTGCTCGTTGCACCTTCATGCATGTGGCTGCAGGCCAGTTCAGCCCTGCCAATTAATGCACTGTGGCGCGCTGTGGCACACCACGTCATCAAGCAGCAGAACAACTCATTGCGTTTTCAGATCAACAGGAGATGAGGCGCGAAGCCGCAGACAGTGCTTTAACGGCCAAGGCGAAGCAACAACACATCGTATTGACATGGCATCACGTACAGCGCCGCGGCAATCCCCTTCCCTGGGGGGGGATTTCAAAGCGTGCTTATGGTACCGCCTTCAAGGCGCGCCGGTACTGCACTGCTTCGGCCACATGGCTGATTTGTACGCTGTCCGTACCTGTCAGATCGGCAATGGTGCGTGCCACCTTGAGGCAGCGGTGAATGCTGCGGCCCGACCAGCCCAGACGCGTGGCGGCAGTGTTTAAAAATTTCGCTGCTGCGGTGTCCAGCTTGCATTGCGTGTCAATGGCCTGGCCGTTCAGGGCCTGGTTGGTGCTGCCCTGGCGCTGTATGGCGCGCGCCCTGGCCCCGGTCACACGCAGTCCAATGGCCTGGGTGCTTTCTCCGGGTGGGGTGTTGATCAGCTCGTGCGCAGCGAGTGCGCCGACCTCGACATGCAGATCAATCCGGTCCAGCAGCGGCCCACTCAGCTTGCCCTGGTAGCGTGCCACCTGGTCGGGCGAGCAACGGCAAGCCCGCAAGCTGGAGCCCAGGTACCCGCAAGGACAAGGGTTCATGGCCGCTATCAATTGAAAGCACGCCGGAAACTCAGCCCGGTGCGCAGCGCGCGAGATGGTGATGGTGCCGGACTCCAGCGGCTCCCGCAGTGCTTCCAGCGCGGCTCTGGGGAACTCGGGCAACTCGTCTAAAAAAAGAACGCCTCGGTGGGCCAGTGAAATCTCACCTGGCCGGGGTGGTGAGCCACCGCCCACCAAAGCCACCGCGCTGGCCGTGTGGTGCGGCGCGCAGGTGGGGCGCACAGCCCATTTGTCGAGCGAAAACCGCCCGCCCAATGAGGCGACAGCGGCGCTTTCAAGGGCCTCGTCGGTGGTCATGGCGGGCAGCAGACCTGCAAAGCGCTGGGCCAGCATGGACTTGCCTGAGCCCGGCGCGCCCATCATCAGCACGCTGTGCCCGCCTGCCGCAGCAATCTCCAATGCACGCCGCGCCGCCGCCTGGCCCTTGACATCGGCCATGTCGGCGTAGCGGGCATGGCCCTGGCGTTGGGCGGTGGTGACCCGGCTCCAGCCGTCCAGAAGCTCTGGCACGGCATCGCCCGGCAAAAACTGCCGCACCACATCGAGCAGGTGGCGTGCCTGGTAGATTTCAGCATCAGGCACCAGCGCGGCTTCCTGGGCACTGCTTTCGGGCAATACCAGCCGGGGGAGCGGCCCGGTCATCTGGCGCGCCTGGGTGGCCAGCGCCAGGCTCATGGCCAGCGCCCCGCGCACAGGCCGCAACTCGCCCCCCAGGGACAACTCGCCGGCAAACTCATGGCCTTTGAGCTTGTTGGCATCAATCTGGCCACTGGCAGCCAGAATGCCCAGGGCAATGGGCAAGTCAAAGCGGCCCGAGTCCTTGGGTAAATCCGCCGGGGCCAAATTGACGGTGATTCTTTTGTTTCCCGGAAACTCCAGCCCCGTATTCTGTATGGCCGAGCGCACGCGTTCGCGCGCTTCCTTGACCTCGGTTTCTGCCAGTCCGACGAGCGTGAAGCTGGGCAGGCCATTGGCCAGATGCACCTCGACGCACACCGGCTTGGCTTCTAAGCCGAGTAAAGCACGGCTATGCACTAAAGAAAGGCTCATTTTTCGACTCCACTTTTTTTGCATCAAATTGGTGCGCTACCTGTGCGGTGTTGTTGCGCTTATTTGGTGCATTTTTAATTTCATTGCACTTTCACTGAACTTTTGTTGAGTGCCACTCACAACGCTGCAACGGGTGAAATGGTAGTCCTTCCCCCATATCAGCCAAGGGTTTTTGGCACGTTACGTGCTAATAGTTGAACAGTTGTTTTGACAAAGTCAACAAGCACCGCAATTTCAGCGGTTGTGATTTCTAGCTTGCACGGCTGATTCAGCCTCTGCCATACAACGGGAGCAGGACACGGCGTTGCTGCTCAACTTTTCACTCTGGAGGAAACCTGAACATGAAACTCGTCACGGCCATCATCAAACCGTTCAAGCTCGACGAGGTGCGCGAAGCACTCTCGGGCATTGGCGTGCAAGGCATCACGGTCACTGAGGTCAAAGGCTTTGGCCGTCAAAAAGGGCACACCGAGCTGTACCGCGGCGCCGAGTACGTCGTGGACTTTTTGCCCAAAGTCAAAATTGAAGCGGCTGTGTCTGACGAACTGGTTGACCGTGTGATTGAAGCGGTTGAAGGCGCCGCCCGCACCGGCAAGATCGGCGATGGCAAGGTTTTTGTCTACAACCTCGAGCAGGTGGTTCGCATCCGCACGGGTGAGACCGGCAAGGAGGCGCTTTAAAGCGTCGTTACACAGCCAACAAAAAAGAGAACATCAACATGAAAAAACTACTCGCATCTTTAGCCCTGGGGCTAAGCCTGCTGGCCAGCGGCACCGCCGTGTGGGCGCAGGCACCCGCCGCAGACAGCACTGCAGCGCCTGCAGCAGCGTCTGCATCTGCCCCGGCGGACACCAAACCGGCTGACACAGCCGCGCCTGCTGCTGCGGCGGCGGCAGCAGTTGCTGTAGCACCCGCTGCTGCGGCATCAGCGCCACCCGCACCCGTGCCCAACAAGGGCGACACCACCTGGGTGATGGTGTCCACTTTGCTGGTCATCATGATGACCGTTCCCGGCCTGGCCCTGTTCTACGGTGGCCTGGTGCGCAGCAAAAACATGCTGTCTGTACTGATGCAGGTCATGGTGACGTTCTCCATGATCATTGTGCTGTGGTTTGTCTATGGCTATAGCCTGGCGTTCACAGAGGGCAACGCCTTCATCGGCGGGTTTGACAGGCTGTTCATGAAAGGCGTGTGGGACAACGCGGCGGGCACCTTCGCCAATGCCGCAACCTTCAGCAAAGGTGTCTACATTCCCGAAATCGTGTTTGCCGCCTTCCAGGCCACGTTTGCCGGCATCACCTGCTGCCTGATCGTGGGCGCTTTTGCCGAGCGCATCAAGTTCTCTGCCGTGCTGATGTTCATGGTCATCTGGTTCACCTTCAGCTACGCACCCATTGCGCACATGGTGTGGTTCTGGATGGGCCCAGACGCTTACACCAGCGCTGAAGTGGCAACGGCCATGAACGCCAAAGCAGGCTACATCTGGCAGCATGGCGCACTCGACTTCGCCGGCGGCACCGTGGTTCACATCAATGCCGCAGTCGCTGGCTTGGTGGGCGCTTACATGGTGGGCAAACGAATTGGCTACGGCAAAGAGCCAATGGCACCCCACAGCCTGACGCTGACCATGGTGGGCGCAGCATTGCTGTGGGTGGGCTGGTTTGGTTTTAACGCCGGTTCTGCACTGGAAGCCAATGGTTTTGCTGCCCTGGCCTTCATCAACACGCTGGGTGCAGCTGCTGCAGCGGTGCTGGCATGGTGCATTGGTGAGACACTGATGCGCGGCAAGGCGTCCATGCTGGGCGCTGCATCGGGCTGTGTTGCAGGCCTGGTGGCCATCACGCCAGCGGCTGGCAACGTCGGTATTGGCGGTGGTCTGGTCATTGGCTTTGTCGCGGGTTTTGCCTGCCTGTGGGGTGTCAATGGTTTGAAGAAAATGCTGGGCGCAGACGATTCACTGGATGTTTTCGGAATCCACGGCATTGGCGGCATCCTCGGTGCATTGCTCACAGGCGTCTTCAACTCCCCATCTCTGGGTGGTCCAAGTCTTGTGGGTGACTGGGTTACAGTGAGCATGGTGACTGCCGAGAACTACTCGATTGCCTCTCAGGTCTGGATACAGCTCAAGGGCGTGCTGATCACCATCGTATGGTCTGCCGTTGTCGCTTTCATCGCCTTCAAGATTGTTGATCTGACCATTGGCTTGCGTGTGAGCGAAGAAGACGAGCGCGAAGGCCTGGACATCACCTCTCACGGTGAGACGGCCTACAACCGGTAATCGGTAGCTGTTCATGCGTTGGCGGCGGTGCCCTGAAATACCCAGGGCATCCCGCTCGTTGAAAAAATTTCCTTTGGATGTTCAGCCCGCTGGCGCAAGTCAGTGGGCTGTTTTTTGCTTGTACAGTCGTTGCCAGGCAACCAACTTTTTTTTACAAAGCCAACCCATGACCTGGAAAACCATCGCCACCCAACTTGACCAGCCCAGCGAACTGGGCGAATCCCCTTTCTGGCACCCTGACGAGCGCAGGCTGTACTGGATCGATATCCCCGGCCAGCTGATCCACCGTCTGGAAGCAGCAACGGGCATCACGCAAAGCTGGCCCATGCCCTCTGAGCCGGGCAGCATGGCCCCGGCGCGCGATGCGCAGGGCCAGGCCAGCGGTCTGGTGATAGCCCTGCGCGATGGTGTGTACCGGGCGCGCGAATGGGGCGGGCCGTTGCAATTGCTCGCAAAAGCTGCGCATGACACCGCCACAACACGGTTCAACGATGGCAAGGCCGACCCCTGCGGGCGTTTCTGGGCAGGCACCATGTACGAGCCGCGTGATGTGGCCAGCGCGCAGCTGTTTTCCATCGACTGCCGCCATGCTCAAGCCCCCGGCTTGATGCTCAAAGCAGACCACGCCACCATCGCCAACGGCCTGGCCTGGTCGCCGGATACCGCAACGCTGTACTGGGCCGACACCGTCAGCCACACCATTCGCGCCTGGGACTGGGACAGCCAGACCAGCGCCATGAGTCGCGAGCGCATTTTCAAACAATGGCCTGGCAAGCCTGCTGGCTGGGTTGCGGGCCAGCTGGGGTATGGGGGCCGACCCGACGGCGCAGCGGTTGATGTGCAGGGCAACTATTACGTCGCCATGTTTGAAGGGGGCCGGGTTCTCAAACTCTCGCCTGCAGGCGATGTGTTGCAAGACATTGGCGTGCCCGCCCTGTGCCCCACCATGCCCTGCTTTGGCGGTGATGATCTGAAAACGCTCTACCTCACCACAGCCCGTTACAAGCGCAGCGCGGCAGAACTGCAAACCTGGCCTGACTCGGGTGGTGTGTTTGCAATGCAGGTGGATGTGCCTGGTTTGCCAGTGAATTTCTTTCAGGATTAAAGCCAGGTCCAGGCGCGTACAAAAAGCAGGTGCAAGAAGCTGGCGTAAAAAACCGAACAACCCGTGTTCAAAAAAATCAACACAGCGCTCGCGTTCGCGGCTTACCATTGATGACATGTCTCTAGCCACTGATGCCCCCGCCCATTTCGTTGACCGCGTGCGCCACGCCGTCGCTACCGGAACCCCCCTGCGCATTCGGGGCGGAGGCAGCAAAGATTTTTATGCCCAGGCCCTCGAAGGCGAGTTGCTCGACACCACTGCGCTGGCAGGTATCGTCAGTTATGAGCCCAGCGAGCTGGTGGTGACTGCTGGGGCAGGTACACCGCTGCTGGCGCTGCAAGCCCTGCTCGCTGCCAACGGCCAGTGCCTGCCGTTTGAGCCACCGCATTTTGCCCCTACCTCCACCGTCGGCGGCATGGTCGCCAGCGGCCTGAGCGGCCCGGCGCGCGCCAGTGTGGGCGGTGTGCGTGACTACATGCTGGGCGTGAAAATCATCAACGGCAAAGCCGAGCATCTGACGTTTGGTGGTCAGGTCATGAAAAACGTGGCGGGCTACGATGTCTCGCGCCTGATGGCAGGCAGCATGGGCACACTGGGGCTGCTCACTGAGGTCAGCCTGAAGGTGCTGCCGGTGGCACCGCTTGAGGCCACGCTGCGCTTTGAATGCACTCAAACGCAGGCGCTGCAGTGGTTGCACGCCTGGGGCAGCAGGCCACTGCCCCTGAATGCCAGCTGCTGGGTTGAAGACAACGGGCCTGGCACGCTTTACCTGCGCTTGCGCGGCGCAGTCGCAGCGGTTGAGGCCGCTTGCAAAACGCTGGGTGGTGAGCGCCAGGACAATCAGAAAGCCGCTGCCGACTGGCAAGCCTTGCGTGACCTGCAACTGCCCTGGCACCAGGCCCGCAGCAGCACGCAAGACCTGTGGCGTCTGTCCCTGCCGCAAACTGCGCCCGTGCTGGACTTGCCGGACGCACCGCTGGTAGAGTGGCACGGCGGCCTGCGCTGGGTGCGCGCTGACGCAGCCCAAGGCCCCGGCCTGCGCGCTGCTGCCCAGGCTGTGGGTGGTCATGCTACGCTTTTCATAGCGGCTAGTGCAAGTGCAGATTGCCACAGCCCCCGTTTTGATGCCTTAAAACCACCCCTTGACCGAATCCACAAAGCGCTCAAGCACGAGTTCGATCCGGCTGGCATTTTCAACCCGCACCGTCTGTCGGCGCACTGGTAGGTCGGCCAGCTTTCCCGCCCATGCGCTGCCTGCGTCACCTCACCGGACAACACCGCACGGCTGCAACCAACCGTCAGCTGGGCAGCATGCTGGCGTTCAATGCCGGGGCCATCAATGCAGGCGGCTTTTTACTCATCAACATGTACGCCTCCCACATGACTGGTTTTGCCTCCATGCTGTCTGACAACCTGGTGCTGGGCAACATGCAGCTGGTGCTGGCCGCCACGGGTGCGCTGCTGGCGTTCACGGCTGGGGCAGCACTGACTGCCGTCATGGTGAACTGGTCTCGCCACCACTGGTCGCGCAGTGCATACGCATTGCCCCTGCTGGTCGAGGCCGTGCTGCTGCTGCTGTTCGGCCTGATGGGTGCCACCCTGAGCCAGCACGCACCGTTTGCGGTTCCCCTGACGCTGCTGGTGCTGGCCTTCACCATGGGGCTGCAAAACGCACTGGTCAGCAAAATCTCGTCGTCCCAGATCCGCACCACCCACATGACGGGCGTCATCACTGATCTGGGCATTGAGCTGGGCAAGCTTTTCTACTGGAACCGCACCCAAAGCCCTCTGGAATCCCGTGTGCTGGCCAACCGCACCAAACTCAGGCTGCTGGGCATATTGCTGGGCATGTTTGTGCTGGGCGGGCTGATCGGCGCGCTGGGCTTCAAGTACGTCGGGTTCATCTGGGTCGTACCGCTGGCGATCAGCCTGCTCACACTGGCCCTGCCCCCTCTTTTTCTGGACTGGCGGCGCATCCTGCGCAAAAAAGCGCTCATCAAAGCCAAAGCGGCCCAACACACGTTTTAAAAAAACATGCAAACCAAGCTCTCCCCCGAATTTCAGAACTCCCCAGACGGCCTGGAAGCCGAGGCCATCTTGCGCAAGTGTGTGCATTGCGGTTTTTGCACGGCGACTTGCCCCACCTACCAGCTGCTGGGCGATGAGCTGGACGGCCCGCGTGGCCGCATCTACCTCATCAAACAGGTGCTCGAAGGCGAAGTTCCCACCCGCAAAACCCAGCTGCACCTGGACCGCTGCCTGACATGTCGCAACTGCGAAACCACCTGTCCCAGCGGTGTGCAGTACGGCCACCTGATTGACATTGGCCGCAAACTGGTGGACGAGCGTGTACCCCGACCGGTTGCCGACAAAGCCGTGCGCTGGGCGCTTAAAGAAGGCCTGCCGTCACCCCTGTTCGGCCCTGCCATGGCCATGGGCCAGGCGGTGCGCGGCCTGCTGCCTGAGTCGCTTAAAAACAAAGTGCCCGCGCGGCAGTCAGCGGGGGTGCGGCCCACACAGCAGCATGCGCGGCGCGTGCTGATGCTAGAAGGCTGTGTGCAACCGGCCATGATGCCCAACATCAACGCGGCCACTGCCCGCGTGCTGGACGCAGCTGGCATTCAAGTCATCTCAGCGCCCAAAGCCGGGTGCTGCGGTGCCGTCAAGTTTCACCTGAATGACCAGGACGGCGGCAAGCGCGAGATGCGTCGCAACATCGA
>RDZZ01000048.1 GCA_004293655.1 Polaromonas sp. | reverse complement strand
AGAAATGAGAAATGAGAAATGAGAAACAAGGGACAAGAGATGTAGCCGCTACTGTCTAGGCGCAGCCACCGCCTTTTTGATGGCCTCGGTCGTTATTTTAACGACCACATCAACGCCCAGCTGACCGTTGGCTGCATTGGATGCACGCGGGTCGCCCAAGGTGCCGCCGCCCCAACCCGCGCTGGCTGCTTCGGCAAAGCGTTCGGGCCTGACCATGCCGGGGTCAATCGCCATCAGGAAAGAGGTGTCGGCAGAGCCTGCATGGGTGCCAATCTCGGCAGTGCTCAAGCCTTTTGCCCGTAGCGCGGCGACATAGGTGGTCTGCGTGGCACGGTAATAGTCAGCCATGTAATGCAGCCGCGTCGGTGTTTTTGTGGCCTCGCGATTGAATTGCGCAGCCACTGCTGCCAGCGCCTTTTGATAGTTTCCACTGTCTCCCAGCAACACAATATCTTTGAAGCCGTGTTTTTTGAAGCTGCGCGCTGCGCCCAGCAAGACGCTTTTAAAGGCATCTTCAGGAACCGAAATGGTGCCGGCAAAACCCATGTGCTCTGTCGGCGGCTCAATGTTGCCCTCGGGTACATAAGCCAGCACAGGTGCAACCAGTGCATTGCCCAAAGACACAGCAATTTTGCCCGCCAGGGCTTTGGCTCGCGTATTGTGTTTGCCAATGGCCATGTGCGGGCCATTTTGCTCGGTACCACCCACCGGAATGATCACAGTGGTTTTACCTGCCTTCAAGGCCGAGGCGACTTCCAGCGTGGTTAACTCCTCCAGAAGTACGCTGTTCTGAGCCTGGCACAGTGCAGGCAAGCCACTCAAAAATAGGCAGGCCAAAGCCGGCCCCAGGTAATTTTCAAGCATCGAAGCTCCGAGTAAGGAGAGGTTTGAAGTTGTGCCGTCTTGGAAACACCAAAGATCAGAGCCGCAAGGTGTGGAGCGGCGGCGACAAACCGGTTTTCGGAACTTGGCAGCCATCTCAACTAGCAAACCGGAAAACTGGAAAACCGGGAAGCCAGCAATTTACCGCAAGATTTACCGTGAAAATTTCACTTCGCGTGCAACCAGTCAGACACCCGACAACGTGAAGTAAAACACAGAACCTTCGTTGACCTGGCTCTCGGCCCAGAGCCGGCCACCATGTTTGGCCACAATCCGCTTGACTTTGGCCAGACCGATACCGTGGCCGGCAGAGCCTTCTACTGTTTCGATGTATTGAAAAGGCTCGAACAACGTGTGTACGTGGGCCATGTCAAAACCTGATCCGTTGTCTTTCACAAAATAGATGTACTCACCGTTTTCACCAACGCGGAGGCCTACTTCTATGCTGCCACTGTCGCGGCCTGCCGTGAATTTCCAGGCGTTGAGAACCAGCTCGTTAACAGCCTCGGTCATCAGGTTTTTGTCTGCCCAGGTGGGCAGATGGGGCGGCACCAATGCTGCCACTTCGCGTCCAGGTTCGTCCTGCTGCAAACGCAGCAGCTGCTCACGAGCGATTTGGGCAAGATCCACAGCGCCCCGCTTGAGTTGCCGGTGCGACAGGTCGGCAAAATAAAGCAGGGCGTCACTGCGAACGCTTAACTGATGCACACCCGCACCGATGCGTTCGAGGTGATGAAGGCTGACAGCGTCCAGTGCCTGCTTTTTCAAAAGATGCGTATTGCCGCTGATCGTGATCAACGGCTGGCGCAAGTCATGCGCAATGGAGTAGGACAAGAGCTCCAGGTCCTGGGTCTTTCTTTCCAGCTCGGCAGTTCTGCGGGCGACTCTGGCCTCTAGGTCAGCATTGAGCTTGATGACCTCCTCATGGGCCTTGTTGCGTTCGGTGATGTCCCACACCACCACCACAAACCCATTGGTCATGCCACCTGGGGCGAACTCGCTGCCATCGCTGACCAGAGGCGATATTGACACCAGAACGGATACACAGGAGCCGTCTTTGCACCTGTATGTCCAGTCACGCATGTTTGGCACACCCACCATGGCACCAGCCCAGATGCTGTCTTCTGGCTCGACCGGGCGCGCGAGTTGCAGGCTCAGTGTTTTGGCGCGCGTCACCAACTCGTCCTCCAGATGAAACAAGCGGATATTTCCCCGGTGAACCAGTTCAGCCGCTGCATAGCCGACCAGCTGCTCAAAAGCGGCGTTCATACTAGTGATCTGACCATCCGCCGTGATGGACACCACGCCTGCCGTGGCGCTGTCAAACAACATCTTTTGAAAATTGCGCTGCCCTGCCAGTTCGAGGTTTTGCGCCTTCTGGCGCCGCACCAGAAGCCGCAGGTCAAGCTGGCGAACCACCTGACGACTCAGCGCCTCAAGGGCATTGATTTGCTCGCTTGACAGAGTTTTAGGCTGTGTATCGATCACGCACAAGGTACCAATGGCCAGGCCGCTTTGGGTCAGCAAGGGGGCACCGGCGTAGAACCGTATGGCCAGGCCTTCAGCGACCAGCGGGTTGTCAGCAAAGCGCGGGTCATGGGCAGTGTCCTGAACTTCAAATACGCCAGTGCTCGTTACCGCATGCCCGCAAAATGAAATGTCACGGGCCGTTTGCAGAACATCCAGGCCAACGCGACTTTTGAACCACTGACGGTCTTTGTCCACGAGCGAGATCAGTGCAATGGGCACGTTGCAAATTTGAGCAGCAAGCCGGGCGAAGTCGTCAAACTCCGCTTCATCCCCGGTGTCGAGAATCTCATAGCGATCAAGCTCGGCGAGGCGCTGCGCATCATTGTCGGGAATGGGTGCCGGTGTCATGTCGCCTAGTCAAGGGTGAACCTAAATGTAGCACCTTTACCCACTGCGGCCTGAGCCCAGACCCGCCCGCCATGGCGCTCCACCACGCGTTTGACGTTGGCCAGACCAATACCTGTTCCCTTGAACTCGGTGTCTTGGTGCAAGCGCTGGAACACCTGAAAAAGTTTTTCTGCATATGCCATGTCAAAGCCCGCGCCGTTGTCGCGCACGAAAATGCAGCGCATCCCGTCGGGGGTTGTTTCGCTGCCAATGTCCACACGTGCCTGTGGCGTTCTACCTGAGTATTTCCAGGCGTTGGCCACCAGGTTCTGCATGACCACCGTCACCATGGCGGCGTCGCCATTGACCACCAGATCGGCTTGAATCGTCACATCCACCACCCGGTCGGGCTCGGCATCCCGAAGTTCTCGCACCATCTTGGCGGCCATGGCCGTTAAGTCCACATCCTGGCGATTCAAATCACCTCTAGAGAGCCTGGCCAGCGACAACAGACCTTCTATCAACTCGCCCATTTTGGTCGAACCTGCATAAATTCGGTTCAGGTAATGTTGGCCTTTTTCGCCGAGTTGATCTTTTTGGGATTTGAGCAGCAACTGGCTGAAGCCATTGATGGTGGCCAGCGGGGAGCGCAAATCGTGCGAGACCGAGTAGGAAAACGCCTCCAACTCCTTGTTGGCCGCTGCCAGCTGTTCGGTGCGCCGCTGCACCCGGTCTTCCAGATCGCTGTTGAGTCGCAAAATTGCCTCCTGGGCCATTTTGCGTTCGGTGATGTCGCGCTCAACCGCAACCCAGTGCGTGAACCAGCCTTTTGAGTCAGCAATCGGAACAATATCGAGCTCCAGCCAGAACTCTTCTCCACTCTTGGTGTAGTTGATCAGTTCGCCCCGGACGGGCTGCCACGCCCTGAGCGCTTTGCCGATGCGGTCCAGTTCAGCACGCTGTGTCTTGGGGCCTTGCAGGAGTCGCGGTGTTTTTCCGATCACTTCTGCCTGGGTGTAGCCGGTGCGCCGCTCGAAGGCCTCGTTGACAAAGATGATTCGAGGGCCAGGCTCGTCAAACGGCTCGCCTTCAGTGATCAGCACAATGTCATTGAGCCGGGACACGGCGGTTCTGAGCAGTTGCAGTTGCGCCAGATCCTTGTGGGTCTGCGTCACATCGCGCAAATACACAGCTAGGCCCTCATCGCTGGGATAAGCGCTGGTGGCAAACCAGCGGTCCAGCGGCGCCGGGTAGTAATCCTGAAACTGGACTGGCACGCCTTCTTCAACGGCTTTGCGGTACTGCTGCTCGAAAGCGGTGCCCACCGTGAGCGGAAACTCCGTCCAGACGGTCTTGCCCAGCAATTCTTGCCGGGGCCGGCCCAGCATGCGTTCGGCCTGGGTGTTTAAAAAAGTAAATCGCCACTGCGTGTCAAGAATCAAAAAACCGTCGGTGATGCTTTCAAGCGTGGTGCTCAGGCGGTGGGCCAAAGACTTGGCCTGCTGCTCCAGCAGTTTGGTTTCGTGGATGTCGATACCCGAGCCGTACCACTTGGTGATCAGCCCTGTGGCATCACGCACAGCCTGGGCCTCCACCCGAAACCAGTGGTAGTTGCCACTGAAGACTTCCTGGAGGCGATAGTCAATCGAGTACACACCACCTGTACGTACAGACGTTTGCCAGGCCTGCAGGCAACGCGGCAAATCTTCGGGGTGAACAAAGGCAGTCCAGTCGGGTTGGGGCTCCTCGCTGCCCGCCAGGCCCAGGTAGTCATTGAAGGCTGAATTCGCATAATCAACCCGACCATCAGGCTCAGCCGTCCAGACAATGAAGGGAAAGGTGTCGGCGATCTCGCGGAAACGGCGCTGGCTGGCCTGCAGCGAGGCTTCTGTCTGCTTGCGGGCTGTGATGTCTTGGAGAGCACCCTGCACGGCCACAATCCCGCCTTGGGCATCACGCAGGGCCTCGCCCATGGCAAGCACCCAGACGCGCTTGCCCGTCGCGGTGGTCAGTTCATATTCGGAACTAAAGGGCACGCCGTCTTCCTGGCAACGCTTTAAATCTGCCATCACCGCATCACGGCAGTCCTCGGGATAGTATTCAAGCGCCTGAGCCAATGCAGGCTCAAAGTTGCCCGCAACTTCATGAATGGCGCGCACCTCATCAGACCAATGCAGCACGTTGCCCTGCGTCTCCAGTATCCAGCCGCCCAGTTTGGCAGAAGCACCGGCAATGCGCAGCATGGCCTGGCTGCGTTGCAGGTTCTCCTGCACGCGCTTTTTCTCGGAAATGTCTTCGACCACACAAATGAACTGCCGCACGCCATCACCCTGCATGCTCAGCATTGAGATGCTCAGCATGCACCAGACCACATGGCCATTTTTGTGAATGTAGCGTTTTTCCCAGGCACCCGAGTCCATGCGCCCATCGAGCAACTGCGCTACCGACACAGCCTCGTGTCCCCGGTCATCGGCGTGAGTCATGTGCGAGCACCGCTGGCCAACCATTTCTTCCTGGGTGTACCCGATGATGTCTGCAAACCGCTGGTTGACCCGAACAAACTCGCCCGTCTCAGATGTAACCACCATGCCAACGGCGGCCTGCTCGAAAAAGCTGCGAAAACGCAACTCTGACAATGCCAGCTCGTTTTGCGTGCGCATGCGCTCGGTCAGGTCGCGGGCAAAGCCCTGAAAACTGGCGATGCTGCTGCCTTCAAAAACGGGGCTCTCAATGATTTCAAGCACCAAGCGACGCCCGTCTTTGTGCCGGGCTGCGATGGTGTACGGCTGAATGGCCCGGCCCTCCTTGAGGGTTTTGATGAGGGTCTGCCGCGCCCTGACGTTTAGCGGGTCGCCAGCTATTTGAAGCCACTTGTTGGTCTTTCCGATCACATCGACTGGCTGGTAGCCCATCACGTTGAGTATCGACGGCGAAAGGTAGGTAAAACGGTGCGCCTTGTCGCGGGTGTAGAAGACAACCTGCTCGCTGCCTTCGACCATCAGCCTGAACTGCTCGTCGTTTCTTCGCAGCAACGCATCGTTGTGCCGACGCGCTGTGACGTCCCGGGCGATGCAAAAAAGCTCGCGGGAATCCATGCTGGGGTGAATGTTCCACGACAACTGACGGTGCGAGCCGTCTTTGCAGCGGTAGCGGTTTTCAAACTCATAGAGCGCTTTACCCTGCAAGAGCTGCTCATGGGCTTTGACAGTTGATGCATGGTCATCAGGGTGTACAAAGTCCAGCCAGGCTCGGCTGGTCAGCTCGGTTGCACTCCAGCCCAGGCAGGTCGTCCAGGCCGGGTTGACGCGCCGCAGATATCCTTCATCCAGGCTGGCCACGCTGAGCAAATCCAGAGACAAATTGAAAAACTGCGCGTCTTGCTGCCCGCACAAACTACGCCCTGCGGCATTCAGGGCGTGGTGTGGTGGGGCAGCTGGCTGCAGGCTGTTGGCCGCGGACAATGCCTGGCCTTGCTGCGCAAAAGGGGGCACGTCCTGCGCCTGTGTGTGACTTGAATCAGGCTGCAGATTTTGAAAGTCTGTAGCTTCTTGTAATTGCGAAGAGTCCATGATGTACCCTTGGTTTTGTCTTTTTCAGCCGTCACTTCTAAGAAGCACCACGCGAAAGCACCACGCGAATCAGCCAGCCTGCAACTGAATTTAAATTTGCAAAAATTCCTGAATTTGCTAAATTTGCTAAATTTATCGCGAGAGGCAACCCATAAAGTATATAAGGTCTTTCAGTGGCTGCAGAGTGATTTTCGCCGCAATGCAGGCGATGCAGTTGCCAGAGCAGATGACCCAGTTGTGTTGAGCATTGGGCAGCGTTTAGGCCGCTGTCGTCATGTGTGTTTTTCAAAAATGTCAGTCATCCATGACCGTGATCATGGTGACTCGGCTCATGGCCTGGCGTGTGATGCTCTGTCAGGTACAGCCAGACGGTGCATTTTTGTTTTGTACGATTTTCAAGCATCAAATCAGGCTCTACAGCACGTCTTGCAAGCGTTCTTTGCTATCAAAAAAATATTGTTTTTGACTCTTTTTTATGACTCTCACTATTGTCTGATGCGTCTGATGCGGCGCAAAGGCTGCAGCAGTCAGCGCGGGATGGGCTGTTGAAAAAACACCGCAACGAGTTGCCTGAGCCGGCTGCCACAGCCTCGCCAGAGTTATGCATAAATTCCCAAGGCCAGGCAACAACATACCGTGAACATACTGTGTTGATATGGACATGGAAGTGAACATGGGACTGGAGGAAAATGAGATCAGAGGCGTAAAAGCGCTTTCAAGGTAGCCAAGAGCACCCCCAAGGAATTGTTTTGGTTTTTACGCTTTGACAGCGGAACTTTTCTGACAGCCAGCGCGTCACTGGGAAATGCGCCATTTGATTCTCGCCCTCATGATCGTCCTGCTGCCCTTGCGCAGCTGGGCTGGCGATGCGATGGCCATGCAGATGGCGAGCGCGGCAGTTGCGGTGGCCATTGAATCAGTAGCTGCTCACGCACAAAAAATCGACCCTGCGGCTGCTGCTGTTTCTCAAAGTCAGGCGGTACCTGATTGCCATGAGGCTGCGTCTGGCCAGCTCGATCGCGGTGAATCAACAAGCCGTGAGACGGGTAATGACCACTGTGGTGCCTGCCTGGCCTGCCAGGTTTGCCACACGGTGGCACTGCTGCCCGCGTTACTTGAAGTCCCGCCTGTATTGATCTCAACCCAGTTGCGCCCAACGCGCACTGCATTTACCAGCGCAGCCACAGCGCTGGGGCAAAAACCACCGATCGCCTAGAGCCTCAGGCCCAAGCTGGGCCTGTACTTGACTTGTCTGACAGATGCCTGCCGGGTATCTACGTCGCAGACTCCCGCAACTCACCCAGTTGCTCGGCT
This sequence comes from Polaromonas sp., assembly GCA_004293655.1. Taxonomy (GTDB): domain Bacteria; phylum Pseudomonadota; class Gammaproteobacteria; order Burkholderiales; family Burkholderiaceae_C; genus Polaromonas. The sequence goes on along the minus strand of RDZZ01000048.1, from coordinate 25,535 downwards.
CATGGTTCAGGAGATTTTTAATGATTTGCAAAACACACAAGGCACCCACATTGTGGGTGGCGTTTTCGTCAGCCACACTGTTGGCCGGCCACGTAAGCGCGCAGACCGCACCACCGGCGTTGCCACCAGCGGCAACGCCAGCGCCTTACAAGTCAGCGTTTGAAGGCTACAGAGCCTACAGCGACGCCCCCATGCTTGACTGGAAAGCGGCCAACGACGAGGTGGCACGCATTGGCGGCTGGCGTGAATATGCCAGGCAGGCCCAAAACCTTGAACCTCAGCCTGAAAACACCTCCACCACAAGGGCGGGCGAAGTAAAACCAAAGGCTCAACCATGACGCTTGCACAAACAAAAACCGCAACCAAGTATTTCAAGCTGGCTGCAATTGCCGTCGCTGCGCTGGCACTCGCAGGCTGCGCTTCGGTTGATTTTGACGAAGCTGTCGGCCATGCCAATCAAACGACTGGGGGCTTTACCAGCGGCAAGCTGGCACTTCACCAAACGGCTGAGCAGCGCAACGCCAAAGCCAAACTTGCCGCAGACCTGCTGTCAAGACCTTTGACATCTGACGATGCGGTGCAGCTGGCCCTGGCCAACAGCCCCGCAGTGCAAACCCTGCTGGCGCAGAGCTGGGCGGATATGTCAGCGGCTAACCAAGCCGGGCGCATGTCCAACCCGATCTTCAAGTTTGAACGGGTCACGTTCAAAGACGAGCTGGAGCTGGGGCGTATTTTGTCGTTCGGCCTGCTCGATTTGCTCACGCTGCCACGCAGGCAAGCCATTGCACAAAGCCAGACAGCCCAGGCCAAAGTTCAGTTGTCTGCCAGCGTCGTCGAGCAGGTCACCCAAGTCCGCCAGGCATGGGTGCGGGCAGTCGCGGCCAGCCAGACTCTGCAATATGCCCAGCAAACCAACACCACAGCCGAGGCCAGCGCCGAGCTGGCCCAGCGCATGCAACAGGTCGGCAACTTCAACAAACTGCAGCGCGCACGCCAACAGGTTTTTTATGCTGACAGCGTGGCCCAGCTTGCATCTGCACAACACGCGGCGTTGGCGGCGCGAGAAGAGCTGGTGCGGCAATTGGGCTTGACGGATGCGCAGGCGGGTCAACTGCAGCTGCCTGACAGATTGCCTGACCTGCCAAAAGACGCACGCACTCCGGCACTGGTCAGCAACACGGCTACTGGCCAGCGCCTGGATGTGCAACTGGCACGTGGCCAGCTCGATGCTGCGGGCAAAGCCCAAGGTTTGAACCTCTTGACAAGCCTGCTCGATGTTGAACTGGACATCATCCGGAGCACCACTTTCGACAACGAAGGCGGTGCGGGCAAAGCCTTTGCCAAACGCGGCTACGAGCTGGGCATACGGCTGCCGATTTTTGACTGGGGCAACGCCAAACGCGACACCATGAACGCGCAGTCAATCGCCGCTGCCAATCGCTATGAAAGCACAGTACGCAGCGCCACATCGCAGCTTCGTGAAAGTTACTCAGCCTACCGCACGGCGTACGACGTGGCCCGCCACTACCGCGATGAAGTCGTGCCCCTGCGTAAAACCATGGCGGAAGAAAACGTACTGCGCTACAACGGCATGCTGATTGGCGTGTTTGAGCTGCTGGCCGACACACGTGACCAGATCAGCAGCGTGCAGGCAGCCATCAACGCCTACCAGCAATTCTGGCTGGCCGATGCCGCCCTGAGCGCATCAATGACAGGCAAACCCACCGGCGTGATGATGGCCGCGCCTCAAGCGGCTGGTAGCGAAAAGCCTGGCCACTAAATTCATTTAATCAAGATTCACCATGAACAACAGACGAAATTTTTTAGCGGGTGCAGGCGTGATCACCGCAGCAGTGAGTGCCGCCGCAGTCAGCCGCGTCGCTATGGCCGCCCTGCCAGAGCCTGTGATGCAAACCAGACCCGACACCATGGCCCCGCTGGTGCCCAATACAGGACGGCCTTACAACCCGGTGGTCACTTTGAACGGCTGGACGCTGCCTTGGCGCATGAATCAAGGGGTCAAGGAGTTTCACTTGGTGGCAGAACCGGTCGTGCGCGAGTTTGCGCCCGGCTTCAAAGGCCACCTGTGGGGCTACAACGGCCAGTCACCCGGCCCGACGATTGAAGTCGTGGAAGGCGACAGGGTGCGCATTTTTGTCACCAACAAATTGCCCGAACACACCAGCGTTCACTGGCACGGCCAGCGCCTGCCCAACGGCATGGATGGCGTTTCCGGTCTGAACCAGCCGGCTATTGCCGTCGGTAAAACATTCGTCTATGAATTTGAGGCACGCCGCCCCGGCACCTTCATGTACCACCCACATGCCGACGAAATGACGCAAATGGCCATGGGCATGATGGGTTTCTGGATCACGCACCCCAAAGCAAAACACCCATTGATTGACGAGGTGGACCGCGACTTTGTGTTTTTGCTCAACGCCTATGACATAGACCCAGGTGCCTACACACCCAAAATCATGACCATGCTGGACTTCAACATCTGGAGCTGGAACAGCCGCGTGTTCCCCGGCATTGACCCGCTGATCGTGCGCAAACATGACAAGGTGCGGATTCGCATCGGCAACCTGACGATGACGAACCACCCGATTCACCTGCACGGCCACGAGTTTTTGGTCACAGGCACAGACGGCGGGCCCACGCCAAAATCAACCCGCCAGTATGAAGTGACGCAAGACATTGCGGTCGGCCAGATGCGGCAACTTGAATTTTTGGCCGACGAAGAGGGCGACTGGGCCTTTCACTGCCACAAAAGCCACCACACCATGAACGCCATGGGCCATGATGTGCCGACACTGATAGGCGTTGACCACCGCGAGATCGTCAAAAAAATCACCCGCGTCATCCCCGACTACATGGTCATGGGCGAGCGCGGCATGGCCGATATGGCTGAGATGGACATGCCCCTGCCCGACAACACCGCCAAGATGATGACCGGCGAAGGCCCGTTTGGCAGCGTCGAGATGGGCGGCATGTTCAGCATGCTCAAGGTGCGCAAAGACCAGAAACCCGGCGACTACAAAGACCCCGGCTGGTACAAACACCCGCCCGGTACGGTGGCTTATGAATGGACAGGTGCGTTGCCAGACCCAGCGCGCTTTGCATCAGAAGGCGGGCAGTCCATGAAAGTGCAAAACATGCCCGCAAAGCAAGTTGAAGTGCAAATCAGGAAACCTGTGGTGGGCAAACAAAGTGGCCACAGCGGCATGAAGCACTGACCAACCAACCAACCAAACAACCAGATCAACCAACCAGATCAACACAAACTTATGAACATCCGAAACACTACGCAATTGATAGCAGCATGTGCCCTGATTCATTGCGCCAGCACCTCTTTTGCACACGAAAACACGCCTCACAAGGCAAAGACTTCGGCGGTGGTGAAAGAGCAGAAAGACTGGGGCATTGCGGGCGATGCCGCATCAGTAAAACGGGAAATCACCTTGAGCATGGGCGACAACATGCGGTTCACCCCCAGCACCATCACTGTCAAGCAAGGCGAGACGATCCGCTTTGTGGTCAAAAACCAGGGCAAGCAGTTGCATGAAATGGTGATCGGCACCAAAAAAGAACTCGATGCGCATGCGGCGCTGATGGTGAAGTTCCCCGGCATGGAACATGACGAGCCCTACATGGCGCATGTAGCCGCAGGCAAAACACAAAACCTGGTCTGGACATTCAACCGCCCAGGCGAGTTTGAGTTTGCCTGCCTGATTGCGGGTCACTACCAGGCGGGTATGGTCGGCAGAATTTCTGTACTCAAGACCCAATGACACCTGTGTTTTTATTTTTACCCTTTTAACTTTTGAGAGAAAACCATGAAAAACACAAAAATCATTCTGATCCTGGCTGGCCTGCTAAGCGCCAGCGCATCGCTGCATGCTGCATCACATGCAGGCGCGCCGACGACCAGACAGGAAGCTAAAAAAGACATGCCAGCAACGGCAGGTGCCGACATGGCCGATGGCGAGATCCGCAAGTTAGACCTGGACGCCAAAAAACTCACCATCAAGCATGGCGAAATCAAACACCTTGACATGCCCGGCATGACGATGGTGTTTCAGGTCAAAGACCCCGCACTGCTGGACAAATTGAAAGCCGGTGACAAGGTTCGCTTCAAGGCCGAGAAAGTCGGCAGTGCGATCGTGGTGACAGCCATACAGCCCGTCAGGTAACAGCCATGCGTGCCCGATGGGAATTTGCCCGCCAACTTTTGGCAGTTTTTGGGCTGCTTGCCAGCGCTGCTGCGCACGCAGGCCCCATGGGCTTTAACGGCAGCACCATGGCGATGGGTGACTTTTCACCAAACTGGCAGGAAGCCTGGGTCAATCACGCCATCAGCCCGCGCGATGCCTTCGGTGCAGGCGTGGTGGCGATGCGCTCTGACGACAGGCGGCCTGCATCGCAGTTGTCGCGCACCTTCAGTGAGCTGACTTACACCCGGCTGCTGCACCGCATCAACGGTGAGCATTCACAGGCCAACTTTTGGTTTGTGGGTGGTGCGGGCCGGCTGACGGGCCATAACCTTGGCGACAGCAAAACCATGCTGGCACCAGGTGTGTCGGCTGACTATGAAACCACCCGGCTGTATGTGTCGGCTTCTGTCCGGCTGTACCGGGCACCGGGTATCAACCATGACTTTGTGGCTGCACGCGCTGGCTTTTCGTTTTACGAGGCGGACTATGACGAGACACAGCCGTGGCTGGTCGTTGAGGCGCGGCGCATGCGCGGTTTGTCTGAGAAAACCGAGATCACACCCATGCTGCGCCTGATTCACAAGCGCTATTTTGTTGAACTTGGCGTCAGCAGCATGCGGCAGGCGCGGGCTAACTTTATGTATATTTTTTGAAGCACCAGAATATCTAAAAAATCTGAACCTGCTCCACCATTTTTTCATCTTTTTCATTTTTTTCATTTTTTTCATTTTTTTATCATTTTCAAACACACATCATGAAAACCCCAAGCCTTAAAACCATGGCTGCCTGCGCAGGCATTTACTTTTTTGCAGTTGCAGCTGGCCCGGCACTGGCCGTTGAGAGCGTCAAGGTGACGGTCAACGGCATGGTCTGTGCGTTTTGCGCACAGGGCATTGAGAAAGGCCTGATGGGCATGCCCGCAGCCCAGCTTGTTTTTGTGGACCTCAAGAAAAAGCTTGTGGCCATAGAGGCCAAAGACGGCCAGAAACTGGACCCTAAAAAAATCACGGCCGAGATCATCGATGCGGGTTATGACGTCGTCAGGCTTGAAACCGTGCAACTGTCGGTTGCCGACATCAAGGCTGCCGCGAAAGCTCAAAAATGAAACCGCTGCTCCGAAGCGTCAACAGCGCAGGCTCGTGGTCTGCCCGAACCTCATGGCTGAGCCTGTTTGCAAGCTCAGGCACGCTGCTGTGCTGCGCATTGCCCGCCCTGCTGGTGGCACTGGGCGCGGGCGCAGCACTCTCGAGCCTCGTGGCCGTCTTGCCCGGCCTGGTCTGGGTCAGTCAGTACAAGGAAGTCGTTTTTGCGTTCGCAGGCCTGATGCTGGTAGCCAGTGGCGTGCTGCAATGGAAAAACCGTTTTGCGCCCTGCCCGACAGACCCCGCGCTCCGGCAGACCTGTATGCGCGTTCGTAAAAACTCGGCCCGGGTTTATCTGGCAAGTGTGGCGACCTACCTGGCAGGCAGCTGGTTTGCATTTGTACAGCCACTATTTTATTGATAGCATCTAATCCTTATGGGCATTGCCGTAGGCGCTTATTTTATGCTCCAAAATGCAATGCCCGACTGCGTTTTCATGTCCACAGAAGATGAGGCTGAGGCTGAAGGTGAGGCCGCCTGAGCCAGAGTTTGAAGTCACCGGACAGCGGCACCCACACGCGCCGTCAAATGTCCAGGGCAATATCGACACTGTTGCGCATGGCCATGCGGGCCACACTGTCCAGCGCGCCTTCGAGCAAACCCTGATCGCTGATGACCCTCAAACGGTCAGCAGCAAGCAACTGCTGCAACATGCGCGAAGTCATGGAATGGCTTCGCCTGCCACCGCTGGTGAACATGAAAAGGGTGTTGTGCGGGCTGATCCAGGTGAGCTGGGCGCGCAGCCATCGGCCTTCTGAGAGCAGCTCCACCCAGGCGCCCAAAAGCAGCTCGACGCCACTGTCTGGCGACGACGCGGCGGCCTCATCGCTCGCCACACCTTCACGCCCGCTCTGGGCATCTGGCACAAGAAGCGGTTGGCCGGGCACGGTGGCCTGAAAGTCGGTGCTATCGTCTGGTTTCCAGTCCTCCATGAAACCCGATTGCTGCGCCTCCCTGGGTGCCAGCCAGGGCTCGTTGGTCTGGCTGTTGTTGCGGTCGCCGGTTTCAAAGGCTTTTTCAAGCGCTTCAGGTACTTCAGGCGCACGCATGGCGTTGTCAGGTCTGTCCGCCACAGACTTGATGGCCGTTTCATGGCTGCGCATGAGCGCGTCATAAAACGCTTTGGATTTCTCCAGCGGGTAGTCAATCGACAGCAGCCCTTCGCGCACCGAGTTCAACATACCAGGAATGATCCTGACCAGCCGCTTTCGGTTGCGAGAGGCTTGCGCGGTGTTCAGGCTCCAGAGCAGGTCACCCAGTGTCAGGCTATAGACCGCCTTGGCAGAGCCAATGCCGCCATGCTCGCCGAGCAGCCGCTCATTGGCCATCACATGCGCCCAAGGGCCCGTCAAAAAACTGGCAATCGCCCCGTTGCCACTGATGAAGTCGGGGCGTACCCGGATTTCCTGTGCAATTTTTTCAGCCAGCAAATTGCGCTGCTCAGCTCGCAACAACGCCTGCACTGCCGCCTCTTGGGCCATACTTTCTTCAGGCGTTTCCTGATGCTGCTTGTCCTCAAAATCGGCAAGCAGCGCAGCGAAATCCTGCGTGGCATTGAGCTGGCCTTCCTTCAAGACGGCTGACACTTCCCGGATGTGCTGCATGAACTGCTCAAAACCTGGCGCGTCCTGGCTCGAGAAAGCCAGACTTTTGGCCGTGATGGCCTCCAGCAACTGACGGGCAGGATGCGCTTTGTCGCTGAAAAAGCGCGGGTCGGTAAGGCCCAGATGCAAGAATGCAGGTTCGGCCTGGGCAATCAGTTGCCGCACCGGAGCGAGCAGCCGCTCGTCGTTGGTCAACCTCTGGATCATCAGGCCCACAACTTCAATGCTCAAGGCCTGACCGAGAGTTTTGGCCTCCGTCTTGAGCTGTTCCCGCAGAAGGGTAATCGGCAGGGGTGGCTTTGCCCGGACTTTGTCTCTGCTGGCCATGACCAGCCCTTGTTGTTCCAGCTCGGCGAGCGCATCCATGGCAGCAGGCAAGGTGTGGGAGAAATCATGCTGCACGCCTGCTGCGCCGTAGGACGCAGCACCGAGAGGTGCGTCTTCAAAAGCGTCATCGTAGTCGCCCGCCATCAAGCGGTGAAGGCGGTCGAGCGTGAGTAATTGCTCACGGCTGATGTGCGCTGAGCCTTCTGCACCCTTTATACCCGCCCTACCTGCTGAGCTGTTTAGCGCTTGTGGGTCGAGCAGCGCGTCAGGCGCCCTGCCCCGCCCAGAATACGTCGGGTGGTCCACCGGCTGTGATGACCAAGTTTGTGCAGCGGGAAGTGGGTACCCCGCCAACCCGCCTGGGGAGGAGCCGTAAGCGGGTGAACCCGGATCGTGTGCGGCATCAACGCTGACAGGTTTGTGGGACTGGCCGTCAACGCCAGCCAACACGCGATAAGGCGCCTGCGTGACCCCCTGCTGTTCCAGAAGCTTGCCCAGCAGCACATACAGTGCCTTTAGCTCTTTGCCCAACAACTGCGCGCCATATGTCAGCCAGCGTGAGCGCAAGCCGTTATCGACCGGAAGGCGACGCAGCAATGTGAGCAACGCCTGCGAAAAAACTTCAGGGCGCAGTGGGTTTTTGTCTGCCTGCACAGTCTTGTAACCCTGCGCAGTGCTGAGGCGCGCAGAAAAATCAGCGAGTTCCGCATCCGCTGCCAGCATTAAAAACTGTTGCAAGCGCGCGCTGTCGAGCGTCTCCTGAACCTGATCGTCGCCCATCAGTTCGAGTTGATCGAACCGCAGGGATGAAAAAGAATGTGGCGCGTCTTCGTCTTTTTTAGCGTTGCTGGCCTTGGCGTGTTGGGCGATCGCTTTGGTCAGCTCCAGGACAAAGCCTTCCACAATAACGCCCTGATTGGCTTTCAGGGCCACAGCGGCATCTTGCAAAATGCGCTTTTCATGAACAGCGACAGAGCCTGTGGATCGCTCATGCAAAATCTCAGCCAAACCCGAACACCAGTGCTTGATGACAAGGGGAGATTGTGTGAAAGCCTCGTTCAGACAGGTCTGGTAAGCGGCGCTTGACGGGGGCGATGAGGTGCTCATGGTGCTGGATGATGTCCCTTTTGCAGTAGTGTCCCTCAATGCAGGGTAGGCTGTAAAGGTGGCAGACAAGGCAAGCCCGGCAAAGCCTGCCTGACTTGTCAGACAGTCAAGCACTTTCTGTGGCCGGCTCCAGAAAATCCAGCCGAGAACGCCACAAAAGCCATAAAAGCCATTGGCAAGATGTCAGCGCTTCAAACCCAGGGCCTGCCAGCCAGTGTGACCCAGTTTTTCCAGTGTGGCAATGTTCTGCTCGAAAATAACATCGGCTTGCGGGAAAGCCGCCACAGCCCTGTCAACGCTTGCCTCACGCAGCAAATGCAGCATGGCAAACGGCGCGCGGTTGGTGTAGTTGCCCATGTCATCGGCTGCAGTGCCATCGAACTGGAACTGCGGGTGAAAGCTGGCAAGCTGCACCACACCGTCGAGGCCGTGTTCGTCCACCACACCTTCAGCGACTTCAAGAAAATCGTTGAAGTCAAGAAAGTCTTCAAACAGCGTAGGGTGAATCAGCAGCGTGGTGTCAATGTCTTGCGCAGGCGTGGCAACCAGCAGGTCCAGTTCACGGTCCAGCTCTTCAAGCAGATCATCGGCATGCCGCGCATGACTGACCACCAGCCGGACCTGGTTTTTAACGTAAACCGCTTTGGCGAATGGGCAGAGGTTCAGGCCAATGACGGCAGTCTCCAGCCAGTGCTTGGTTTGGGTTAGTACTTGTTCGTCGGTCATAAGAAAGAAGTCATTTACCGCAGAGGCGCAGAGAACGCAGAGTAAGACGAGGAAGAAAAGACTTTTTAATCCTTTCTCTGCGACCCTCTGCGTTCTCTGCGGTGAATCCCCCGAACCCGATTTATTTCAGCGCCTTGTAGCGCATACGTTTCGGCTTGGCGCCCTCTTCACCCAGGCGTTTTCTCTTGTCAGCCTCGTACTCCTGATAATTGCCGTCAAAGAACGTCCACTGGCTGTCACCCTCAGCAGCCAGAATGTGCGTGGCGATGCGGTCCAAAAACCAGCGGTCATGGCTGATCACCATCACCGAGCCGGCAAACTCAAGCAGCGCATCTTCAAGCGCGCGCAGCGTTTCAACATCCAAGTCGTTGGAGGGCTCATCGAGCATCAGCACATTGCCGCCAGCAATCAGGGTTTTGGCCAGGTGCAGACGACCGCGCTCACCACCCGAGAGCGTACCCACACGTTTTTGTTGGTCACCACCATTGAAGTTAAAGCGCCCTGCGTAGGCACGGCTGGGCATCTGGAACTTGCCGACGTTCAAAATATCAAGGCCGCCAGAGATGTCTTCCCACACGGTTTTTTCATTCGCCAGGTCATCACGGTTCTGGTCCACAAAGGCCATGCGTACCGTCGCGCCCTTGATGACCTCACCACTGTCGGGCAGTTCTTTGCCAGCAATCAATTTGAACAATGTTGATTTGCCCGCCCCGTTGGGGCCGATGATGCCGACGATAGCACCTGCAGGAATGGTAAAACTCAGGTTGTCAATCAGCAAACGGTCACCGAACGACTTGGTGACGTTATGAAATTCAATGACCTGATGGCCCAGGCGTTCAGCCACAGGGATGAATATTTCGTTGGTTTCCACCCGTTTCTGGTATTCAAAATCGCTCAATTCCTCAAACCGTGCCAGGCGCGATTTGCTCTTGGCCTGACGCGCCTTGGGGTTTTGGCGTGACCATTCGAGTTCTTTCTTCAGGGCTTTGGCACGGGCTTCCTCACCTTTTTGCTCATTGGCCAGGCGCTCGCCTTTTTGGTCCAGCCAACTGCTGTAGTTGCCCTTCCACGGAATGCCATGGCCGCGGTCAAGCTCCAAAATCCATTCCGCAGCGTTGTCGAGAAAATAGCGGTCATGGGTAATGGCCACCACGGTGCCTGAAAAGCGCTGTAAAAACTGCTCCAGCCAGTCCACCGATTCAGCGTCAAGGTGGTTGGTGGGCTCGTCCAGCAGCAGCATATCGGGTTTGGACAGCAACATGCGGCACAGCGCCACCCGGCGTTTTTCACCGCCAGAAAGCACGCCAATCTTGGCATCCCAGGGCGGCAGGCGCAGGGCGTCAGCAGCGATTTCAAGCTGATGCTCGGAATCAGTTCCGCCCGTTGCGATGATGGCCTCAAGGCGGGCCTGTTCTGCGGCCAGCGCATCAAAGTCGGCATCTTCCTCGCCATAGGCAGCATAAACGGCATCCAGCAAACCTTTGGCAGCAAAGACGGCACCCATGCCGTCTTCAACGCTTTCACGCACCGTGTGCTCGTCGTTGAGCTTCGGTTCCTGCGGCAGATAGCCAATGTTCAGGCCCGGCATCGGGGTGGCTTCGCCTTCGATCTCCTTGTCAATGCCAGCCATGATCTTGAGCAATGTAGATTTGCCAGAGCCGTTGACGCCCAGCATGCCGATCTTGGCACCGGGGAAAAAGCTGAGTGAAACGTCTTTAAGAATGTGACGTTTGGGCGGCACGATTTTGCCGACCTTGTTCATGGTGAATACGTATTGAGCCATAGAGTTGAGTCTTTGAATGCGTCTTTATAAACAGAAAAAGCGAAGCTTGGCGGCCCACTGTGTCGAGTGTCCGGTTTTGCTCGCAAACTTCTATTATCGTTCCGTGAGACAATCTGGCAGTTGCTGGCTCCAGTTACCTGCAACATTTGGGCACATTTCAGCCATGCTTTCCAGGCCGGCACGTGATGTTTTCTGGCCCGACTTTTTGACCCCATCTGCCTATCACTGGCGGGTTGCCTCTCAACAAAAGCACCCTACAGGCCGATCAAGAAGCGCTATCTGGCGCAAAACCATGACATTTGAAGAATTGAATCTGGCTCCGGCCATTCTTAAAGCCGTGCTTGAGCAAGGCTACGACACCCCCACCCCCATTCAGACCCAAGCGATTCCTGCCGTTCTAGCCGGTGGCGACCTTCTAGGCGGTGCCCAGACCGGTACCGGTAAAACCGCCGCATTTGTGCTGCCCATGCTGCAGCGCCTGAGCACCGAGGCGCGATTGACAAACCGCCGTGGTGTCAACGCTGTGCGTTGCCTGATCATGACACCCACCCGCGAGCTGGCCGCGCAGGTCGAAGAGAGCGTTCGCATTTACGGCAAATACCTTGAGCTGACCTCCATGGTGATGTTTGGCGGTGTCGGCATGGGCGCGCAAATTGAAAAACTGCGCCGTGGTGTAGATATTTTGGTAGCCACACCAGGCCGCCTGCTGGACCATGCAGGCCAGGGCACGCTGGACCTGAGCCAGGTGCAAATTTTGGTGCTGGATGAGGCCGACCGCATGCTGGACATGGGGTTTATCCACGATATCAAAAAAGTGCTGGCGCTCGTGCCCAAGCAGAAACAAACACTGCTGTTCAGTGCCACCTTCAGTGACGAAATTCGTGACCTGACCAACGGCCTGCTGCGCGACCCACTGCATATTCAGGTCACGCCGCGCAACACCACAGTGCAGCGCATCACGCAGACCATTCACCCGGTAGGGCGAGCCAAGAAAAAAGCCCTGCTGACGCATATCATCAACGAGCACAACTGGAGCCAGGTGCTGGTTTTTACGCGTACCAAGTTTGGTGCCAACAACGTGGCCGAGCATTTGACCAAAAACGGCATTGAAGCGCTGGCACTGCATGGCAACAAGAGCCAGACGGCTCGCACCCAAGCGCTGCAGGGCTTCAAAGACGGCACGATTCGCGCACTGGTTGCCACTGACATCGCTGCACGCGGCATTGACATTGACGAGCTGCCACACGTGGTGAACTACGAAATCCCCAACGTCAGCGAAGACTATGTTCACCGCATTGGCCGCACAGGCCGCGCGGGCAACAGTGGCGAGGCCGTGAGCCTGGTGTGCTTGGACGAAGAAGGCTTCATGCAGGACATTGAGCGCTTTACCAAACAGAACATTGAAGTGGTGAAGGTGCCCGGCTTTGAAGCTGACGCTGACGAGCGCGCCGAGCCGCTGGCTATGGGTCGCCAGACGATTTGGGGCGGCTTGGGCAAACCGCCCAGCCGTGACGTGATGCAGGCGGCAGCCAAGGCTGCACGCAGCGAGATGATGACACGCATTCGTGACAACAAAGGTACACAGCCATCGCGCGGGGCGAGTGGTGCGGGCGGTGGCAACGGCGGTGGCCGGGGCCGCGCACCAGCTGGTGCAGGCAAGGGTGCTGGCGCAGGTCGTGGCAGCAGCGAAGGTAATGGCGGTGGCGGTGGCGGTGGCAGCGGATTCGGTAGAGGCCCTCGCACCCCGAACCCAGGTCAGCCGCGCCAAAACTCTGGCTACGGACAACCGTCAGTCCAGTCACGCCCAGCGCATGCACCGCGCCAGCGCGATGCACGAGTACCGCGAGAGTACGCGGAGCAGCAGCGCCAAGACCCACGTGGCCCGCGCGTTGACACACGCGCAGACTTGCACAACGACTTTGACGAACGCCAGCCTACCAGCCATGTGTCTGCAGGCTTTCCATCATCTGGCCTGCCTACCCGAAGCAGTGGCGGGGGTGGCCGCGGTAGCAATCGCAGTGGTGGCGGGAATTTTGGTGGCGGCGGTTTGCGTACAGGTAGCGGTGGCAACCGGGGTAATTCTGGTGGAGGGTTTAGGCGTTGATTCCAGCTCTGGATCGCCTCTAGCCGAGATTGTTCGTGAAACCACTCTGGGGGCGTCGTCGATGTGCGACGCGCCTTCCCTGCTTATTGCGTTTTCAGATCAATGGGAGATCAGGCGCGAAGCCGCAGACAGTGCTTTGACGGCCAAGGCGAAGCAACAACATATCGTACTGATCGTACTGATATGGAAATGGAATTACATCTTGCCTGGCAACCAAGTTGCAATCCCCGGAAAAAACCACAGCAGCAACACCATCACGCACATCAGCAGGAAAAACGGCAGGGTGACTTTGGCGATGTAGGTGATCTCTCTTCTCGTCATGCCTTGCAGCACAAACAAATTAAAGCCGACGGGTGGCGTGATCTGCGCCATCTCGACGACGATGACGATAAAAATGCCGAACCAGACCAAATCCAGCTTGGCGGCTTGCACGATAGGCAAAATCACACCCATCGTGAGAACTACCATGCTGATGCCATCTAGAAAGCAGCCCAGCAGCACGTAAAAAAGCGTTAATGCCAGGATCAGTACAAAAGGCGACAGACCCAAACTCGACACAAACTCTGCCAAGTGGCGTGGCAGACCGATGTAGCCCATACTGAGCGTTAAAAACGCCGCACCCGCCAGAATCAAGGCGATCATGCAGTACAGCCGGGTCGCGCCCATCAACGACTCTTTGAACACCGTCCAGCTCATGGACCGCTGCACCACAGATAACACCAGTGAGCCGACGACGCCAATGGCTGCTGCCTCAGTTGCTGTGGCAATACCGGCGTAAATAGAGCCCAGTACTGCACCAATTAAAAGTACCACCGGTATCAAATGCCGCGATTCGTAAACCTTGGCCCCAAAGCTCATGCCCGCGTCGGGTGGCGGTATTTTGCCGGGGTTCATCAACGCCCAGACAACCAGATAGCCTGAGAAAAGCGATGCCAGGAGCAAGCCGGGGAACACGCCCGCAATGAACAGCTTGGCAATCGACACATCAGCCGTCACGCCATACACGATCATGATGATGGATGGTGGAATCAACAGCCCCAACGTACCCGCGCCAGCCAGCGAGCCAATCGTGATGTCGTCCGGGTAACCACGGCGTTTGAGTTCAGGCAATGTCATTTTGCCGATGGTGGCGCAGGTGGCAGCTGACGAGCCCGATACCGCAGCAAAAATGGTGCAGCCGATCACATTGGTATGCAGCAGTCCGCCCGGCAGGCGGCTGACCCACGGAGCCAGACCTCTGAACATGCTTTCGCTGAGTTTGGTGCGAAACAAAATTTCGCCCATCCACACGAACAGCGGCAAGGCAGTGAGCGTCCAGCTCGATGATGAGCCCCAGGTGGTCACGGCCATCGCATCGCCCGCAGCACGGGATGAGAAAAGCTGCATGGCAATCCAGGCCACGCCAGACAGCGTCAAGCCAATCCATACCCCTGATGCCAAGATAGCAAAGAGTGAAAAAACCAAAATGGTGGTGATGGCAACATCGGACATTTTTGTATCGACTTTGCTTCTATTTTGTTTTTTGTCATTCGTTATGCAGCATTTCGTCGCTGCTGGCATCTGCCCGTTTGCCCAGAATCTCCAGCACCAGCTCATCTATAAAAGCAATCAGCAGCACCACCGCACCCAGGCCCATCGATATTTGCGGAATCCACAGCGGCGTGGCGTCCGTGCCGGTTGACACGTCATTGAACTGAAAGGAGTTGACCGACAGCTTGACGCTGTAGTACGCAAACAATGCAGAAAGCGCCACAGCAGCTGCCAGTGCCCAGATTTCGATGGCTTTTCTGTAGCGGCCTTTGACAGCGTTGAGCAGCAGCGTGACGCGGATATGCTCGCCTTTTTTCAGCGTATGCGCCAGCGCCAAAAAGCCTGCTGCTGCCATAAAGTAGCCCGCATAGGCGTCCGTGCCGCGCACGTAAAAACCCAGCTCCCGCCCCACGATGGACAGCAGCACCATCGCCAGCAGCAGCACCATGAAAAGAGCGGCCAGAGCGGCTGCTCCGTCATAGAGCGCATCAAGGAGTTTGCGCAGCATGATTTTTTATTTCAAGAACGCATCCACGAGTTGCTTGCCTTCAGGGCCGGCTTTCTCCAGCCACTCTTTGAGCATGGTGTCGCCCACTTTTTTCATGTCGGCTTTGAGGGCTGCACTGGGCGGCAAAATTTGCATGCCGCCGCCCCTGAGCTTGTCCAGCGTTTCGCCGTTGGCCTTCTGGCTGGCAGCAAAACCACGTACTTCAGCATCAGCAGCGGCTTTCATGACAGCGGCTTTGCTGGGTGCATCCAGCGCGTCAAAGGCAGATTTGTTCACGATCACCGCATTTTTGGGCAGCCAGGCTTGCAGGTCATACCACTGCTTGACGTTTTCCTGCAGTTTGGCGTCCCAGCCCGTGGAGCCTGAACTCATCATGCTGTCGGTCACGCCGGTGGCAAACGCCTGGCTGACCTCTGCGGCTTGCACAGTCACGGGCTGCGCACCGAGCAATTCAGCCATGCGCGATGTGGCTGGACTGTAAGCGCGCCATTTGTAGCCTTTCAAATCAGCGCCGCTGGCAATCGGCTTTTTTGAGTAAAGGCCCTGCGGTGGCCATGGCACCGCATACAGCACGCTCATGCCTTGCTCGCCGAGCTTTTTTTCCAGCAAGGGTTTTTGAAACTTCCACAGCTTGGCGGCCTCGTCGTAGCTGTCGGCCAAAAACGGCAAGCCATCGGCACCAAAAATTTGCCACTCATTTTGAAAATTGGCCAGCAAAATCTCACCGGCTTGTGCCTGGTTGGCCTGTACCGCACGCTTGATCTCAGGCGCCTTGAAAAGCGATGCACCAGGGTGTACCGTGATTTTCAGCTTTCCGGCGGTGGCTTTGTCAATGTCATTGGCAAACTGCACGAGGTTTTCAGTGTGAAAGTTAGAAGCGGGGTAGGCCGAAGGCAAGTCCCATTTGGTTTGGGAAAAAGCCGTTGTACACAGGGCATAGGCGGCAGCGATCAGGGCAAGCTTGAACTTCATGATGACTCCAAAACGGTATAAAAATGAGTGAACTTATATTACTGGCAAACACTGTGCGAACACTATCGGGCATACCCCAGACTGCATCGTCACCATGAACCTGCGTTTTGTTGAAGCCTTTTACTGGGTCGCATCTCTTAAAAGCATATCTCGTGCCGCTGAAAAGCTGCACCTGACGCAATCGGCCATGTCCAGCCGTATTTCCACGCTGGAGGACGAGCTGGGCGTGCTGCTGCTGGACCGGGGTGACAAGCAGTTCAGGCTGACAACTGCGGGCGCGCGCTTTCTGGTTTATGCCGACAAGCTGCTGGCCTTGCAGCGGGAGGTCAAGCGGGAAATGGGTTCAGCCCAGCAAATGGCCGTCAGCATGCGCATCGGCGCCATTGAGTCGGTGCTGCATTCATGGCTGATCCCCTGGCTGGAAAAACTGCGTGCTGACCATCCTGGCCTGGAGCTGGAACTCACAGTGGAGACCACACCGATTTTGATGGAGCTGGTCACGCGCGGCGCACTTGATGTGGTGTTTGCCGCACTGCCTGCGGCCAGCACGGGCGTGCGCAAC
This sequence comes from Polaromonas sp., assembly GCA_004293655.1. Lineage (GTDB taxonomy): Bacteria > Pseudomonadota > Gammaproteobacteria > Burkholderiales > Burkholderiaceae_C > Polaromonas. The sequence continues at coordinate 8,956 of RDZZ01000048.1, read as the reverse complement.
CATGTCTTGCCGCCCATGGACATGGCGTTTGTCGGCAACCCACTGTTGCATAAAAAGAGAAGTTACAGCGTGGCCGAACTGGCCGACATGGAGCTGCTGACCTTTCAAAAAGGCTCACAGCCGCATGTCACGCTGCTGGACCTGTTTAAAAAACACCGCCTGGACCCCAAGAAGGTGCATGCGATTTCATCTATTTCCGCGATGGTGCAATTGGTGCAGGGCGGCTTTGGTGTGGCACTTCTGCCGCGTGCCGCAGTGGCCCGAATGAAAGGCTTTGCCAGACTCAAACCACTGGCTGTCGATGCAAAAGTGGAGGCCCTGCCCATTCATGCCAGCTACCGGATAGACCCCAGTTCAGACAGTGTGGACGTGGTGCTGGAGTCGGCCTTGGCCTTTACCGGAAGCACCAAAATCGTGCCTAAAAAGTCACCCAAAGGTAAACCCTAGTCATCGAAAAAATCGATACTGCAAGCGAAAAATTTTGAATTTGCGAAAGGCTTCAAGCGCTCTCACAATCCGTCCATCAGTCAACAGTGTCATACAAATGACACGGAAATCCAAACGGATGCGGAGAAGTTTTGATGAGTGCTCTTTCCTCTGTCAATAAGTCAGTCAATGCCCGAGTTGCCATTCGCAGCGGTGAATTTTCAGGTCACACCAGCGGCCTGGCTGAAGGCCATGTGCAGGGCAATGTGGTCATTTTGCCGAGTGCGTTGGCCCATGATTTTTTGTGCTACTGCCAGCGCAACCCTAAACCCTGCCCCTTGCTGGCAGTCAGTGAGCCTGGTGAATCTTTGTTGCCAAGCCTGGGCGCAGACATTGACATCCGCACTGACCTGCCGCGCTACCGCGTCTGGCGTGATGGCGTGTTGACCGATCAGCCCACTGACATCCGTCAATTGTGGCGTGATGATCTGGTCACGTTTGTGATTGGCTGCTCGTTTTCATTTGAAGAGGCCTTGCTGCAAGCTGGCATACCACTGCGCCACATCGCCCAAAACCGCAACGTGGCGATGTACCGCAGCAACATTGCCACAACGCCTGCGGGCGTTTTCAGCGGCCCCATGGTGGTGTCGATGCGGCCCTTGAGCGCATCAGATGCAATTCGTGCCATTCAAATCACCACGCGTTTTCCCAATGTGCATGGCGCGCCGGTTCATATTGGTGACCCCACCCAAATTGGTATCACTGACTTGAGCGCGCCCGACTATGGCGATGCTGTCGAGGTGATGCCCGGCGAAGTGCCTGTTTTTTGGGCTTGCGGCGTGACCCCGCAAGCCGCCATTGCCCAGGCGCGCCCCGAGTTCTGCATCACCCATGCCCCCGGGGCGATGCTGATCACTGACCTCTTGAATCACGAACTTGCCACTTTTTAACTCGCCTTCGACATTTTTAACTGGAGAACTCTGATGATGAAAAAACTGCTGATATCCCTGGCTGCGGCTTCTGCCTTTGGTGCCGCTTTTGCACAAACCAAATGGGACTTACCTACGGGCTACGCAGTCGGCAGCTTTCAGACTGAAAACGTGCAACTCTTTGCCAATGATGTTGACAAAGCCACCGCTGGCAAACTCAAAATCACCTTGCACGCCAATGGCTCGCTGTACAAAGCCAACGAGATCAAGCGTGCGGTGCAAACCGGCCAAACGCCAGCAGGCGAATTTTTATTGTCAGGCGCAGCCAATGAAAACCCATTGTTTGGTGTGGACTCGATCCCGTTTTTGGCCACCAACTATGTTGAGTCGCGCAAGCTGTACGTCGCATCAAAACCTGCGCTTGAAAAGCTGCTGGCCAGCCAGGGCATGAAGATGCTGTTCTCGGTGCCCTGGCCTGGTCAGTCACTGTATTCGGTCAAGGAAATCAAAGGCCCGGACGACTTGAAGGGCACCAAAATGCGCGCTTACAACCCGGCCACCACCCGTATTGCGCAAATGCTCAAGGCGCAACCCACCACCATTCAACTGGCTGAACTGGGTCAGGCACTGGCAACTGGCACGGTTGAAAACTTTTTGACGTCCAGCGCCAGCGGTGTTGAAAACAAACTGTTTGAGCAAACCAAATTTTTCTACCCGGTTAACGCCTGGCTGCCACGAAACGCAACCGTCGTGAGCCAAAAGGCATTCGACGCGCTGGACAAGCCCACGCAAGAGCTGGTGTTGAAAGCCGCTGCTGCGGCAGAAACACGCGGTTGGGCCATGAGCGAGCAAAAAGATACCGAGTTTGTCAAGGAACTGGGCGCCAAAGGCATGAAGATCGCCCCACCTAGCGACGCGCTGCGCAAAGAGTTGATGGCGATTGGTGACGCCATGACGGGCGACTGGCTGAAAACCGCTGGTACAGATGGCCAGGGCATTGTGGATGCCTTTCGCAAAAAGTGACCGGTTGATTTCTTTGATTTTTTAAGCCGTATTTGTTGCTCATATTTGCTTTTTAAGCAATAAACACGCTCGCAAGCAGCTATTGAATACATAGCAGGCTATCGACTTTTTATGACCCATTCCACCAGGAGTACACCATGCCAGGCATGATGGACAAGTTCTACCGTTTTCTGATGTTTCTGTCGTGCCTGTCCATGCTGCTGGCGTTTGCATCCATCATGCTCGGCGTTGCAGCACGTGAGCTGCGCTGGGATATCCAAGGTCTGGATGCCTATGCGGGGTATGCGATTGCCGCCACGCTGTTTCTGGCACTGCCCAGCACGCTCAAGCACGGCGACCACATCCGCGTCACGCTGGTTATGCAGCGCCTGCCTGCTGGGGCGCAAAACGTGCTGGAGTACTGGTGCTTGTTGGCTGCGTCAAGCCTCGGTGTGTACCTGGCCTGGTTTGCCTGTCGGCTGGTCTGGGTGTCGTACACCACCCATGACGTGTCACCGTCGGCTGATGCCTCGCCACTGTGGATTCCACAACTGGCGATGGCGTTGGGCTGCATTGGTTTTGCCATTGCTTTCTTGCATGCTTTGGTTGCCCGCATGACGGGTGGCCCGTTTTTTGATGCGCCCATTGAGGGTGAGTTGGCCAAGACCGAGTAATTCATTTCCAACTAAAAAAAGAGAAAACATCATGGAAATTTTTGTCACCCTGTTTTTAATTGTGCTGCTGTTTGCCGTGCTCGGCTCAGGTGCCTGGATCGGCATGTCGCTGCTGGGCGTGGCACTGCTGGCGATGGAGCTGTTTACCAGCCGCCCGGTGGGCGACAGCATGGTGCTGACGATCTGGGGCTCCACATCCAGCTGGACGCTGACGGCTTTGCCGCTGTTCTTGTGGATGGGCGAAATTTTGTTTCGCAGCAAACTGAGCCAAGACATGTTCAAAGGCTTGGCGCCCTGGCTAAACCGCCTGCCAGGCCGTCTGCTGCACGTCAATGTGATTGGCTGCACGATTTTTGCAGCGGTGTCTGGCTCGTCGGCGGCCACTTGCGCCACGATTGGCAAGATCGCGCTGCCTGAGCTTAAAAAGCGCGGCTACCCGGAAGATATTTCTATCGGCACACTGGCCGGTGCTGGCACGCTGGGTTTGCTTATCCCGCCGTCGATCATCATGATTGTGTATGGTGTTGCAGCCAACGTGTCAATCACCAAACTGTTCATCGCCGGGGTGATTCCGGGCTTGCTGTTGGCAATGCTGTTTTCCGGCTACATCGTCGTCTGGTCGTTGCTGAACCCAGGCAAGATTCCCAAAGCCGATGAGGGCATGAGCTTCATGCAAAAGCTCTACGCCTCACGCCACCTGATCCCTGTGGTGTCGCTGATTGCGTTGGTGTTGGGCTCCATCTATTCAGGCATTGCCACCGCCACTGAAGCGGCTGCACTGGGTGTAGCGGGCTCGCTGCTGTTGTCGGCCATTGAAGGCTCATTGACCTGGGTCAAGTTCAAAGAAGGCCTGGTGGCCGGTTGCCGCGTGTACTGCATGATTGGTCTGATTCTGGCGGGTGCTGCTTTCCTGACACTGGCGATGGGCTTTATTGGCCTGCCGCGTCACCTGGCTGAATTTATCGGCAGCCTGAACCTGCCGCCGTTCGGTTTGATTTTGCTGCTGACAGGTTTCTTTGTTGTGCTGGGCTGCTTTCTGGACGGCATCAGCATGGTGGTTCTCACGGTGGCGGTTCTGCTGCCAACGGTGCAAGCCGCCGGGCTGGACCTGATCTGGTTTGGCATCTTCATCGTTCTGGTGGTGGAGATGGCACAGATCACGCCGCCAGTCGGGTTCAATCTTTTCGTGATTCAGGGGCTGACCAAAAAAGAGATCACCTACATCGCACGCACGGCCTTACCTCTGTTTGCGTTGTTGTTTGCAGCAGTGCTGGGTACGTATTTCTTTCAGGACATTGTTCTCTGGCTACCGAACAAGATGACTTGATCGCCCGACAACTTTTATTGTCTTTTCAACCAGTCGCACCCCATGAAGTTCATTTTGTATGCTGCAATGCTTGCGGCCAGCGTCAGCTTTGCCCAAACGCCGGGGGTTTCACCAGCTGCCACCCACTGGAAGCTTGCCACAGGCTATCGAGCAGAGTCATTCCACACCCAAAATATTGCCCAATTTGCGCGTGAAGTCGGCGTAGCCAGTGGTGGTCAGTTGACGATAGAAGTCTTCCCCAACAGCACGCTTGCCAAGCTGGCCGACATCCCTCAGGCGGTGCGTGATGGTGTGGCCCAGGCGGGCGAAGCCATCATGACTGGCATGGTTAAAGACATGCCGATTGCGGGGGCTGATTCGGTGCCGTTTGTGGTCAGCACCTACAGCGATGCGCAGCGGTTGTGGAAGCTGCAGCGCCCAGGCATTGAAAAGCACTTTGCAGAGCGTGGGCTGAAGCCGCTGTATGCCGTACCGTGGCCGCCGCAGGGGCTGCATTCGAGTAAACCAGTACACAGCTTGGCTGACTTCAAAGGCACGCAAATGCGTACCTACAACGCCACGACGCTGCGCATTGCCGAACTGCTGGGTGCCAAGCCTGTGGATGTGGCTATGGTCGACGTGGGCAAGGCCTTGGCTGAGGGGCGGATGGACAGCATGATCACCTCGGCGCTGACGGGCGTTGAAAACAAGGTCTGGGGGCCAATCAAGTATTACTACGAGATCAATGCCTGGTTCCCGAAAAACGTGGTGTTCGTCAACACCAAGGCGTTTGATGCATTGAAGCCTGACGTACGTGCTGCGGTGCTGAAAGCCGCAGGCGATGCGCAAACGCGTGGCTGGGCGATGAGCCAGGCATTGGCCAGCAGCGCCACAGAAGAGCTGCGCGCCAACGGCGTAAAAATTGAACGTATCCCGCCCGATGTGGATACCGAAATCAAACGCATGGGTGAAAAACTCTCACGCGAATGGGTGCGCTCGGTTGGCAATGAGGCCAACACCATTTTTGTTCCGTACTATATTAAGTAACCAGCCCTGAAGATTGAAGACATGACGCAAGACACATCACCTATTTCAAGTCAAAGCACAGGCGACAAACGCTGGCAGTTCTGGATCGACCGGGGCGGCACCTTCACCGACATCGTCGGTAAAAAGCCTGACGGTACGCTGGTCACCCACAAACTGCTCAGTGAAAACCCGGAGCAGTACCGCGATGCAGCCGTGGCGGGTATTCGCCATCTGCTGGGTTTAAAACCCGGCGAAGCGATAAGCGCCCATATCGTCGATTGCGTGAAGATGGGCACCACTGTTGCGACCAATGCGCTGCTAGAGCGCAAGGGCGAGCCGACGTTGCTCGTGACCACCAAGGGCTTCAGGGACGCACTGCGCATCGCTTACCAAAACCGTCCCCGCCTGTTTGACCGCAACGTGGTGCTGCCAGAGCTGCTGTACAGCGCCGTGATTCAAGCCCATGAGCGGGTAGGTGCGCAGGGCGAAATACTGCAATCCCTAGACGAGACGCTATTAAAAACAGAGCTGCTCACGCAATACGCCAAAGGGTTGCGCAGTGTTGCGATTGTTTTTATGCACGGCTACCGCTATACCGGGCACGAGAAAGCTGCCAAGCGCATTGCGCAAGAAGTGGGCTTCACCCAAATCAGCACGTCGCATGAAACCAGCCCGATGATGAAGTTCGTCAGCCGGGGCGACACCACCGTGGTGGACGCGTATTTATCGCCTATTTTGCGCCGCTATGTGGAGCAGGTGGCAGGTGAAATGCCGGGCGTCAAACTGTTTTTCATGCAGTCGTCGGGCGGGTTGACTGATGCGCATGTGTTTCAGGGCAAAGACGCGATTTTGAGTGGCCCGGCGGGCGGTATTGTCGGCATGGCCCGCACAGCTGCCGTGGCGGGCCACGCCAAGGTGATTGGCTTTGACATGGGCGGCACGTCCACCGATGTGTCGCACTACGCGGGTGAGTTCGAGCGTGAGTTTGAAACGCAGGTCGCTGGCGTGCGCATGCGGGCGCCCATGATGAGCATTCACACCGTGGCAGCGGGTGGCGGCTCGATTTTGAAGTTTGACGGTGAGCGCTTTCGCGTCGGCCCGCAAAGCGCAGGTGCCAACCCCGGCCCTGCGAGCTACCGGCGCGGTGGCAGGCTGGCTGTGACCGATGCCAATGTGATGGTCGGTAAAGTGCAACCCCGTTACTTTCCCAAAGTGTTTGGCCCCAATGCAGACGAAGCGCTGAGTTTTGAGGCCGCTGCAGCCCAGTTCAATGACCTGGCAGGCCAGACGGGCCGCAGTGCTGAAACGGTTGCAGAGGGCTTCATCAACATCGCTGTACAGCAGATGGCCAACGCCATCAAGAAAATATCTGTTGCGCGTGGCTACGACGTCACCCGCTACACCCTGCAGTGCTTTGGCGGCGCAGGTGGTCAGCATGCTTGTCTGGTGGCTGATGCACTGGGCATGACGAAGGTGTTCGTTCACCCGATGGCAGGGGTTTTGTCAGCTTACGGCATGGGTCTGGCAGATCAGAATGTCATCCGGGAACAAGCGATTGAATTGAAGCTGACTGCCAGTGCCTTGCCTGAAATTGCTGAAGTTTTAAATCGCCTGGCGGGCACAGCTGAAGATGAGCTGCAGCGCCAGCAAGTCAATGCAGGCAACATCACTACCGCCCACCGTGTGCATGTTCGGTATGACGGCAGTGATGCAGCGCTTGTCGTGGCGTTTGGCACGCTGGACCAGATCGAGTCAGGTTTTGAGGCGGCCTACCGCCAGCGCTTTGCATTTTTGATGCAAGGCAAAGGCCTGGTGGTTGAAGCGGTGTCCGTGGAGTCCATGATCGCTGGGGATACCCCTGCCGAGCCACGTCACACTGTCCATGAGCCGCGCCCTGCTCCCAGACGTGAAACCGTCCGCATGTATTCAGGTGGGCAGTGGCACGACGCGGCGCTGGTGGTGCGGGAAGACCTGCGCCCCGGCGACATCATCCCTGGCCCGGCCATCATTGCCGAGAAGAATGCCACCACCGTGGTCGAGCCGGGCTGGGAGGCAAATTTAACGGCTTTTGACCATCTGGTGCTGGACAGACGGACAGAACGTGCTATCGAATTTGCAGCAGGCACGACCGTGGACCCGGTGCTGCTGGAAGTGTTCAACAACCTGTTCATGAACATTGCCGAGCAGATGGGGCTGCAACTGCAAAACACCGCGTATTCGGTCAACATCAAGGAGCGGCTGGACTTCAGTTGTGCGCTGTTTGACACGGCCGGCAACCTCATTGCCAATGCGCCCCACATGCCGGTGCATCTGGGCTCGATGGGCGAGAGCATCAAAACCGTGATTCGTGAAAATGCGGGCCGCATGGCACCGGGCAACGTGTATGCATTGAACGACCCGTACCACGGCGGTACGCATTTGCCGGACATCACCGTCATCACCCCGGTTTATTTGGGCACAGCCAGCAATCCGACGTTTTATGTGGGCTCCAGGGGCCACCACGCCGACATTGGTGGCACCACGCCAGGCTCCATGCCGCCGTTTTCAACCCGTATTGAAGAAGAAGGCGTGCAAATCAACAACGTGTTGCTGGTCGAGCGCGGCGTGTTGCGCGAGGCGGAAATGGTCGCGCTGCTCAAAAGCGGTGAATATCCTTCGAGAAATCCGCAGCAAAATATGGCCGACCTGAAAGCCCAGATTGCCGCCAATGAAAAAGGTGTGCAAGAGCTGCGCAAAATGGTCGAGCAGTTCAGCCTGCCCACGGTGCTGGCGTACATGGGTCATGTGCAAGACAACGCCGAAGAGTCAGTACGCCGCGTGATCACCAGGTTAAAAAACGGTGAATTTACCCTCCCGCTGGACAACGGCGCGCAGATCAAGGTGAGTATTCGGGTGGACACCCAAAGCCGCAGTGCAGAAATCGACTTTACCGGCACCTCGGCGCAGCAAACCAACAACTTCAACGCACCTACGGCAGTGTGCATGGCGGCGGTGCTGTATGTTTTCAGAACGCTGGTGGATGACGATATTCCGCTGAATGCGGGTTGCCTGAAACCGCTCAAGGTGATGATTCCGCCCGGCAGCATGCTCAACCCCAGTCCACCCGCGTCGGTGGTGGCCGGTAATGTTGAGACGTCCACCTGCATCACCAACGCGCTGTACGGTGCGCTGGGTGTGATGGCAGCAGGGCAATGCACGATGAACAACTTCACCTTTGGCAATGAAAGGCATCAGTATTACGAAACCATTTCAGGCGGCAGTGGCGCAGGCGGCGTCACGGATGCAAGGGGTCAACTTGTTGGCGGTTTCAATGGCACCTCGGTTGTGCAGGCACACATGACCAATTCACGCTTGACTGACCCTGAGATTCTGGAGTTCCGCTTTCCGGTGCGGCTGGAGAGTTACGAGATTCGCGCCAACTCGGGTGGCGCTGGCAAGTGGCACGGCGGCAATGGCGGGATTCGTCGTGTGCGCTTTTTAGAAGCCATGACCGCCAGCATTTTGTCCAATGGTCGCAAGCACGGCGCATTCGGCATGGCCGGTGGTCAGCCAGGGCAAGTCGGGCAAAACAGGGTGGTACGCAGCGATGGGCG
>RDZZ01000004.1 GCA_004293655.1 Polaromonas sp. | reverse complement strand
GCGTCTGCATGCAAATCGCCTGCGCCTGGGCTTCAGCTTCTATGGCTTGGTCCAGCGTCATGGCCCATTCCTGATGCAGCATGGTTTTGGTCATGCCGTGGGCAAAGGTCGGGCCGCTGGCCAGCTCGTGCGCCAGCATGTGCGCTGCGGCCAGCAGCTTGTCAGGGTCATGCAGCGCGTTGAAAAAGCCCCACTGCAGGCCTTCTTGTGCGCTCATGGCGCGGCCTGTCAACAGCAGCTCGGACGCACGGCCCTGGCCGATCAGGCGGGGCAGCAGCGCGCACGCTCCCATGTCGGCACCGGCCAGGCCAACGCGGGTGAACAGAAAAGCTGTTTTGGCCTGCGCCGTACACAGACGCATATCGGCAGCCAGAGCCATCATCGCCCCGGCTCCGGCGCAAATGCCGTCAATCGCCGCGATGATGGGCTGCGGGCACAGCCGCATGGCCTTGACCAGCTCACCCGTCATGCGCGTGAACTCCAGCAGCTCGGGCATGCTCATCTGGGTGAGTGGGCCAATGATTTCATGCACATCGCCGCCCGAGCAGAAGTTGCCCCCTGCGCCCGTCAGCACCACGGCTTTGATGTCGGTGGCGTGGTTTAGCGCCCGGAACAGGTTGCGCAGTTCAGCATACGAATCAAACGTCAGCGGATTTTTCCGCTCGGGGCGGTTTAACGTCAAAGTGGCAACGCCAGCCTCGAACGCATACGCAAAGTGCTGTGCCTGGTAGTTCGCCAGCGCATCAAACTGCGCGTGCATGGGGTTGGTCGGGCTTATGTAGTGCTTCATGCAGTTTCCAGTTTGTCGGGCAGGCCAGCACCGATGGATTTCGTGTCTTGCTGGCTTTGCTTGACCTTGCCCAGCAGCTTGTAGAACGACTCGACCTCGCGCGGTGACAGGGCTTCAAAAGCCGCCACAATCCAGCCCTCGTGCTGGCGCGCCATCTCGCCAAACACCTGGTGACCACGGGCGGTCAGCCGCACCCGGTAGGCGCGGCGGTCACCATCGACTTGCATGCGTTCGACCAGGCCCTCGGTCACCAGCTGATCGGTGACGCCCGTGACGTTGCCGCCGGTGACCATCATGCGGCGTGACAGCTCGTTCATCTTCAGGCCGTCAGGGTTGCGCTCCAGCTGGGCCATCAGGTCAAAGCGGGGCAGCGTGGTGTCAAACTGCTCGCGCAGCTGGGTGCGCACCTGCTTTTCAACCAGCTGGGTGCAGGTCAGCAGCCGCAACCACAGTCGCAGGGCTTCGGGGTGTTCGCTGTGGCCTCGCTCTTCCATGTCCATGGGAAACCTTTTTACATCAATTGCTATTAAATTAATAGCTATACACCCAATCAGACAGTGCGCTAGGTGCTGTTTTTCTTTGAAATTTCGCGGTAAAGCTGGTCCCGCCCACTCAGGTAAGGCCGCGGCCAGCTGACGTGGCGGCTTTGCATTCTGGCCGCTTCGTGCAGCGTCCAGGCCGGGTCGGCCAGATGCGGGCGGGCAATCGCGCACAGGTCGGCGCGGCCTGCGGCAATGATGCTGTTGACCTGATCGCTTTCGGAAATCGCGCCCACGGCAATCGTCTGGATGCCCGCCTCGTTGCGGATTCGGTCTGCAAACGGCGTCTGGTACATGCGGCCATACACAGGTTTGGCCGCGCGGGTGGTCTGGCCGGATGACACATCGATGAAGTCGCAGCCTGCGGCCTTGAACAGCCGGGCAATCGCTACGGCATCATCGGCCGTGTTGCCGCCCGGTGCCCAGTCGTGTGCCGAGATGCGCACACTCATGGGCAGGTGTGCAGGCCACACCGCCCGCATGGCGCCAAACACTTCCAGCGGGTAACGGCAGCGGTTTGCCAGGCTGCCGCCACAGGCGTCTGTGCGCTGGTTGGTCAGGGGGGTGATGAAGCTCGACAGCAGATAACCGTGCGCGCAGTGCAGCTCCAGCCAGTCAAAACCCGCCTGGGCCGCATAGCGCGTGGACTGCACGAACGCCTGCGTCACCGTGTCCATGTCCGCACGGGTCATGGCATGGGGTGTCTGGTTGGTCGGGCCAAAAGCGACGGCGCTGGCGGCCAACAGGGGCCAGTTGCCCGCTGGCAATGGCTCATCGGCTTGTTCCCAGCCGACCTGGGTAGAGCCTTTGGGGCCGCTGTGACCGAGTTGCAGGCCGATTTTTGCGCCCGTCTTGTCGTGCTGGCTTGAGGCATGAACAAAGTCGGTGATGCGCTTGAAGGCCAGCATCTGTTCGGTGTTCCACAAGCCGGGGCAGCCTGGTGTGATGCGGCCTTCAGGCGTGGGTGAGGTCATCTCGACAAACACCAGCGCGGCCCCACCCAGTGCCCGCGCACCCAGATGCACCAGGTGAAAGTCCTCTACCCGCCCATCGACGGCGCTGTAGGTGGCCATGGGCGAGACGACAATGCGGTTTTTAAGCGTGATGTCCCGCACCTTGAGCGGCAGCAGCATGGGTGCAGGTGCGGATTGACCTGGCGCGGACTTTGCCAGCCACTGCTCGTAGCCCGCCAGCCAGCTGGCATCACGCACACGCAGGTTTTCATGGCTGATGCGCTGCGAGCGCGTCATCATCGAGTAGAAAAACTGCTCGGCCTCCATGCCGCTGTAGCGGTCAACATTCTCAAACCATTCGGTGGAGTTGCGTGCGGCGTTCTGGATTTTCAGCACCTCGACCGAGCGCACCGCCTCGTAGGCGTGCAGTGCCTGCGCCGTGTCAGCGTGCTGCGAAAAGCAGCGCGCCAGCTCAATCGCGTCTTCGAGTGCCAGCTTGGTGCCGCTGCCAATCGAAAAGTGTGCCGTGTGCGCAGCATCGCCCATCAGCACGATGGGCACGTTCTTGTCGTCAATTGAAACATCGTGAACCCAGCGCTCACACACCACACGCGGAAAGCGTATCCAGATCGCGGAGCCGCGAATATGGGTGCTATTGCTCATCAATGCATGGCCATCGAGATGTTTTGCAAACAGCCGTTCGCAAAATGCGATGCCGTCTTCCTGGCTCATCTGGTCCAGCCCGTGCGCTTTCCAGACGGCTTCAGGTGTCTCCACAATGAAGGTGGAGGTGCTGTCATCAAACTTGTAGGCGTGTACGGCAAACCAGCCATGCTCGGTCTGCTCGAACGCAAAGGTGAAGGCATCAAAAGTCTTTTTCGTGCCCAGCCACACAAAGCGGCAGGCGCGCAGCTCAACGTCGGGTTTGAAAGTGGCGGCGTAACGGGTGCGGATGCGGCTGTTCAGCCCGTCACAGGCAACCACCAGATCGGCCTGGTACTGGGCGGCAAGGGCCTGGTCGTCCTGCACATCGGTTTCAAACACCAGTTCAACGCCCAGCCCGATGCAGCGGTCTTGCAGAATATTGAGCAGCTTTTTGCGCCCAATGCCGCAAAACCCATGGCCGCCAGAGCGCACGCTGCGGCCCTTGAAGAACATTTCAACATCGTCCCAGTGATTGAACGCATCACCGATCAATTGCGCGCTGACCGGATCTGCCGCGCGCAAATTGCCCAGCGTCTGGTCTGACAGCACCACACCCCAGCCAAAGGTGTCAAAAGGGCGGTTGCGCTCCACCACCGTGACCACATGCTGAGGGTTTTGCAGCTTCATGAGCAGCGAAAAGTACAGACCCGCAGGGCCACCGCCCAGACAAAGGATACGCATGAGATGGTTGCCCTCTGGATTAATCTTGTCTTAATTGTTTAGAGTTAAAGTATTTTCGTCAAGAGGGTTTTTGCGATTCACGAACGACATATCAGCGTGCGCAACCGTGGGGCCATACTTCAGGGGGCCTGGAATCCCACTGCCCGATAGGTCAGCACCAGCGTGTCTCGAAACCCACTCTGCGCTGATCCTTCTGCAGGCAGTATGGGCGTGGTTTCGTGAATGACACGGGCATCATCGAGCAGCAGTGCCGTCAGCGGTTGCAGCATCAAGAACCGCATGCCATGCGGCCCGTGGGCATCAAACACGCGGGTTTCACCGCCTTTGACACCCTGGCGCCCCACCAGCATGACCACCACAAAGTCCACCCCGTCACGGTGTGCGCCTTCTGGTGTGGGACGCCCCACGCCGCCAGCGGTGTCAATGCGAAACTGGTGCGCTTCAATGTGCCAGCGTGCCACGGGTTTGACGGCGGCAAACAGCTGCCCAAAGCTGGCCAGCAATGCAGTCCAGGCAGGTGCTGCGGCCACATCAGGCTCTACCGGGTCAAACCAGCGCTCAAAGCCGCCGTGCAGCGCGTTGTAGTCAACCGGCTGCCAGTGGGCGCGATGCGCTGTCTGTGTGAGTGCGCCGCTGGCCATGTCTTGGGTGAAACAGGCGTGGCGGCGTTTGCGGTAGTTGCCGCCGTCTTTCAGGTGGGCATCGGGCACCAGGCGGTTCCATGACGTGGCCAGACGGCTCCAGCCTTCTGACCAGTCCAGTGGGTCAAGTTTGAGCGTAGCTGTCAGCTCGTTCGGCTGCAGCAGGCTCAAACCATCTTGGCATAAAGACTGGGCAGCGGGCTTGGGTGGGGTGGCAACAGTGAACATGCCCGTATTTTGCGTCAAGCGGATCGCTGACTCGGGAAACAAACCTGCGGCCTGCGCAGGCCAGACTGGCCATAATCCATGCAGCTATTTCCATCATGCAACAGGCAGAACATGCTCTACAAATTCAAATCAAGAAATACGGGCGACGTGATCATGCTCGAGGCCAACGGGCGCAGAATTTTGGAGATCATTGGCAAAGACGCTGGCCCCACAGGCATCATCTTGCCCGGTCAGATGCCTGCGGCGATGGCCGCACTGCGGGCTGCCATCGCGCTGGAAGAGTCTCTGGACAACAAAGAAGAAGGCGACGTTCTGGGCGATGTGCCCAGCTTGCGCCAGCGCGCCATGCCATTCATCGACATGCTGCAGCGCAGCTACCAGTTGGGCGATGACGTTGTGTGGGGCGTCTGATCAATCCACCGTGGCACCGGAGGCTTTGACCACCTGCGCCCACTTTTTGTGCTCTGCGTTGATGAACGCGGTGAATTGCTCGGGTGTGCTGCCGCCAGGAATCGCGCCCTGGGCCAGCAGCTGCTGGCTGATGGCGGGCGTGCCCAGTGATCTGGCCGCTTCTTGCTGGATGCGGCTGACAATTTCTGGCGGGGTTCCCGCAGGTGCCAACAGGCCAAACCATGAGCTGGCATCAAAACCTTTGAGCTGGGCGGCATCTTCAAGGGTGGGCGCATCTGGCAATGCGGCAGACCGCATGGCGCTGGTGACTGCGAAAGCCTTGAGCTTGCCACTTTTAATGTGCGGCATGGCAGAGGGCAGGTTGTCAAACATCACGTCGATGTTGCCACCGATCAAGTCCAGCAATGCCGGGCCTGACCCCCTGTAAGGAATGTGGGTCATGAAGGTACCCGTCATGGACTTGAACAGCTCGCCTGCCATGTGGATGGACGTGCCGCTCCCACTTGAAGCCATGCTGAACTTGCCCGGATGTGCCTTGACGTATTTGATGAATTCAGGCGCGGTGTTGATACCCAGTGCCCTGGCTTTGTCTGCGTTCATCACCATCACGTTGGGCACGCCCGCCACCAGGGTAATCGGTGCAAAATCTTTTTGCGAGTCAAACGGCATCTTGCTGTAAAGCGCCTTGTTGATACCGTGCGTGCCGACTGTTCCCATCAGCAGCGTGTAGCCGTCAGCGGGTGACTTGGCCACCAGGTCTGCCCCAATGTTGCCGCCTGCGCCGGCACGGTTTTCCACCACAAAGGGCTGCCCGAATGCCTTGGTCAGCTCGGGAGCCATCGCCCGCGCCAGAATGTCCGTGGTACCGCCAGGTGCAAAGGGCACGATGATGCGCACGGGCTTGTTCGGCCACACATTTTGTGCTGTGGCGCTTTGCGCTATTAAAAAAATAGCTGCCAAGGCCCACAGCAACTGCGCTGGCAGTCTTTTTGACAAGTTCAATGAGCGCATGGTCAGCTTTCTTGAGAATTGGAAAGGAAATCAACGGTTTTGCAGCAAGCCCGGCTTGTTCGGATGTCGGATGCCGATGTCCTGCGTTTGGCTCAAACCATAAAAAAAGCTGCCAGTCCTTGCGGCGTGGCAGCTCGTTTCAAGGCGCCAAGACTCAGTCTGCGTACTGTCCGGCAGCGGCGACGACGGCTTTGAGCTTGTCCATTTCTGAGGCCACAAAAGCCTTGTGTGCAGCGGGCTCGACGCGCTTGTCTGCCACAACAATGGCGCCCAGGCCTTCCTGCTTTTTGATGAAGTCAGGGTCTTTCAAGGCTTTTTTCAAGCCTTCATTGAGTGCTGTCAGCACAGCCGGTGGTGTGCCCTTGGGTGCGTACAAACCGTGCCAGATGGTCAGGTCAAACCCTTTGAGGCCCATTTCCTGCAGGGTTGGGTAGTCTTTGAGCAGTTTGTTGCTTGACAAAGGCTTGGCCGTGGTCACGGCAAAGGCTTTGACACGACCGGCTTCAATCTGGCCGACGGTGTTGGTGGTCTGGTCGCACATCACGTCAACCTGCCCGCCGACCAGCGCATTCATGGCCGGGGCTGTACCGCCAAAGGGGATCGTGGTCATGGCTTCTTTGGCTTTGACTGCCGACTGCCACATCAAGCCGCACAGGTGCGATGCCGAACCCAGACCTGCGTGGGCAATGTTCATTTTGCCGGCATTGGTGCGAATGTAGTTCTCAAAGTCACGGTAGGTGTTGGCCGGTAACTGGGGCTTGCCAATCAGCGTCATCGGCACTTCGTTGATCATGCCAAGGTATTCAAAGTCTTCCAGCGGCTTGTACGACAACTTGCGGTACAAGGCGGGGGTGGAAGCCATGCCGATATGGAACAGCAACAGCGTGTAGCCGTCAGGAGACGCTTTGGCAACTTTGGACGCACCAATGGTGCCGCCTGCGCCGTTGACGTTTTCCACCACAAAATTGGCACCGCCACCCATGCTTTTGCGCATGGCTTCTGCCAGGTCACGCGCGACTCGGTCAGTCGGCCCACCTGCGGCAAAAGGCACCACAAGGGTCACAGGTTTGGCGCTGGGAAAGGCTTGCGCACTGGCTTGCGTGTGGGCAAATACACTGGCTGTGGCCGCAGCCACAACAAGCAGATGTTTGATTGGATTCATGACACTTTCTTGATGTAAAAATTCAAGTCTAAGGTCGCCAGACCAGATATGTATTGCGGGAACTACTTAAGTGCAATCCCGGTGGGGTCTATCGCCCTGTCTCTAATTTGTCTATTTTTTATTTTTTTATTTGTAACTTCGGGCGTCTTCAATCACCTTGCCGTCATTGGGCAAGCTGCCCGGTGCCACCAGTTCAACCGTGCCGCGCAACTTGGTCACGTCACGGATGGCGCTGCCTATTTGTTGTTCAAGCCCCGCATGGCCAGGTGCAGCTTCAGCCTGAAAGTGCATGCGGTCGTCAGCCATTTCACCACTGACAACAAGGCGTGCCTTGAGGACTTCGGGAAAGCGCCGGGCAATCAGTGCCACTTGACCGGGGTGTACAAACATGCCACGAATTTTCACGGTCTGGTCGGCACGGCCCATCCAGCCCTTGATGCGTCTGTTGGTTCTGCCAGTGGGACAAGTGCCCGGCAGCAGGGCTGACAAGTCACCGGTGCCAAAGCGAATCAGCGGGTAGTCAGGGTTCAACGTGGTCACGACCAGCTCGCCGACTTCCCCTTCAGCGACCGGGTCTCCGGTGCCTGGGCGCACTATTTCCACAATCACGCCTTCGTCCAGAACCAAACCTTCGCGCGCCTCGGTCTCGTAGGCGATCAAACCCAGGTCAGCCGAGGCATAACACTGGTAAGCCGCAATACCTCGCTCGCCCAGCCAGTCGCGCAGGCTGGGCACAAACGCTTCACCTGACACCAGAGCGCGCCTGACTGTGGGCAGCGCCACCTTCATCTCAGTGGCTTTTTCAACAATGATTTTTAAAAAGCTGGGGGTCCCGATGTAGCCTGCAGGCTGCAATTCGGCCATGGCCTGCACCTGCTGCTCGGTCTGCCCGGTACCACCCGGAAAAACCGTGCAGCCCAGCGCGCGCGCACCGGTTTCCATCATCGAGCCCGCAGGTACGAAGTGGTAGCTAAAGCAGTTGTGAATCAGCTGTCCAGAGCGAAAACCTGCGGCGTACATGGCTCTGGCCATACGCCAGTAGTCGGGCTGACACCCTTCCGGCTCGTAAATCGTGCCAGGGCTGGCAAACACATGCGGCATGTGCGCGCCATAGCGCAGCGCACTGAAACCACCGAACGCGTCGCCACCTGCCAGGCGCATGGCCTGCTGGCGTTCGAGCAACTCGTGTTTGCGGGTCACCGGCAGGCGCGCCAGCGCGGCGCGGGAGTCAACAGCTGCAGCATCCACGCCATCAAGAATGGCTGCAAACGCAGACGTACGGGTTCTGGCGTTGGCGATTTGTTGTGGCAGCGCGGCCAGCAGGGCATTTTCGCGTTCTTCAGGCGGACGGGTTTCGAGCGTGTCGTAGTGGGT
Organism: Polaromonas sp.; assembly: GCA_004293655.1. Classification (GTDB taxonomy): domain Bacteria; phylum Pseudomonadota; class Gammaproteobacteria; order Burkholderiales; family Burkholderiaceae_C; genus Polaromonas. The sequence goes on along the minus strand of RDZZ01000004.1, from coordinate 188 downwards.
TGTTGTCATCTCAGTCATTTCAAAATACCAAAGTTCGGCAGGGCAGCAGTCTTTCCCCGTATTGCAAGCAGGGGCCGCGGAACTGGCTCTGCCAGGCCACAGGCTGCAGGCTGTGGCTCCAAGCCCGCCTGCGCGGGGTTGGACAGCCTGCAGATGCGCCGCCTCTGGCGGCGTAGCGCCCTGCAAGG
>RDZZ01000003.1 GCA_004293655.1 Polaromonas sp. | reverse complement strand
AAATGGAATTAGAACAGGCCCACCAGCAGCCACACGGCGGTTGCCCACATCATCAGCGCCACCAGCCCGTCCAGCGCACGCCAGACGGTGGGAGAGTTCATGCGCTGGCCGATGGCGAAGACGGTCATGCCGAGCGCGCCAAACCAGAGCACCGAGCCCGTGGCCGCACCCAGCCCGAACACCGCGTTGTCTGGCCGCGCATAAGCCAGCGATGCCGTGCCAATGACCACCGCGGTGTCCAGCCAGGCATGCGGGTTGAGCCATGAAAAAGCCAGCGCTGCAGCAATCGCCCGGCGCGGTGAGATGTGGGGTGGTGTCGCGATGGCCGCATCCGTGCCCACACCTGCGCCCGTAGCTGCACCTGCAACGGTGTCAGCAGCAGGGCGTAAAAAACGTCCCATCGCCTGGCTGCCGTAGAGCATTAAAACCAGTGCCCCGCCGCCCGTCATGGCCCCCAGCAACTTGTCGGACAGCCCGCCCAGTTGTGCCAGACCCGCCACGCCCAGAGCGATGAACACCACGTCGCTTGCCGCGCACACCGCCACCGTCAGCCACAAATGCTGGCGCAATATGCCGCTGCGAATCACATGCGCGTTCTGCGGGCCAATGGCCATGATGAGTGACAAACTGAGCAGCATTCCAGCGAAGAAGGCGGGGGCAGTAAAAGGATTCATGACGCAATGATCTGGTGGCGTTTGAAGGGGTGTCGCAGGCGAAGACTGCTGGAGACCTTGTGGGACTGAAGTGTTGCAAAAGATGAAAATTTATTAAACAAAGTTAAATAAAAATAACTTTGTTCAAATAATATTTAACCAACTCATAATGTGGGCATGCTGGACGCCCGCCAACTCGAAGCCCTTGCTGCCGTGATCGAACAAGGCAGTTTTGGCGCAGCCGCCAAAGCACTGAGCATCACGCTGGCCGCCGTGTCTCTGCGCATCAAGTCGCTCGAATCCTCACTGGGCCAGCGGTTGCTGGTACGCGGCAAGCAGGTACGCGCTACACCCGCCGGGCAGGCCCTGCTGGTGCATGTCAAACAGGTGCAGCTCATGGAGTCTGACCTGGTCGGCAGCCTGCAGGGCAGCCACCCTGAGAAAGCCCCGCGCATGCAGAGCCTGAGCGTGGCGGTCAACGCAGACTCCCTCACCAGCTGGTTTTTGCCAGGTGTGGCGGGGCTGCTGGCCAGGCACCGCCTGCTGCTCGACGTGGTGGTGGACGACCAGGACCACACCCATGACGCCCTGAAAAGTGGCGCAGTCACGGGTTGCGTGACCACTCTGGCCCAGGCCATGCGTGGCTGTGTGGCCGAGCCGCTGGGCACCATGCGCTACCGCTGTGTGGCCGCTCCCGCACTGCTGGCACAGTGGCATGCGCCGGGCGCGGGCCATGCCGCCGGTGGTGTGTCAGCGCACCGCCTGCTGGCCACCCCGGCAGTTATTTTCAACCGCAAGGACGCGCTGCAAGACCAGTATCTGGCACAGCATGTCGGCTTGCAGGGTGCGCTGTACCCGCGCCACTTTGTGCCGGCTGTGGATGCCTTTGAGCTGGCGCTTGAACTGGGCATGGGCTGGGGCATGGTGCCTGATTTGCTGCTGGCAGCGCGCAAAAACCGTCCGGCACTGGTGGAAATCCTGCCTGACCGGCCGGTCGATGTGGCGCTGTACTGGCAGCACTGGGTGCGCGAGCCTGTGTCAGCCCAGCGCCTGACACAGGCGGTCAGGCAGGCCGCGCTTGAGCATCTTTTGCAGCTTTGAGCGGGCAGGCCAGCCACACCGTGACGGAAAAGCCCAAACGCCCCCAGGCAAACGCACGCCCTTTCACACACGTGCATATCGCACAAGCTCGCTGACCCCGTTCCCCTAAAATCGCCGCATGCTCTCGATTAAAAATGACCTCCTCGCCGCGCTGGCCGATGCGCTTGAAAAACTCTTCCCCGGTGCGGGCGGCAAAGCCGCTTTTGAGTCGCCCAAAGTGGCGGCACATGGCGACTTTGCCTGCACCGCTGCCATGCAACTGGCCAAGGGGCTCAGGCAGAACCCGCGTCAGGTGGCCGAAGCCTTGAAAGCGCTGCTGCAGGTCAATCCGGTGTATGACCAGTGGGTCGAGGCCATCGAGATTGCCGGGCCGGGCTTTCTCAACATCAAACTCAAGCCGTCTGCCAAACAGACCACTGTGCGCGAGGTGTTGCACGCTGCGGCCCGCTATGGCGTCAAACCGCAGGCCAGCGGTCAGCGCATGGTGGTCGAGTTTGTCTCGGCCAACCCGACTGGGCCGCTGCATGTGGGCCATGGCCGCCAGGCGGCTTTGGGCGACGCGATCTGCAACCTGTTTGTCACGCAGGGCGTTGATGTGTACCGTGAGTTTTATTACAACGACGCCGGGGTGCAAATTCACACCCTGGCCACCAGTACCCAGGCGCGGGCCAGAGGCATCCACCCAGGCGATGCGCTCTGGCCAGAGTCTGCCTACAACGGTGACTACATTCTGGATATCGCCCGTGATTTTCTGGCCAAAAAGACCGTCAAGTCTGACGACCGTGAATTTACCGCGTCGGGCGATGCTGATGATCTGGACTCGATTCGCCAGTTTGCCGTGGCTTACCTGCGCCGCGAGCAAGACCTCGATTTGCAGGCGTTTTCAGTGCGTTTTGACAACTACTACCTGGAGTCCAGCCTGTACAGCTCGGGCCGGGTGGACGCGGCTGTGGCCCAGCTCAAGGATGCAGGCAAAACCTACGAGCAGGACAGCGCGCTGTGGCTCAAGTCCACCGACTACGGGGACGACAAAGACCGCGTGATGAAAAAAAGCGACGGCACCTACACCTATTTTGTGCCGGATGTGGCCTACCACCTGGCCAAGTGGCAGCGCGGTTTTACCCGCGCCATCAACATCCAGGGCATGGACCACCACGGCACCATCGCCCGCGTGCGCGCCGGACTGCAGGCGGTGGGCGAAGGCGTGCCGCAGGGCTACCCCGACTATGTGCTGCACACCATGGTGCGTGTGGTGCGCCACGGCGAAGAGGTGAAAATCTCAAAACGGGCGGGCAGCTACGTCACCCTGCGCGATTTGATTGAGTGGACCAGTGCCGACGCGGTACGCTTTTTTCTGCTCAGCCGCAAGCCCGACACCGAATACACCTTTGACATTGATCTGGCTCTGGCCAAAAACAACGAAAACCCGGTGTATTACGTGCAGTACGCCCACGCCCGCATCTGCTCGGTGCTGGCGGCCTGGGGCGGCGATGAGGCCCGCTTGAAAGACGTTGACCTGTCGCCTTTGGGCAGCCCGCAAGCCCAGGCGCTGATGCTGCTGCTGGCCAAGTACCCGGACATGCTGACCAGCGCCGCCCACAGCTTTGCGCCGCATGATGTGGCTTTCTATCTGCGCGAGCTGGCGGCCTGCTACCACAGCTACTACGACGCCGAGCGCATACTGGTCGATGACGAAGCCGTCAAGCTCGCCCGCCTGGCGCTGGTCGCGGCCTGTGCGCAGGTGTTGCACAATGGCCTGGCTGTGCTGGGTGTGGGTGCGCCCCGAAAAATGTAGCACCAAGCCAGGTCAAGCCAAGCCATTGAGACAACGCCAACAACTCAGACACATGGAAAAAGTAAAAAAAGCTGAAAAAGTAAGGCAAACCCCGCACAAGCAGCGCGGCGGTACGTTGCTGGGGGTCATCATTGGCGCACTGGTGGGCCTGGGTGCTGCGCTGGCCGTGGCTGTTTACGTGACCAAGGTGCCTGTGCCTTTCCTCAATAAAAGCCAGCCCCGTGGTGCAGAAAGCGATGCGCAGGAAGCCCAAAAAAACAAGAACTGGGACCCCAATGCCCCGCTGGCAGGCAAAACCCCTGCGCGAGCTGTGGCACCAGCGTCCAGCCCTGGCCCTGCGACCACAGACGGCGCAGTCACTGCGCCCCTGACTGCAGCCAGTGCTGCCAGTACCACCAGTGCCGCCAAGCCTGCCGCTGCAGCTTCAGCAGCGGCACCCACTCCTGTGCCAGCGCCCGTGCCTGCAACGCCGGACGCGTCAGCCAGGCCGGTGGTGCCCAGCGATCCTTTGGGCGACCTTGCCAAAGCCAAGGCTCCCACCAAGGCCGACGCGCAGCCTGCGGCTTCCGCATCAGGCGTGGACCCGTTTACCTACTTCATTCAGGTGGGTGCTTTTCGCACGCCTGAAGATGCCGACCAGCAACGCGCCAAGCTGTCTTTACTGGGCTATCAAGCCAAAATTACCGAGCGGGAGCAATACGGCCGGACCGTGTACCGTGTGCGACTCGGGCCGTTCGACAAGAAGGACGAAGCCGACAAAACCAAGGAAAAACTCGAAGGTAACGCGATAGAGACCGCTTTGGTCAGGGTGCAGCGCTGAACTTTTCAGGCGCGCCGTGTACCAATGGTTGTTGACGGGTGCTTTTGAGCTGGATCTGGATCACACCGAGTACCTGACTGGCCCGTCTTGCCGCCATCGGATGACCGACCTGACGCCTTGTTAAATGACTGAATAAACGACTGATCCATACAGGAGAACATGAATGCAACGACGTGAATTTTCGCTTTCAGCCGCCACAGTTGCTGCTGCCACCTGGGGCGGCGCTGCGGCACTGTCCACCCCACCAGCCCATGCGCAAGGCAAAGCGCCCCGGGAGGGCACCGACTATCTGGTACTTGACAAACCCGCGCCGGTAGAAGCTGCCGCCGGAAAAATCGAGGTGGTGGAGTTTTTCTGGTACAGCTGCTCACATTGCAACAATTTTGAGCCCATGCTTGAGGCATGGTCCAAAAAAGTGCCCAAAGACGTGGTGCTGCGGCGCACGCCGGTGTCATTCCGGCCTGATTTTGAGCCTCAGCAGCGCCTGTACTACGTCATAGAAAGCATGGGCCTGGTCGATCAGCTGCACAAAAAGGTGTTCCATGCGATTCACGTTGAAAAGCAGAGCCTCAACAACGCCGAGCTGATTGCGGCATGGGCTGAAAAGCAGGGTGTCAACAAAGCCAAGTTCACCGAGGCCTACAACTCGTTTGCAGTGGTGACGAAAGTCCGCAAGGCCACCCAGCTGCAAGAGTCCTACAAAGTCGATGGTGTGCCAGCCCTGGGGGTGGCGGGCCGCTATTTCACATCGGGCTCGCTGGCGCAAACCATGGAGCGTGCGCTGGCCGTGACGGACTACCTGACGGAGCTGACCCGAAAAACGCCGTCTGCCGCTGCCAAGAGCTGAGTGCCGCCGCTATGGCCGCTGGCTGCAGTGCAGACAATGCAAGGCAGCGTCTTTGAGTCCTTGTCAAACCCGCCTGCCTACGGCGGGTTTTTTTATGGGCGATGTTTATGGGTGATATTTACAGCCGTTGCCTGGCCGGGTGTTGCTGCGGACTGCATCGCTACAATGCTGCAAACACACAAGCAGCAAGATTCGTGCCTTTATGAAATATCACCGCTTTACATTCATTGCCGTCATGTCCGTGCTGGGCTTGCTGGCCGCGCCAGCTGCTGCCGAAAAAGCCGACCGCGACAAACCGATGAACGCCGAGGCCGATGCCCTGCGCTATGACGACCTCAAGCAGACCAGCGTATTTACCGGCAATGTCGTCATCACCAAGGGCAGCACCATCATTCGGGGCGAACGGGTCGATGTGCGGCAAGATGCCGAGGGTTACCAGCAGGCCACGGTGGTAGCGCCTGCGGGCAAGCTGGCTTTTTACCGAAAAAAGCGTGATCTGGTGGACGAATACATTGAAGGCGAGGCTGAGCTGATCGAGTACGACAGCCGCGCCGATGTGGTCAAGCTCACGCGTCGGGCCGTGCTGCGCCGCTATAACGGTGCTGTTCTGGCCGACGAAACCACGGGCTCCCAGATCACTTATGACAATATCACCGATGTTTTCACGGTCAATGGTGGTGCGCAGAACCGCACCGCTGCCAATCCCAGTGGCCGGGTGCGTGCTGTGCTGTCGCCCCGGGTGACGGCCTCGGCAGCTGCAGTGCCTGCAGTGCCTATTGGCCCTGTGCCTGCCTTGCGGGCCAGCAATGCGCTGGGCAATGAGAAAAAATAGGGCAAAAATGGACTTGAAGCCTTCTTCGACAGCAACCGCACCATCGGGTGCTGGCGCATCAACACCTGTATCAACACCTGTATCGGCGCCTGCCAGCCGCCTGGTCGCTACGGGCCTGCAAAAGTCGTATGGCAGCCGACGGGTGGTGCAAGACGTGTCACTGGCCGTTCAAAGCGGCGAGGTGGTGGGCTTGCTGGGCCCCAATGGTGCCGGCAAAACCACTTCGTTTTACATGATTGTGGGCCTGGTGCGTGCCGATGCAGGTGAAATCACCATTGACGGCACATCCATTGAACACATGCCCATTCACCGGCGTGCGCGCCTGGGTTTGAGCTATTTGCCGCAGGAAGCGTCGATTTTCCGCAAACTCACTGTCGAGCAAAATGTGCGCGCCGTGCTGGAACTCCAGCAAGATCAAAAAGGCAAGGCACTGGGTGACGCTGTGATCGAGCAACGCCTGGGTGTCTTGCTGCACGACCTGCGGGTCGAGCATCTGCGCGACTCGCCTGCACTGGCGTTGTCGGGCGGCGAGCGCCGCCGCGTCGAGATTGCACGGGCACTGGCCACCCAGCCGCGTTTTATCCTGCTGGACGAGCCTTTTGCGGGCATTGACCCGATTGCCGTGATTGAAATCCAGCGCATCATCGGGTTCTTGAAGTCGCGCGGCATTGGTGTGCTCATCACTGACCACAATGTGCGCGAGACGCTGGGCATTTGCGACCATGCCTACATCATCAGCGACGGCCACGTGCTGGCCACGGGCACGCCTGCCGAGATTGTCAACAATGCCGATGTACGCCGGGTGTACCTTGGCGAGCATTTTCGAATGTAGCCATGAAGCAGGGTCTGTCACTCAGAGTCTCGCAGCATCTGGCGCTCACGCCCCAGTTGCAGCAGTCCATTCGCTTGCTGCAACTCTCCACGCTGGAGCTGAGCCAGGAAGTCGAGCAGATGCTCGATGAAAATCCGTTTCTGGAGGTGGCTGAAGAAACGGCAGTGCGTGAAGAGTTTGGCGTGGAGCACATCAACACACCCGTCAGCCAAGACAGCCAGGAGTTTGAGTCTGCTACAGATTCGATAGCTGCAGGATCAATGGAATCAAGCGCCAGCAGCCAAAATGATTCGGAAACGACACCCGAGATCAGCTCGGAGGCCAGTCTGGAAGACAGCTGGGAGGGCGATGGCACGGTCGAGACCACGCCCGACGATGGTGAATGGGGGGGCGACGCGCCTGCCCGCAAAAACAACACCGATGACAGCGACACCGACGCCGCTGATCTGGCTCGCAGCCACGAGTCATTGCAAGACCACCTGCACCGGCAGGCCCTTGGCCTGCGCCTGTCTGAGCTGGAGCGCGCGGCGCTGCATTTCCTGATTGAGTCACTCAATGACGATGGTTACCTTGAAGACACGCTGAGCGAGCTGGCCGCCTGCCTGGCGGGTGAGGACGCGCTGCAGGCCGAAGAGCTGGTGCAGCACTTCGGCGTGGCGCTCAAACTGCTCCACCACATGGAGCCTGCCGGTGTGGGTGCCCGCAATCTGGCTGAATGTCTGGGCCTGCAACTGCTCGACTGCAAGGACTGCGCTCAAACGCGCGCTGCCATCGAAGTCTGCAAACAGCCCATGGAGCTGCTGGCCAGGCGCGACATCAAACGCCTGTCGCAGTTGTGCGGCTTTCCCGACACGGTGATCAAGGCCGCGATTGGCGTGATCGGCCGGCTTGACCCCAAGCCGGGGCGCCGCTTTGTCAATGTCGAGCGCAACCTCATCGTGCCTGATGTGCTGGTCATCAAGTCGGGCCGGGGCTTTAAGGTCATGCTCAACAGTGACGTGATGCCGCGCCTGAAAGTGCATGACATTTACGCCAACGCCTTGAAGCAAGGCGGCAAAGGTACAGGCCAGAACGGGCAGGCGCTGCAGCAACGCTTGCAAGAGGCCCGGTGGTTCATTAAAAACATCCAGCAGCGCTTTGACACCATCTTGCGCGTGAGCACAGCCATTGTGGAGCGGCAAAAAAACTTCTTCACCCACGGCGAGCTGGCCATGCGGCCCCTGGTGCTGCGCGAGATTGCTGACGAGCTGGGCCTGCACGAATCGACCATCTCCCGCGTGACCACCGCCAAGTACATGTGTACACCGTTCGGTACCTTTGAGCTGAAATACTTTTTTGGCTCTGCACTGGGTACTGAGACGGGTGGCAATGCGTCCAGCACCGCCGTGCGCGCGCTGATCAAACAATTCGTGGTGCTTGAGAACACCAAAAAACCACTGAGCGACAACCAGATATCTGACATGCTCAAAGAGCAGGGCATTGAATGCGCGCGGCGCACCGTGGCCAAGTACCGCGAGGCGCTGCGTATAGCCCCAGCGAATTTGCGCAGAGCGCTTTAATGAAAACACCAAAGACATTCAACGCAGAGGCGCAGAGTACGCAAAGAACCGCAGAGGAAAACAATAAGGTTTTCAGTTTTTCTTACTCTGACCCGCTTACTCTGCGTTCTCTGCGCCTCTGCGTTGAAGGAAGCTAGAAATTTATGAACCAACTCCAACTCTTCCTCCCCTGCGCCGCTGGCGTTGAAGCCCTGCTGGCCACCGAAGTCCAGCGCATCACTGGCACGGCGCCCAAGGCCTGGCGGGCGGGTGTGCAG
>RDZZ01000002.1 GCA_004293655.1 Polaromonas sp. | reverse complement strand
TTGCAGCAGTGTGCCCGCCACGCTGTCGAGCTGGCGCTCCATCAGGGTGGGCATGACATGCACCACACTGACGTCCATGCCGCGCAGCATCAGGCCATTAGCAGCTTCGAGGCCGAGCAAGCCGCCGCCAATCACCACAGCTTTTTTATACTTGTTCGACGCATCAATCATCGCGTTGGTGTCGGCAATGTCGCGGTAGGCAATCACGCCTTCGAGGTCTTTGCCGGGCACGGGCAAGATGAACGGGTTGGAGCCGGTACACATCAGCAGGCGGTCGTACTCCACCTCGGTGCCGTCATCTGCCCGCACGATGTCCACCACCTTTTTACCGGCATGCAGCGTGATGTGGTTGTCTTTGTACCAGTCCCAGCTGTTGAGCACGATCTCGTCCAGCGTTTGCTCGCCTGCCAGCACCGGGCTGAGCAAAATGCGGTTGTAGTTGGGGTGCGGCTCTGCACCAAAAACGGTAATGTCGTACAGTTCTGGCGCAATCTTGAGCAGCTCTTCGATGGTGCGAACACCCGCCATGCCGTTGCCGACCATCACCAATCTAGATTTTTTCATTGCGCATACTCCGAAAGTGGGTGTTTTGAGCTTGCCCGCAAGCGCCGTGCCTGCGGGCAAAAAATAGAGGTCAGAGACAAAAACTTCAGTCGCGTCACCGACAACTGAAGGGAATGCGTCGTTACATTCAAAACCGCCGCGCTTTGGCTGCGAATGGGCGCTTCATTGCACCCTGAAAAGGGGGCATGCAATATCTATGCCACAGCCTCGCCAGAGCTGTGCAGAGGCGGCTTAAACCTCCCGCCGCAGTGCGGGGAACAAGATCACATCGCGAATGCTGGGGCTGTCGGTCAGCAGCATCATCAAACGGTCGATGCCCACACCACAGCCCCCAGTGGGCGGCATGCCGTATTCAAGCGCGCGCACAAAGTCGTGGTCATAGAACATGGCTTCGTCGTCGCCGCTGTCTTTGGCGGCCACCTGGGCGTTGAAGCGGGCAGCTTGCTCTTCGGCGTCGTTGAGTTCGCTGAAGCCGTTGCCAAATTCGCGGCCTGTGATGTACAGCTCAAAACGCTCGGTCACTTCAGGCCGTGCGTCGTTGGCACGGGCCAGGGGTGAAATCTCGGTCGGGTGCTCCATGATGAAAGTGGGCTGCCAAAGCTTTTCTTCCACTGTTTCTTCAAAATACATGACTTGCAGGCTGGCCAGTGAGCGGCTTGCAAGGCGGTCTTTGTCTTCGCTGAAGCCGAGTTTTTTGAGCGCGTTGGTCAGCCAGGCGGCATCATCGACATGCTCGCCCGCTTCGGTGTGTTTAACAATCGCCTCGCGAATCGTCAGGCGCTCAAACGGCAGGCTCAGGTCAACGGCCTTGCCGCCTTCACCCCCGTAAGTCAGCTGCAGCGAGCCCACTATCTTTTGCGCGACATCCCGGATCAACGCTTCGGTAAACGTCATCAAATCGGTGTAATTCCACCACGCCGCGTAGAACTCCATCATGGTGAACTCGGGGTTGTGGCGCACGCTGATGCCTTCGTTGCGGTAGCTGCGGTTGATCTCAAACACGCGCTCAAAACCGCCCACGATGAGCCGCTTCAGATACAGCTCGGGTGCGATGCGCAAGAACATTTCCTGATCGAGCGCGTTGTGGTGCGTCTTGAAGGGTTTGGCGTTGGCACCGCCCGGAATCGGGTGCAGCATGGGTGTCTCGACTTCCAGAAAGTCATGGGCCACCATGAACTCGCGAATGCTGCTGACCGCTTTGCTGCGCGCGGCAAAGCGTTTGCGGGCCGCTTCGTCCATGATCAGGTCCACATAACGCTGGCGGTATTTGACCTCCTGGTCAGCCATGCCGTGAAACTTGTCGGGCAGGGGGCGCAGGCTTTTGGTGACCAGCCGGATGCCCGTGGCGTGAATCGACAACTC
>RDZZ01000169.1 GCA_004293655.1 Polaromonas sp. | reverse complement strand
GGCGGGCCTGGTGGCCGTGGCAACCATGCCGCTTCTGCGCGCCAAAGAGCTGATGGAGATCATTGAAAAAGCGCAACCCGTACTGGCTTTGTGCGACGCTGCCTTGCTCGATGAGCTGCAAACCGCGCAGGCACACACTTGCCACCTCAAAACCATCATCGCGTTTAACCAGATGGCGGCACCCGGCTCCCTCGAAGTGCTTTCGGCCCGCAAAGATGGCCACGTCACGCCCTGCCTGACTGCTGCCGACGACATCGCCATGATGGCGTTCACATCAGGCACCACCGGCAAACCCAAAGCTGCTGCACACACGCACCGCGATGTACTGGCTGCCTCCAGAGGACATCGTGATGGGTTCACCCCCGCTGGCTTTTACCTTTGGCCTGGGCGGTATGTTGCTGTTTCCTTTTGCTGCGGGTGCCTCGGTGTATTTCCCGTCAATTGCCTACACCCCCGAGGCCATGGTCAAGCTGATCAGCGACAAGGGCGCCACCATCTGCTACACCGCCCCCACGTTCTACCGGCAGATGGCAGGCCATGCCAAACAGCACGGCCTGCCCACGCTGCGGCTGTGCGTGAGTGCGGGGGAAGCCTTGCCGGACGCGACGCGCCAGCTCTGGAAAGACGCCACGGGTATTGACATGCTCGACGGCATTGGTTCCACCGAGATGTTTCACATCTTCATCTCCACCGTGCCCGGCGATGTGCGGCGGGGCGCGATTGGCAAAGTGGTGCCCGGCTACACCGCCAAAGTCGTGGACGAGCAGGGCCACGAAGTCGCACGCGGCACCGTCGGCAAACTCGCGGTACAAGGCCCGACTGGCTGCAAATACCTCGATGACGCCCGCCAGACCCACTACGTCAAGGGCGGCTGGAACTACCCCGGCGACGCCTTCATGCAAGACGCCGACGGTTACTTTTTCTACCAGGCACGCGATGACGACATGATCATCACAGCAGGCTACAACGTGGGTGCGCCAGAAGTTGAAGACGCCTTGCTCAAACACGCGGCGGTGGTTGAATGCGCCGTGGTGGGCGTGCCAGACGAGGAGCGTGGCATGGTGGTCAAAGCTGTTTTAAAGCCGGGCTACACAGAATCACCAGAGACCGTCAAAGCCTTGCAAGACCATGTCAAGGCCATGCTGGCCCCGTTCAAATACCCGCGCCAGGTCGCCTTTTTGAGCAAATTGCCGCGAACTGAGACGGGCAAACTCCAACGCTTCAAGCTGCGCACACCATGATCTTCAGCACGCCCAAGACCATCCGTTTTCATCCGTTTTCACCACTGCGACCCGGCTGGCATCGTTTTTTATCCGCAGTTTTTCTATTTGCTGCATGAAGCCCAGGAAGATTTTTTGGCCCATATTGGCTTTCCGGAACACGAGATGATCCACGCAGGTTACGGTGTGCCCATTGTTGACTTGAAAACCCAGTTTCTGGGCATGTGCCGCAATGGTGATGCGGTTGACATCACGCTGGCACTGTCAAACATCGGCAACTCAAGTCTGGCCATGAACTACGAAGTCACAGGCGGCGGGCACGTCAGACTGCGCGCCAGTGGCGTGGTGGTGTACTCGAAAGTGCCCGATGGCAAGCCGCAAAGACTGCCCGATGACCTGCGGGCGGCCCTGCTGCCCTACCTTCAGAACAATGCATAAAAAAACCATATGAAAAGACTCCAACCGCCCCACTGGGCCGAACCCAAAGGCTACGCCAACGGCATCATGGCGCGCGGCTCACTAATTTTTGTAGGCGGCCAGATCGGCTGGAACGCCGCCCAGCAGTTTGAAAGCGACGACTTCATTGCCCAGACCCGCCAGGCCCTGACCAACATCGTCGCCGTGCTGCAGTGCGCAGGCGCTGGCCCCGAGCACATGGTACGCATGACCTGGTATGTGACCGACCGGGTTGAATACACCGCCCGCCTCAAAGAGCTGGGCAGCGTTTACCGCGAAGTGATGGGTAAAAACTTCCCCGCCATGAGCTGTGTGGAAGTCTCAGCTCTGATGGAAGACCGGGCGCGGGTGGAGCTTGAAGTGACGGCAGTGTTGCCGGATTGATGCCCATCACCGTTGCTGCCAGCCCAGACACACTGACGGCCCATGGAGTCAAACATGCCCCTCATCAACGACACCGCCCACGCTTTTCTTCCCTACCCTGACACGCCCGTTGAACACGCCGCAACCGGGCCATTGACCGGTTTGTGTTTTGCCGCGAAAGACCTGTTTGACGTGGCAGGCTACCCCACCGGCGGTGGTCAGCCGTTTGTGCTGGCCATGTCGGGCATCAAAACCAGAACTGCACCTGCCGTGCAGCAGTTGCTCGATGCCGGCGCGCGCTTTGTTGGTAAAACAGTCACAGACGAGTTGGCGTTTTCAATGAACGGCAACAACGCGCACTTTGGCGCGCCCATCAATGGCGCGGTACCGAGCCGCATCTCAGGCGGCTCGTCTTCGGGTTCGGCAGCAGCAGTGTCCAGCACATTGTGCGACTTTGCACTCGGCACGGACACCGGCGGCTCGGTGCGTGCCCCAGCCAACCACTGCGGTCTGTATGGCATTCGCCCCAGTCATGGGCGCATCAGCCTGTCTGGCGTTCTGGACCTGGCCCCCAGCCTGGACACTTGCGGCTACTTTGCACGCGATGTCCAGACGTTTGCGCGTGTCTCCAGCGTTTTGCTCGGTGCTGACAGCCAAGCGTTGCCAGACAGCATCCGTCTGCTCATGCCCAGCGATATCTGGGCGCTGCTCGATGCCGATGTGGTGGCAGCCCAGGCAGCCCCGCTGGCGCGCGTTGAAGCGGCTCTGGGAAAGGCCCATCCCACGCATGTCGTGCTGGACGACCTGGAGGCCATGTACTGGCACTTTCGCTACATTCAGGGCCGTGAAGCGTGGACAGTCAACGGCCCGTTGATCGAGCGTTTCTGCCCGCCGCTGGGGCCTGGTATTGCCGAACGGTTTGACTGGTCGCGCCGCGTCACCGATGCGCAATGGACGATGGCCAACAGCTACCGCGAGCGCTTCAAGAAGCACCTCACCGACCTGCTGGGCACAGACGGTGTGCTGGTGTTGCCCACCTCGCCCGACATTGCGCCGCTGCGCGTTGAAAACGGGGACACGCTGGAGAGCTATCGCAACCGTTCCATTCAAATGCTCTGCATCGCGGGCTTGTCCGGTTTTCCGCAAATCTCGATGCCACTGGGCCAACGCCTGGACGCACCATTGGGCTTGTCCTTGCTGGGGCCTGCTGGCAGTGATCTGAGCCTTGTCAAGCTGGCACAGCGCGTCGCCGCGCAAGTTGGCTGAACACTGCACGCGCTACTTCAGACTGTTGGCTAAAAACCCCTGCAGCCTTTCAGTCGTGGGCCGCATCAGGATTTCCCTCGGATCGCCCTGCTCTTCAATCTGGCCCTGGTGCAAAAACACCACCTGGTTGCTGACTTCACGCGCAAAACCCATCTCGTGCGTCACCACAATCATGGTGCGGCCTTCTTCAGCCACCGAGCGCATGACGCGCAGCACTTCGCCGACCAGCTCTGGGTCAAGCGCTGAGGTCGGCTCGTCAAACAACATGACCTTGGGCTCCATCGCCAGCGCCCGTGCAATGGCCACACGTTGCTGCTCGCCGCCTGACAGGTGCGCCGGAAAAGCATCTCGACGGTGGTAAACGCCGACGCGCTGCAGGTAAGCGTCAGCGCGCTCAATGGCCTCTGCCGGGGTCAGCTTCAGGGCATGTATGGGCGCTTCGATCACGTTCTGCAGCGCCGTCATGTGCGCCCACAAATTGAAGTGCTGGAACACCATGGCAACGTTGCTGCGCAAACGCTGCAGCTGGGCTGGGCTGCTGACCTTCAATGCACCGTTCTTGTCAGGCACCAGCGCCAGCTCTTGCCCATCCAGCACAATGCGGCCCGCGTTGGGTTGCTCCAGCAGGTTCAGGCAGCGTAAAAACGTGCTTTTACCGGAGCCGCTGGAGCCGATCATCGAGATCACGTCGCCCTGGCGCGCCATGACACTCACGCCTTTGAGCACCTCGTTGCTGCCAAAGCGTTTGTGAATGCCCTCGGCGTGCAAAATGACCGCGTTAGCTTGGGCAGGTGTTTGATGGCTGAGGGTTTGCATGGGTTGTTTGGTGATGTCAGGGGCTGAGCAATTTGCCGGTGCGTGCCAGCGATGTACCCGCAATTTTTGCCAGCCGCTTGCCAGGGCTGGCCCAGCGTGCGCCTGCGCGGGCATACAGCACACCGGAAGACTTGCAATGCACCGGGGTGATCTGACCCGTGGCAGCATCCACCAAGTCGGCAATCAAATCGCCCGCTGCCACCACATCACCAGGCTGCCGGTGGAACACCACCACACCAGCACATGGCGCCGTCACTGGCTCTGAGCCAGACAGCGGTGTGGCCGCACATTGCGGCTCGGGCCATGTCGTCTTGATTTGCGAGAGTGCGCCGTACTGTGCCAGAAAATTGCACAGCCCATTGGCATCTTGCAAGGCCAGCGTGTGCTGGGTGTCGGCCTCACCGCGCAGCTCGACAGTGGCACCAAAACAGGCCAGCGCAATCGGAAACCCTGGCAACATTTCTTGCAGCTGCAGCCACGGGCGGGTGCAGGCCTCGTCAAAGGGGGAGTCGCCGGACTCGGTGGCCAGCAACACGGCACGCGCACCCAATGCAGCACCCAGTGCCTCGACCATGGGCGCTTGCGGCGTGAGGCCGTAGACATGCATCACCGCCTCATGGTCGCAGTGCAAGTCCAGCACCATATCAGCGTCTATGGCCAAGTGAAGCAGCTTGTTTTTCAGGTCTTGCGTCGCGTTTTGTGCTGGTAGCTCCGCTGTGGCATGGTGCAGGGCGTGCCTGATGATTCGGGTATTTTCGTGGATGTCCTGCGTCAGGCTGCCCTGCAGCTGCGTGACCACTTTGGGCACCAAGTCGGCATAGCCCCGATTGAAGTTGCCGCCATCGCGCAGATCAAACCGGCCATGGTGCTGCCCCTGAACGAGTTGTGCCAGGCCAATCGGGTTGGCAAAAGGCACCAGCACAATCTCGCCGTTGATCGCGCCACTGGCCTCCAGCACGGCCAGCTTCGCCGCCAGCTGGTGCGCCACCAGAATGGCCGGCACCTCGTCGGCATGCAGCGCCGCCTGTACATAGACTTTGGGCGACGCGCCCGGCTGGCCAAAGCGCATGACCTGAAGGGTTTGGTGCGTACCAGGGCTAGCGTTTTGGAGTGCAATGAATTCGGTGTGCATGAGGGTGTGTGGTGGTCTGCGCGGGCTGCTCAACGTGGACTGACAGTGACTTCCTGGGGCCGCAGGTGCCGCAGAAAACGCCGCTCCAGCCCTTTGAAAATCCCGACCAGCATGAAGGTCAGCAGAAAGTAAATAATGGCGGCCACACCAAAAGACTCGGTGACCAGCAGGTGGTTGGCATTGACATCGCGTGCCACACGTGTGATGTCCACCAGCGTGACGGTGCTGGCAATGGCCGTGGCGTGCATCAGCCCCACCACTTCGTTGCTGTACTGCGGCAAGGCGCGGCGCAATGCACTGGGCAGCAAAATACGGCTGTAGAGTTTGAAGCCGCCCAGCCCGTAGCTGCGCGCCGCTTCAATCTCCCCGACACTGGTGGCCTTGAGCGCCCCCGCAAAAATCTCGGTGGTGTAGGCCGTGGAGTTCAGCGTGAAGGCCAGCCAGGCACAAAACCAGGCATTTTTGAGCAGCACCCAGGCCATGCTTTCCCGCACGGCTTCGAACTGCGCCAGCCCGTGGTAGATGATGAACAGCTGCACCAGCAGCGGCGTGCCGCGCAATATATAGGTGTAGAGCCAGACGGGCTTGGCTACCCACGGGTTGGCTGACACCCGGGCAATCGCCAGCGGTATGGCCAGCACAAACGATGAGGCCAGGCTGATGACCAGCAGCACCAGTGTGGTGCGAATGCCCGTTGCATACAGCGGCAGGCTGTCGGCAATGACTCTCCAGTCCATGTTAGAACTGCACTTTCTTGACACCCAGGCTGTAACGCGCTTCCAGGCGCGACAGCAAAAAGATGGAAATGCTGGTCAGCAAGAGGTAGATCAGCGCCACAGCCATGTAAAACGTGAATGGCGCGCGCGTGGTGGCCGCCGCCAGCCCGGCGCGGTGAATCATGTCATCCAGCCCGATGATGGACACCAGTGCAGATGCCTTGATCATGACCAGCCAGTTGTTGGCAAAGCCGGGAATCGCGTGGCGCACCATTTGCGGCAACACAATGCGCCGCATGACCATGGCGGGCGACATGGCAAAAGCCGCGCCCGCTTCAGCCTGGCCTCTGGGCACGGCCAGAATAGCCCCGCGAAACGTCTCTGTGAGATACGCCCCAAAAATAAAGCCAATGGTCAACACACCGGCCAGAAAGGGCGGAATGTCGATGTAGCCCCAACCCTGAGCATCTGCAATCTTGTTGATCGCGATTTGCCCGCCGTAGAAAATCAGCAGCATCAGCACCAGCTCGGGCATGCCGCGAATCAGCGTGGTGTAGACATCAGCCGACCAGCGCGCGGCGCGCGAGCCCGAGAGCTTGGCCGCTGCCCCAGCCATGCCAAAAACGCAGGCAATGGCCAGCGAGAGTGCCGACACCTGCAGCGTCAGCACCAGGCCTTCCAGGATGGCGGGCCCATAACCGTAGAGCAACATGACAAAACCCCGGTGGCGCGCCAGACAGGCCAGGCGCTATGAAAACAGGAGCTGCTAGGGCACTACGCGATTGCGCTAGTAGCTCTTTATGAACAGAGTCAGTGACTACAAAAGTCGAAGGTAGTGAAGTCATTCAACGCTTCAGACGCAGAGAACGCAGAGCAAGACGAGGGGAGAAACAAATTTTGCTTCTTTCTCTGCGGTTCTCTGCGTACTCTGTGCCTCTGCGTTGAAGGTTTCCTTATTCATCGAGGTTAGTAGCAACCATATTCAAGGCTAAAAATTACTCGCCGCGAATGTTCACGTCAAAGTATTTGTCGTTGATGGTTTTGTAAACACCGTTGGCGGTGATGTTTTTCAGCGATGCGTTGACCTTGGACTTCAAGGTGTCTTCACCCTTGCGCATGGCGATGCCGACACCACCGCCGGTTTTTGCACTGCCCAGCATGACGGGTGAGCCGATGCGGGCGTAGTTTTTACCTTCGGGCGACTTTAAAAATGCAGCTGTGGCAGCCAGTGACGAGCCAAAACCGATGTCACCACGCCCTGCAGCCAGCTCCATGGTGACTTCAGACTCCTTGGCCACTTGCAGGACTTCGCTGTCCTTGAAGTTGGCCAGCACGTAAGCGGCACGCGGTGTGTTGCGCGTGACGATGATTTTTTTGCCTTTGAGGGCGGCTGCATCAACAGCTGTGAAGCTGCCGGTCTTGCCAATCCAGGTGGAGGGAATGTCGTAGTAGGAATCGCTGAAATCAGCGTTCTTTTTGCGCTCTTCCGTGATGGACATGGAGGCCACGATCATGTCGAACTTTTTAGCATTCAAGGCCGGCATCATGCCGTCCCACTCTTGCGCCACCATGGTGCATTCGGCTTTCATGTCAGCGCAAATGGCGTTGGCAATGTCAATGTCAAAACCGGAGAACTTGCCGTCGGTGCCCAGCATGGAAAACGGCGGGTAGTTGGCCTCTACGCCGATACGGACTTTGGCCCAGCCAGGGGCTTGGGCGTGAGCGACCGTTTGCAGGGCAAAGGAAGCCAAAAGAAGCGATGCGAATGTCAGTTGACGGATCATGGGAACTCCTGGTGGTTAAAAGCGGCCATCCATTCAAGAAAAAGAAGGGGCATCAATGAAAGGGCGGTTAAAAAATGATGCATGGCAATGTATGGTAATTTACATTATTAAAAAAATGAAAATATAGGAACAAACCCCTAATCTCCAAAGCAGCTGTGGGCAGACAGGCTGCCAGACTGAAAAAAGTGCGCGATACACTGCAACAGCACGCATCATGAAAAAAGAGCCGTCAAACCCACCCGTATTGCCAAGTCCGGCCATCGACACTGCATTTGCCCAGTCGAGCCTGGGCTTGAGACTGCGGGAAATACTGGCTGACGGACGCGGCTCCAACGTGGCGATTGCTGATTTTTTGCTGCGCAACCCAGTGCGTGCCACGGCCTGGGGCATTGAAGAGCTGGCCGCCAACACACAAACGTCCACAGCCACCTTGAGCCGCTTTGCACGCACGCTGGGCTTCAGTGGCTATGCGGCCTTGCGCAGCGGCATTGCCGACACGCTTCAAACGGCACTTCAGCCCGTGTTCCATCCGGTGGACAAGTTGCGCGATGTACTGCAGCGCAGTGGCGACCAGCACGGCAAAAATGGCGGCAACAACGCCATCATTGCCGAAAGCCTGGACACCAGCCTGAGCAATCTGCAGGCCGCCGCCGCTGGGCTGAACCCCTCACTGCTGACCTCAACAGCGCACAAAATCCTCGCTGCAGAGACGGTCTACACGCTGGGTTTTGGCATCAGCGCCCATTTGTCCGCCATGCTGGCGCTGGATTTGCAGCCCTTTTGCCGGCAGGTGATCAATGTGGTGGAGTTTGGTGGCACTGAAGTGGCTGCTGGCCGGTTGATGAACATTGGCCCGAAAGACTTGTTGATCGCCATTTCATTTCCACGCTATGCCAGCGATGCGGTCATGCTGACCCGCTATGCGCGTGACCGTTTTGCACATGTGGTGGCACTGACGGACGCCATGGCATCACCGCTGACGGCCTGGTCGCATGACGTGTTGGTTGCACCGGCATCGCACCCTGTGCTCTCGAGCAGCTCTTCAGCGGCGCTGCTGGTGATTGAAGCACTGGTCACCAGTGTCATGGTCAGTGGTGACAACCAGGTGCAGCAGGCTGAAAAGCTGACCGATGCCATCTCTGCCTATCTCTACAGCGACAGGCCGGGCAATGAAAGTTCAGGCCATAGCCTCAAACGTATTGTTCGCGGTCTTTAGGTCTCAAAACGTGCAGGGCATTTGGGCAATACAGCGCTCAAGCCGGTGGTGCCGTGACCGCTGCAGTGCCGACAGTCGCCAGCCGCCGCATGATCTGCTGCACGATGTCGCTTTGCATGTCGCGGTAGAGCAGGCTCTCCTCCGCTTCTTTGGCAAGCACGGCGGATTCATTGAAGCTGATGTCGCGTTGCTGCAGAATTTCGGTTTCCGGAATCAGCTCACGACCCTGCGGCGTGCGCAGCTTGAACCTGAAGCGGATACGCAACTGGAACTCCCGCACCTGTCCGGCAGCACTCAGGCCGACCACGGTTTTCTCACGCTGGTCAGACAACACCTCCAGGATCACATCTGCCTGATTGGCCAGACCAGGGGGGCTGAGCACACGCACACTGCCACCCGACTCCAGTGTGCGCTTGAGTGCCACGCCCAGCGGCGAGGTTTCTCCCAAAGGGCTGTAGAGTGTCTTGAAGGCAAACGTTGGCGCACGGCGCAGCTCAAAGCCGCAGGCGGCCAGGCCAAGGGCGGCGCCGGATGCCAGCAGGCCCAGACAGACACGGCGTTGCAGCAGTGTTTTTTTGATCACCACGGCAGCAGCTCTCAGACAACGATGTTGACGAGCCGGCCCGGCACCACGATGACTTTTTTAGGCGCAGCACCTGCTGCCTGCCTGATGAAAGTGTCGCTGGCCAGCGCTGCTGCCTCGATGGCCGCCTTGTCTGCCGTGGCGCTGACCGTGACCGAGCCACGCAGTTTGCCGTTGATCTGCAGCATGAGTTCGATTTCGTCTTTCTGCAAGGCTGCGACATCGACTTCAGGCCAGGCGGTGTCGAGCAAATCGCCGTGTGCGTCGGCGTAACCCAGCTGCTGCCACAGCGCATGCGCCAGGTGCGGCGCGCAAGGGTAGAGGCAGCGCAACAAGATGCTGAAGCCCTCGCGCAGGGCGGCATGTGAGGCGTGGGTCGTTTCAGACTTGAAGTCTTCAAGAGCGTTGAGCAACTTCATGGCACCCGACACCACGGTGTTGTACTGCATGCGCTGGTAGTCGTAGTCGATTTGCTTGAGCACGGTGTACACGTCTAGTCGCAGTGCCCTGGTTTGTTTGTCAAAAACGGCACCACGGCAATCTACACGGACGCTACCTGCTATTGAATCCATAGCATGGAGCTTCAGGCCAAAGTTCCACACCCGACGCAAAAAGCGGTAGCTGCCTTCCACGCCCGCGTCGTTCCACTCCAGCGTGGCTTCCGGCGGTGCGGTGAACATGGTGTAGAGCCTGGCTGTGTCCGCGCCGTATTTTTCAATCAGGTCTTGCGGGTCAACGCCATTGTTTTTGCTCTTGCTCATGGTGCCTACACCCTCGTAGTTCACCATCAAGCCGTCGGTTTTGCGTCTGGCTGTCGTGACCTTGCCAGAATCGTCATGAATATCTTCGACTTCGCTGGGCCAGAAGTACTCAACGCCGCCTTTGTCACCTTTGCGCGAGTAGATATGGTTGAGCACCATGCCCTGGGTGAGCAGCTTGGTAAACGGCTCATCAACCTGAATCAGCTCAAGGTCACGCATGACCTTGGTCCAGAAACGTGCGTACAGCAGGTGAAGAATGGCGTGCTCGATGCCGCCGATGTACTGGTCCATCGGCAGCCAGTAGTTGGCACCCTCTGCCACCATGGCCTGGTCGTTTTTCGGGTCGCAATACCGTATGTAATACCAGGACGAATCGACAAAGGTGTCCATCGTGTCGGTTTCGCGCCGGCCAGGCTGGCCACACACCGGGCACACCACACCTGCGTGAAAGCCTTCGTGCCTGTACAGCGGGTTGCCCGAACCATCGGGCACGCAGTCTTGCGGCAGCACCACGGGCAGGTCTTTTTCAGGCACGGGCACCGCGCCGTGCTCGGGGCAATGTCGGGGCAATGGATGATGGGAATCGGCGTGCCCCAGTAGCGCTGGCGGCTCACGCCCCAGTCGCGCAGGCGCCAGGTGGTTTTTTTCTCGCCCAGGCCCAGGGCGATCAGGTCGGCAGCCACCGCATCCACGGCGGCTTTGAAAGCCAGGCCGTCGTACTTGCCGGAGTTGACCGCTACGCCTTGCTGCTTGTCGCCATACCAGTCGGCCCACACGGTGGCGTCGTAAGCCTGGCCTTTGACATCGGTGACTTGCCTGATGGCCAAACCGTACTTGTTCGCAAACTCAAAATCCCGCTCATCATGCGCTGGCACGCCCATCACCGCGCCGTCGCCGTAGCTCATCAGCACGTAATTGCCGACCCAGACTTCCACCTTGTCGCCAGTCAAAGGGTGCGTGACGAACAGGCCGGTACGCTGCCCCTTTTTTTCCTGTGTGGCCAATTCGGCTTCGGTGGTGCCGCCAGATTTACATTCCTCAACAAACGCAGCGAGTTCCGGGTTCGTCAAGGCCGCATGCACAGCCAGCGGATGCTCAGGTGCCACGGCGCAAAAGGTCACGCCCATGATGGTGTCTGCACGTGTGGTGAAAACATGCATGCGGCCATCGCCGATCAGCGCCCCAGATGCATCTGCAATGTCGTGCGTGAACGCAAAACGAACGCCTTCGCTCTTGCCAATCCAGTTTTCCTGCATCAGCTTGACGCGCTCTGGCCAGCCGGGCAGGCCGTCCTTGACATGGCCCAGCAGCTCTTGGGCGTAGTCGGTGATCTTCAGGTAATAACCGGGAATCTCGCGCTTTTCAACCACTGCACCCGTGCGCCAGCCTTTGCCGTCAATGACCTGCTCGTTGGCCAGCACGGTCATATCGACCGGGTCCCAGTTCACCACCTGCGTCTTGCGGTAGGCCATGCCTTTTTCCAGCATTTTCAAAAACAGCCACTGGTTCCACTTGTAGTACTCGGGCGAGCAGGTGGCGACCTCGCGGCTCCAGTCGATGGCCAGGCCCAGGGCCTGCATCTGCTTTTTCATGTAAGCGATGTTGTCGTACGTCCACTTCGCGGGCGGCACACCGTTTTTCATGGCGGCGTTTTCAGCCGGCAGGCCAAACGCATCCCAGCCCATGGGCATCAGCACGTTGTAGCCCTTCATGCGCAGGTAGCGCGTGAGCATGTCGTTGATGGTGTAGTTGCGCACATGGCCCATGTGCAGCTTGCCGCTGGGGTAAGGCAGCATGGAGCACGCGTAGTACTTGCCCAGCGGTTTGTGGGGGTTGGCGTGGCTTTCAACGCGGTAGGCGTCGCTGGCGGTCCATTGGGCTTGCGCAGAGCGCTCAACGTCGAGGTGGTTGTATTTGTCTTGCATGGGGAAATAAAGGCGAACGGCGAAAGAGCCAGTAGCAGCTGTTTGCTGCGAAATTACCGGATTTTAGGCGTTGTAGGCGTTGTGGATGTTCACAGGCCGTCTCAACAGCCGCCATCATGGCTACGGCTTGATGGACGGGGATGCCGCAGACGTTTCGGCCACAAAACCAATGCGATTCAACCCGGCTTGTTGCGCTGCCCCCATGGCTTCGACCACTTGGCCGTAGGGCACGGCTTTGTCGGCGCGCAACTGCACTTCGGTGTCAGGCGCAAATGCGGCAGTCTGCGCGAGGCTGGCGCGCAGAGCCTCTGGCGTGATGGGTTGGTCATTGAGAAAAACCTGCCCGGCCTGGTCAATGACCAGGGTCACAAAGGCGGGTGTCGTGCCTGGTTTGGCAGCCTCGGTTTTGGGCAGGTCCAGCTTGATGGACGAGGCCAGCAGGGGCGCGGTCAGGATGAAAATCACCAGCAACACCAGCATCACATCGACCAGCGGCGTGATGTTGATCTCGCTCATGGGCTGGCTGGCCTTGCTGCGCTCCAAGCGGCCAAAACTCATGACGTGGGCTCTTTGGACAGCAGCTCGCGCAGGTCTCGGGCAAAGCCTTCCAGATCGGCTTCAATCCGGCCAATACTGCGGCCAAAAATGTTGTAGGCCAGCACAGCCGGCAGGGCCACAGCCAGGCCTGCAGCGGTCATGATCAGGGCCTCCCCCACGGGGCCGGATATGCGGTCAACCGTGATGTGTCCGGCTGTCGCCATGGCGGTCAAGGCATGATGAATCCCCCAAACCGTGCCCAGCAGGCCTACAAAAGGTGCGGTCGAGCCAACGGTGGCCAGCAGCACCTGGCCAAACTGCAGTTTGTGCAGCACGCCGTGCAGGGCGTTGCGCAGTACACGGGTCAGCTGCTGGGTCTTGTTGCCAGCCAGGGCTAAACTGGCTTTTGCAGCGCTTGCTTCAATTTTGGTAGCAAGGATCAAAGGCGCTACAAGGGCCACGCGATCAAATACCTGAATTTTTTCAAGGGCGGCATCCACATCGGGCGACTGCCAGAAAGCGGCAATGCTGCGCGCCACGTCGCCACTGGCGCGCTGGAGCAGCCAGACTTTCCACGCCACCACCACCCAGCTGGCAACAGACATGGCCAGCAGCAGCAGGCTGACCGCCTGGCTGACCGCATCGCCTTGCATGAAGGTGCCGGACAGGGTCATGACGATCTTCAGACCTCGTTGAGCTTGAGCACGTCAAACATGTCAAACAGCCCGGTTTTTTGCGTTGCCAAAAAGCGCGCGGCACGCAGACTGCCCTGGGCGTAGGTGGCGCGGCTGGAGGACTTGTGGCTGATTTCGATACGCTCGCCCGTGCCTGCAAACAGCACCGTGTGGTCACCCACAATATCGCCACCGCGTATGGTGGCAAAACCGATGCTGGAGGGGTCACGCTCGCCGGTGACGCCTTCGCGGGCATAGACGGCGCAGTCTTTCAGATCACGGCCCAGTGCGCCCGCGATGACCTCGCCCATCTTGAGCGCAGTGCCAGACGGCGCATCGACCTTGTGGCGGTGGTGCGCCTCGATGATTTCAATGTCGTAGCCAGTGCTCAGCGCTTTGGCGGCCATCTCCAGCAGCTTGAGGGTCACATTCACGCCGACACCCATGTTCGGGGCCATCACGATGGCGGTGTCTTGGGCGGCCAGCACAATATCGGCTTTTTGGGCATCTGAAAACCCGGTGGTGCCAATCACCAGCCTGACACCGAGCGCCCGACACGCAGCCAGATGCGCCATCGTGCCTTCAGGGCGGGTGAAGTCAATCAACACGTCAGCGCCCGCCAGACCCGTGTGCAGGTCAGACTGAATCAACACGCCGCTGGCATGGCCCGAAAAGGCCGCAGCGTCCTGGCCGATAGCGGGGCTGCTGGCCACATCCAGTGCGCCGCTGAGTACGCAGTCGCTGCTTTGACGAATCGCCTCGATCAGCATCTGGCCCATGCGGCCGCTGGCACCGGCAACGGCCATGCGGTGGCGCGCTTGTGGCATCGGCGCGGCGCTCACGGCCTGGGGCTTTCCAGCGGTGGGTATGCCGTTGTCAGCGGCGCGGGCAGAGGCATGGCAGTGCTGGTGGCCGCTGTTGCTGAAGGCTTTTCAGCGGCCTTGAGCTGTGCCTCAGTAGCCTCCAGCACAGGCACCACGCCGAGCCTGCGTTTGTTGTCGAGTTTGGTCAGAAACTCGGCCTCACTTGGCATGGCATCACCCTCGAAGCGCACCAGCCTGTCGCCTTCGAAGAAAACGGTGTACTTGTAAGCCTGTGGCTCTGCGCCCTGCCTTGTCAAGGTAAAAACGTAATCCCAACGGGCCTCATGGAAGACGCTGGTCAGCAAAGGGGTTCCGAGCACGTCTTTGGTCTGCAGCCGCGACATGCCCACAGCAAGCGCTCCAACTTGCTCTTTGGAGACAAAGTTGCCCTGGATCACATCTGCCTTGAAAGGCGTGATCCAGTTGACAGGGCTGACGGTGCTGGCGGTCGAACTCAGGCTACTGCAGGCCGTCAACGCCAGGCATGCCATGCAGACCAGGGCAGCCAGCACGGGTGAGCCGAGGGCTGGGCGGCGCGCCAAATTGGGCACTGAACGAGGCTGGTAACGATGGTGTGCAGGCATAGCAGGAGGTGTAGCGATATGATGGATCATTGTAGCGGCCAGGTGCCTTGTGGCCCTGTCCGGCCCAAGTGCTGTGCTTGCGTCTGCCAGGCAGGCGCACCATGTCTTATGCCGCACAAGAAGTCAAAAGAAGTCAAAAGAAGTTGCAAGGATTTGCAAGAGGGGTCTCGTCTTTTCAGGGAAAATTTTTATGAACAACATCAACGAGCTTAAAAACACGGGTCTGAAAGCGACTTTGCCGCGCTTGAAGATTCTCGAAATATTTCAGGCAGGCAAGCAGCGCCACATGACTGCTGAGGACGTGTTCCGGGTGCTGCTGGAAGACCGCTCGGACATTGGCCTGGCCACGGTGTACCGGGTCTTGACGCAATTTGAACAGGCGGGCCTTGTCAATCGCAGCAATTTTGAGTCGGGCAAGGCGGTTTTTGAACTCAACGAAGGCCAGCACCATGACCATCTGGTGTGCCTGGACTGCGGCAAGGTGGAAGAGTTTCACGATGCTGAAATCGAAAAGCGCCAGCACGCGGTTGCCAAAGCCAAGGGCTTCACGATTGCCGACCACTCGCTGTCGATCTACGCCAATTGCACCAAAGAAAACTGCCCCAACCGCGCGCTAGGCTCTGGGCGCCATCACCACGTCTGATTTGACGCATCAAAACAGGCGCTACAGCATGTTTTACGGGGGCCAAGCGCTATCTATTCAATAGCAATGAACCCAGGCGCCTAGTCACCCTGCTCCATCGCCTTGCGGTGGCGCTCGACAAATTCCTGGTAGGTGTCAATGCCGCGCAACTGCAAAATGGCATTGCGCACAGCGGCTTCGACCAGCACGGCAATGTTGCGGCCCGCCTCAACCTGAATAATCACCTTGCGCACGGGAATGCCCAGCACGTCCTGCGTGAGTGGCTCGTAGGGAATGCGCTCGTACTCGCGCTCTAAGGTTTCACGGCGCACCAGGTGCACAATCATTTTCAGGCGCATTTTGCGACGCACGGCAGTCTCGCCAAAAATCGCCTTGATGTCCAGCAAGCCAATGCCGCGCACTTCCAGCAGGTTTTGCAGCAGATCCGGGCAGCGGCCTTCAATGGTGGTCTGGTTGATGCGGTACAGGTCCACGGCATCGTCAGCGACCATGCCGTGGCCGCGTGAGATCAGCTCCAGCCCCAGCTCGCTTTTGCCCAGACCTGACTCGCCCGTGATGATGACACCCAGGCTCAGAATGTCCATGAACACACCGTGCATCGAGGTACGGTCGGCAAAATGCTTGGACAGGTAGGCGCGCAGCACATCAATGACAAAAGCCGCAGACTCCGGCGTGGAGAACATCGGCAACTGGGCGCGCTCGCACAGCGCCAGCAGCGTGTCAGGTGCCGTCTGGCCGTCTGCAATCACCAGCACCGGCGGCTCCAGCTTGATGATGCGGGCCACCCGGCGGGCACAGTCCTCAGCCCCGGCGCTGCTCAGGTAGGCGATTTCGCGCTCGCCCAGAATCTGCACGCGGTACGGGTGGATGTAGTTGAGGTAGCCGACCAGATCGGCACCGGAGCGTGCAGCCCGAACGGCAACCTCGTCAAAACGTCGCTCAGACGCGCCCAGACCGGCTATCCACTCCCATTTCAGGGCAGCACGGTGGTCTTCAAACAAGACATCGGCACTGATGGCGGTAGGCTTCATGGCGGGG
>RDZZ01000001.1 GCA_004293655.1 Polaromonas sp. | reverse complement strand
CAGCCCTGGGGTTTGAAAACGCGCACTGTGGAGGCGGGGTAGCTGGCCAGTCTGGCTGCGGGTCTGCGTGGCCGGGCAAGCAGTTCGCCGCCGCAATTGGGGCAAACACCGCTGAGTCTGGTGCTGGCACAGTCGCTGCAAAACGTGCATTCAAAGGTGCAGATGCGTGCATCCGAGGACTCGTTGGGCAGGTCTTTGTTGCAGCATTCGCAGTTGGGGCGGAGTTGGAGCATGGTGTTTTTTCCTTTTGGACGATGGGTGTTGGTACAGGTGTTGGCTTCAGCCCAGCTTTTTCACCAGCACCTGGCTTTTTCGGTCCCAGTTGTACTTGCGCTTGCGCGCATCGGGCAGCCAGTCGGGGTCAACTTGCACAAAACCGCGTTTGATAAACCAGTGCATGGTGCGTGTGGTCAGTACAAAAATGCTTTGCAGACCGGCGGCACGGGCGCGCTGCTCGATGCGTTTGAGCACTTTTTCGCCATCGCCCTGGCCCTGGCTCTGCGGTGAGACGGTCAGGGCCGCCATTTCTGCGGTTTTCGCTTCAGGGTAGGCATACAGCGCAGCGCACGCAAAAATCACGCCGTCATGCTCAATCACGGTGTAGAGGTCTGCGTCACGCTCGATCTCGGTCGGGCTGCGTTTGACCAGCGTGCCGTCTTTTTCAAACGGCTCGATCAGCTGCAAAATACCGCCCACGTCGTCAGGTGTGGCTTCGCGCAGGCTCTCTAACTTTTCATCAATCACCATGGTGCCAATGCCGTCGTGCACGTAAATTTCAAGCAGCAGCGAGCCATCGACTGCAAACGGCAGGATGTGGCTGCGTTCGACACCCGCCTTGCAGGCCTTGACGCAATGCTGCAGGTAAAAAGCCGTGTCCAGCGGGTGCTCTGCAGGTGCCAGGGTTGCCAGCAGTTTTTCAGCGGCGGCCAGAGGCAGCTCGGTATCAATCGGGTTGTCTTCGCTCTCGGGCAGGTCAGGCTCCAGGCGAATGCCCGAAATTTCTGTCAAAAAGATCAGCTTGTCGGCCTGCAGCGCAATGGCCACCGACGTGGCGACTTCCTCCATCGTCAGGTTAAAAGCCTCACCTGTGGGCGAGAACCCAAACGGTGACAGCAACACCATCGCGCCGTAGTTCAGCGTGGTGGTGATGCCCGCCACATCGACCTTGCGTACCAGGCCCGAATGCTGAAAATCCACCCCGTCCATGATGCCGACCGGCCGCGCGGTGATGAAGTTGCCCGACATCACGCGGATGGTGGCCCCAGCCATCGGTGTGTTGGGCAGCCCCTGGCTGAACGCTGCCTCGATTTCATAACGCAACTGACCAGCGGCCTCTTGCGCGCAGTCCAGCGCCACGCCGTCGGTGATGCGTATGCCGTGCGAATACCGGGCGGCATGGCCTTTGGCCAGAAGCTGCTCATTGACCTGTGGCCTGAAGCCATGCACCAGCACGATTTTCACCCCCATGCTTTGAATCAAGGCCAGGTCTTGTGCAATATGCTGCAGCTTGCCCGCTGCAATGGCCTCGCCTGCAATGCCCACGACAAAGGTTTTGCCCCGGTGCGTATGGATGTAAGGCGCCACGGAGCGAAACCAGGGCACAAAGGTGAAGTTAAAAACGGCGGACATGGGCGGGCTGACGGT
>RDZZ01000168.1 GCA_004293655.1 Polaromonas sp. | reverse complement strand
ATGAGTGCGTTTTTGCGCGACTTTGACATGTATTTCTGCAAACTGTTTGACGGCGCACGCCACGACAGTGGCGACCCCTTTCAGTGGGGCGAGCGCATGCTGGCGCACTATGCCAAAAACCGGGTCGACCCCAAAACCAAAACCCTGATCTTCAGTGACGGCTTGAGCGTGCCGCGCACCATCGAGCTGTACCAGCAGTTCCGGGGGCGCTGCCAGCTGGCGTTTGGTATTGGTACCAACCTGACCAATGATCTGGGCTACGAGCCATTACAGATTGTCATCAAGATGATCCAGTGCAACGGGCAACCTGTAGCAAAACTGTCAGATACCCCGTCAAAAAACATGTGTAATGACGAGAAATATCTGGCGTACCTGCGTCAGGTGTTTGAGATTGAACCCCCTTGACTTTTAGAACCCATCGAGAAAAACGGATCTCTTCATGACACTTCTACACCGGTGCTGCCTGGTTGCGCTGACCACTTTCCTGCCCAGCCTGGCGTTTGCCGCAGACGTTGATGGCTCACGCCTGAACTTGTTGTGGGCGATTCCTTTTGCGGGAATTTTGCTGTCGATTGCGCTGATGCCTTTGATGGTGCCAGCCTTTTGGCACCACCACTTTGGCAAGGTGTCAGCGGCCTGGACGCTGGCGTTTTTTCTGCCGTTTGCAGCTCTGTTTGGGGTCGGTGCAGCGGGTGCCAGCCTGGTACATGCCCTGCTGGCTGAATACATCCCATTCATTATTTTGCTCACCGCGCTGTACACGGTTGCCGGCGGCATTTACATCCGTGGCAACCTGCACGGCAGCCCCGCGCTGAACTGCGGTTTGCTGCTCATTGGTGTGGTGTTGGCCAGCTTTATGGGCACCACGGGTGCGTCCATGCTGATGATTCGGCCTTTGATTCGCGCCAACGACAACCGCCAGCACAAAGCGCACCTGGTGGTGTTTTTCATATTTCTGGTCAGCAATGTGGGCGGCTCACTCACGCCGCTCGGTGATCCGCCGCTTTTTCTGGGTTTTTTGAAGGGCGTTGATTTCTTTTGGACTGTGCGCTACTTGTTTCCTGAAACGCTGTTCATGGTGGCCAGCCTGCTGGTTATTTTCTATGTCATCGACAGCTACTACTTCAAGAAAGAAGGCGTGCTGCCTGTGGACCCGACGCCCGACACGCGCCGTATCGGCTTTGACGGGGGTTTCAACTTCTGGTTGTTGGGCGCTGTGGCGGGCCTGGTCTTGATGAGTGGCGTGTGGAAGTCACCGGTGGCCTTTGATGTGGCGGGCACGGCAGTGGGCTTGCCAGGCATCGTGCGCGATGTGGGGTTGGTCATCGTCACCCTCATCTCACTTCGCATCACGGCCAAGAGTGTTCACGACAGCAACCAGTTTTCATGGGCACCGATGCAGGAGGTGGCCAAACTTTTTATCGGTATCTTCCTGACCATCATCCCTGTCATTGCGATGCTCAAGGCCGGTAGCAATGGGCCTTTCGGTGCCATTGTTGCCGCCGTGACTCGGCCTGATGGCTCGCCTGACCCGGCGATGTATTTTTGGGCCACGGGCCTGCTCAGCTCGTTTTTAGACAATGCACCGACCTATCTGGTGTTTTTCAACACCGCAGGGGGTGACCCCAAAGTGTTGATGACCACACTGGCCCCCACGCTGGCCGCCATTTCGGCGGGTGCGGTGTTCATGGGGGCCAATTCGTACATTGGCAATGCACCGAACCTGATGGTCAAGGCTGTGGCTGAAGACCGGGGCGTGAAAATGCCCAGCTTTTTTGGCTACATGGCCTGGTCGTGCGGTATTTTGGTTCCGCTTTTCATCGTCATGACTTTTATCTGGATGAGGTAGAAACCCCGGTGACAAAACCAAAAATCCTGATTGCCCGTGCTGTTTTTATGGAAGTCATCGCCAGGCTGGAACAACACTTTGACGTTGAGTCCAACCCGCTTGATGAGGTCTGGAGCCAGGCGCAACTGATCGCCAGACTGCAAGGCAAGCAGGGCGCTTTCACCACCGGCGGTGACCGCATTGATGCCTCCGTGCTGGCCGCCTGCCCGGAGTTGAAAATATGCGCCAACATGGCGGTGGGCTACAACAACTTTGACCTGGCCGCCATGACCCAGGCAGGCGTGCTGGCCACCAACGCACCGGCTGTGCTGACCGAAACCACTGCTGACTTTGGCTTTGCCCTGCTCATGGCCACAGCCCGGCGCATTACCGAGAGTGAGCACTATCTGCGTGCCGGAAAATGGAACAAATGGAGCTTTGACATGTTTGCAGGCGCTGACATCCACGGCTCTACTTTGGGTGTGCTGGGCATGGGCCGCATCGGGCAGGGCATTGCCAGGCGCGGTGCGCTGGGCTTTGGCATGAACGTGATTTACCACAACCGCACGCGCCTCGATGCAGCGCTGGAGGCCGAGTGCAAGGCCCGATACGTCAGTAAAGACGAGCTTTTAAAAACCGCTGACCACCTGGTGCTGGTGCTGCCTTACTCGGCTGCATCGCACCACACCATCGGCGCGGCAGAACTGGCGCTGATGAAGCCCACGGCCACATTGGTCAACATTGCACGCGGCGGCATTGTGGACGACGTGGCGCTGGCGGCAGCGCTGGCAGGCAAGCGCATTGCCGCTGCCGGGCTGGATGTGTTTGAGGGCGAGCCTGCGGTTCACCCGGACTTGCTGGCCTTGAGCAATGTGGTGCTAACCCCGCACATTGCCAGCGCCACCCGGCCAACGCGCCTGGCCATGGCCAACCTGGCGGCGGACAACCTGCTGGCGTTTTTCAGTGGCCAGCAGCCCTTGACGCCCTTAAACAGTGAAGTTCTTGCGGCGCGCTAGGCTTGCCCAAAGCACAGGTTTTGAATGGAAAACATTTTCATGATGGCGTTTTTGCTGCTGCTGAATTTTCTGGTGCTGACTCTGGTGGTGGTGGTGCTTTGGCGGGTGTGGAAAAAGCCTGCGCAGGGTGAGCATGGGAATGCAGAACTGCTCTCAGGCATGGCGCTTGGCCATGACAAGCTCGAACGCGATTTGAGACGTGACATTGAAAGCAGCGCACGCACGGCCCGACAGGAGCTGGCCACCACGTTTACCAATTTTCAGCAGGTGCTGATGCAGCAAAGTGGCCAGGCTGTTCGCACCCAGAACACCCAGATGGATGCGCTCGCACGGCAGCTGGCCACACTGCAAAAAACCCTGTCCGACACGCTTCTCACGCAGTTGCAGGCTGTGAGCGAATCCAACGCCCGGCGCATGGGGGAGGTACGCGAGACGCTTGAAAAGCAATTGGCGCAGCTGCAGCTGACCAACTCGGCCAAGTTAGATGAGATGCGCCAGACGGTCGATGAAAAACTGCAAACCACGCTGCAAACGCGCCTGGGCGAGAGCTTCAAGCAAGTCGCTGACCGGCTCGATCAAGTCCACAAGGGTCTGGGTGAAATGCAGACGCTGGCCCAAGGTGTGGGCGACCTCAAGCACCTGCTGACCAACGTCAAAACGCGCGGCATCTTTGGCGGCAAAAACCCGGTGGACTTTGCCGTCAAGCTGCCAGGCAGGTCAGACTCGGGCGAGCCGCTGTGGCTGCCGATTGATGCGAAGTTTCCCAACGAAGACTATGAGCGTTTGCTCGACGCACAGCAGCGCGCCGATGCACCAGGCGCAGAAGCAGCCGGCAGAGGGCTTGAAATGCGTATTCGGCTGGAGGCAAAAAGCATCAGCGAAAAATACATTGCACCACCCCACACCACCGACTTCGCCATTTTGTTTTTGCCGACCGAAGGCTTGTACGCCGAAGTGCTTCGCCGCCCCGGCCTGATGCAAGCCCTGCACCGTGACCACCGCATCACCCTGGCTGGCCCCACCACGTTGCTGGCCATGCTCAACTCGCTGCAAATGGGCTTTAGAACGCTGGCGATTGAAAAACGCTCCAGCGAAGTCTGGCAAGTGCTGGGCGCGGTGAAAACCGAGTTTGGCAAGTTCGGCGATGTGCTGGCCAAGGTCAAGTCGCAAACCGAAACCGTGCTCAACACCCTGAGCAGTGCCGAGCAGCGCAGCCGCGTCATGGGCAAAGCCCTGCGCAATGTGCAGGCGCTGCCCGAGCTGGATTCAGCACGGCTGCTGCCCCTGGACAAAGAGCTTGATTAACAGCTTTTGCCCCGGTAGGCAGAGCCAGAAAAACAACCCCGCTTGACACCTGAACTCGCTCGCCTGATCGCGGCCCAAATTTGCCTTCATAGCTGCATGGCGGGTGTGCGCCTGGCAGCGCCTTTGCTGGCCCTCAAACAAGGCTACAGCCCGGTAGCAGTTGGCACATTGCTGGCACTGTTTTCGCTGACGCAGGTTGTTTTGGCGCTGCCTGCTGGCCGCTTTGCCGACCGGCACGGCTTGCGCAGGCCAATGCTGCTGAGCGTGCTGGCTGCGACACTGGGCACCGGGCTGGCTGCTGCTTTTCCGGTGTTCGTCGTGTTGTGTGTAGCGGCTTTGCTCACGGGGGGTGCAGCGGGCGCGTCGGTCATCAGCTTGCAGCGGCATGTGGGGCGTTCGGCCAGCGGCGCGGTGCAGCTCAAGCAGGTGTTTAGCTGGCTGGCCATCGGGCCTGCCGTGTCCAACTTCGTCGGGCCTTTTTCAGCCGGCTTGCTGATTGACTTTGCCGGCGCAGAGCCAGGCAGTGATACAGGTTTCAGGACGGCATTTCTGGTGCTGGCCCTGTTGCCGCTGGCAACGGCTTGTCTGGTGCGCAGCACGCGCGAGCAGCTGCCTGTGGTGAGCGTGCCACTTATGCCTGGTGGCAGGCCAAAAGTCTGGACTTTACTGCAGGAGGCGCGCTTTCGCTGCCTCATGTTGCTGAACCTGTGCTTGTCGGCCTGCTGGGATGTACACACCTTTGTGGTGCCGATTCTGGGCCACGAGCGGGGCATCAGTGCTTCCAGCATTGGCGCCATTTTGGGCGCTTTTGCCATCGCGGCGACACTGGTGCGGCTGGTCATGCCGTTGTTGGCCCAACACCTGCAAGAGTGGCGCGTGTTGGCAACGGCCATGCTGGTTACCGCTGCCGTGTTTGCTCTGTACCCATTCATGTCAAGTGCTTGGGCGATGGGCGCTTGCGCGATGTTGCTGGGCCTGGCACTTGGCTCGGGCAACCCCATGACCATGAGTTTGCTGCACCAGATCACGCCAGAGGCACGGCACGGCGAGGCGCTGGGCCTGCGCATGATGATGGTCAACAGCTCCAGCGTTGTAATGCCTTTGCTGTCTGGCTCGGCGGGTGCTTTGGTCGGGGTGACAGGCGTGTTCTGGCTGGCCGGTGCAGTCGTTGGGCTAGGCTCGCATTTGGCCTGGCAGCTCAAAGCCGATAAAAATTCCTGATGATGTCCCACGCCGCCTGCGGCGTGTCAGCATAGTCAAACAGCGCCATGTCTTTGGCTGATATGGCGCCTTCTTCAATCAGCACGTCAAAGTTGATCAGCCGCTTCCAGTAATCAGTGCCGAATAAAACAATCGGCAGCGGTTTGGCTTTGCCTGTTTGCACCAGCGTGATGACCTCAAACAGCTCATCGAGCGTGCCAAACCCGCCCGGAAAAGCCACCAGTGCCTTGGCCCGCATCATGAAATGCATTTTGCGCAGGGCGAAGTAGTGAAACTTGAAGTTCAGTGACGGCGTGATGTAGGGGTTGCCTGACTGCTCGTGCGGCAACACGATGTTCAGCCCCACCGTTGGCGCACCCAACTCGTGGGCACCCCGGTTGGCCGCTTCCATGATGCCGGGGCCACCCCCGGTGCAGATGAACAGCTGACTGGCGTGTGGCAGCGGCTGACTGTACGTGGCCACCAGCCGTGCAAACAGCCTGGCCTGCTCGTAGTGGTGGGCATTGCGGGTGTGCCGCTCAGCCACCCTCAGCGCCTCTTGTGCATCCTGCAGTGCAGCAGCGTCCGGGCTTGCCGCATTGATTTTTTCAAGCCTGGCCCGAGCCGCAGCCAAAGAAGCGCTGGCTGTTTCAGGCGATGGAAAGCGCGCGCTGCCAAACACCACCACCGTGTTCTCAATGCCTTGCGCTTGCTGGCCCAGCTCGGGCTTGAGCATTTCCAGCTGCATGCGAATGCCACGCGTTTCACGGCGCAGCAAAAATTCCGGGTCGGCAAACGCCAGGCGGTAGGCATCCGCGTCCAGCGGTTGCTCGTTGCGCACATGGGCCTGCAGTTCGGCCCAGGCGTTGCTCAGGCTGCTGGCTAAGAGGTCTTGTGTTTGTTGCATCAGTTGATTGTCAAGGATTGAGCATGTAGTTTGCCAGCAAGTGCGGCAATGGGCATGAAATCTCAAAGCTCGACACAGCACTTCTCGATTTCGGCGCGAAAACTCCCAGGCAGACGAGCCCAGTCACGCGCATCGACCAGAATCGGCAAGTTGGAGTCATTGACAGCCTGGCGAAAGTCTTCAAGTTGTGAATCAACCGAGGTTAAAAGCAAAAAAGGCTCTGGAGGAGCCTTTTTTGTCAATGTACCATGCGCTCAAACGCGTTTGCGGTACTCACCGGTGCGGGTGTCGATCTCAACCGTGTCGCCCTGGGCTACAAAAATCGGCACACCAATCTCAAAACCCGTGGAAATTTTGGCAGGCTTGAGCACCTTGCCAGACGTGTCGCCCTTCACAGCCGGCTCGGTCCAGGTGATTTCACGGTTCACGCTGGTGGGCACTTCCACTGAGATGGCCTTGCCGTCATAAAACACCACTTCAAGCTCCATGCCGTCTTGCAGGTAGTTCAGCGAGTCGCCCATGTTTTCGGCCTCGACTTCATACTGGTTGTATTCGGCATCCATGCAGACGTACATCGGGTCGGCAAAGTATGAGTAAGTACACTCTTTTTTGTCCAGGATGACCTGGTCAATCTTGTCGTCGGCTTTGAAGACCTGCTCGGTGCCGAAGCTGCCGATCAGGCTTTTGAGCTTCATGCGCACGGTCGCCGAGTTGCGCCCGCCCCGGCTGTATTCGGTCTTGAGCACCACCATCGGGTCTTTGCCGTGCATGATGACGTTGCCGGCGCGAATTTCTTGTGCGATTTTCATGGAGTAAGCCTTATGCGGATAAGCGCAGCAGCTCTGCGCAAAGCCTCAGATTCTAGCGGTTTTAGAAGGTCTTATCGTTGGCAGACGTCACGGTTTTGTCATGCGTGGCCCCCAGAATGGGACACCCGCGTGAATCTGGCTGGCCGCTGGGGCTGTGCCCAACATGGCTTGGGCTGGGTTTCGCATCAGTGCTTGCCAGGCACGTTTGACCTCAGTTATTTTTTCTTAACCCCATGCTTTACCCTCAAAAATTAACCCGTAGTGTGCTGGTTCTGACCATGTTTTCTGTTGGCGGTTGTGTCATGGCTCAGTCGGCCAGCCCGGCAGGCCCTGCAAGAGGGCCGTATTTCAACCGCGTTGCTACCTTTGAGGCCCAGCGCAATGTGCCAGCGGGTCGCAACGTGAGTAAAAAATCAGTCGCAGAGATCGTGGCGGCCAGCCAGGACGGGCGCATGCTGGCCTACACCGATGGTGAGCAACAAGGCATTGGCCTGATCGACATCACCGACCCCGCCAGCCCAAAACCGGCGGGATTCATTGCAGTCGAGGGCGAGCCGACGTCAGTTGTCGTCTCGCGCGGCAGGGCGCTGGCAGTGGTCAATTCATCGAAGCAGTTTTTTCAGCCTGAAGGCCATTTGGCAGTGATTGACTTGAAGACGAAAAACATCGTCATGAAGTGCAATCTGCAGGGCCAGCCGGACGCCATCACGCTGGACAAAAATGCGCGGCATGCGGTCATTGCGATGGAAAACGAGCGTGATGAAAAGCTCAACAAAGGCGCCATGCCGCAGTTGCCAGCCGGAACTGTGCTGATCGTGCCGATAAACAGCAAGGGTATGCCGGACTGCACAGGTGTGCATCCTGTGTCGATGGTGGGCCTCGCTGCTGTGGAGCCGACCGACCCGGAGCCCGAGTTCGTCAAAGTCAACGACAAAGGCGTGGCGGTAGTGACTTTGCAAGAGAACAACCACATCGTGCTGGTTGATGTCAAAAAGCGTGCCGTGATTCGTCACTTCTCGGCGGGTGCCGTTGACTTGAAAGACATTGACCGCAAGCGTGACGGCATCATCCATCCTGTTGATTCGGCCACCGCCGTTTTGCGTGAGCCCGATGCCGTGGCCTGGCTGGACGATCACCGCTTTGTGACGGCCAATGAAGGCGACTACAAGGGTGGCTCGCGCGGTTTCAGTATTTTCAACGTCAATGGCAAGGTGGAGTTCGACAGTGGCAACGCGCTTGATCACCTGGCCATTCGGTTGGGACACTACCCAGAGTCACGCTCTGGTGCCAAAGGCAATGAGCCTGAAGGCGTGGATGTGGGTGTGTACGGCAAAGATCGCTTGATTTTCGTGAGCTCAGAGCGCTCATCGCTGATTTCCGTGTGGCGCGATGTGGGGCCTGGCCAGGCGCCAGTCTATGTTCAGGCGTTGCCAGCGGGGTCTGGCCCAGAGGGCTTGTTGGCGCTGCCCAAACGCAACTTGCTGGTGGTTGCCTCAGAAAATGACGGTGCGGCCCGCTCCAGTGTGTCGATTTATCAGCGTGGTGCGGCTGTGCCTGCCTACCCAACGCTTGTATCTGCCAGCAATGCCGCAGGTGCGCCGATTGCCTGGGGTGCGGTTTCGGGCATGTCAGCCGACACCCAACAGGCAGGGCGCTTGTGGGCAGTGACTGACAGTGCGTACGCCACCACCCGTATTTTGCAGATCGACGCCACGCAAACCCCGGCCCTTGTCACCAACGCCATTGCCGTGACCAAGGGCGGCAAGACCGTGGGCTACGACGCCGAAGGCATTGCCCAGCGCGCCGATGGCGGTTTCTGGATGGCCTCAGAGGGCGACCCTGACAAAAAAGAAGGCGCGCTCAAAGACCTGCTGGTGCGCCTCAACGCACAGGGTGAAGTGCAAGAAGAAATCGCCCTGCCTGACGTCATTGCGCGGCATGCGGTACGTTTTGGCCTGGAGGGCGTGACCACCACAGGCAGCGGTGCCAGTGAAAAGGTCTGGCTGGCAGTGCAGCGTGAATGGAAGGACGACCCCAAAGGCATGGTAAAAATTCTCAGCTACAGCCCGGCAACCCAGGTCTGGGGCGTGCTGCACTACCCGCTGACGTCCAGCAAGGTGCAGGGCGGCTGGGTGGGTTTGTCAGAAATCACATCGGTTGGCGGTGACAATTTTGTGGTGATCGAGCGCGACAACCAGTTTGGCGATGCGTCGATCAAAACCCTGCAAGCGTTTTCAGTGGCGGGTTTGGTGCCTGCCGCGCCAGGCGCAGCCAGCGTGCCGGTGCTTAAAAAGCGTTTGGTACGTGACTTGGTGCCCGACTTGCAGGCGCCGCGTGGCATGGTGCTGGACAAGGTGGAGAGCTTTGCTGTCGATGTGAGCGGGCAAGCCTTTGCCATCACTGACAACGATGGTGTCGAGGGCGGTGCAAGTGGTGAAACGCAGTTTTTGCGGCTAGGGCGCCTGGCCAACTTGCGCTAAAGCACCACAGCAGGTGAACAGGTGAATGCGGAACAAAGGCGCAGGCCAGCGACGCGGTCAGCCTGGGGTTGAGAGTCTGGCATTTACAAAATCGAGCAGTTGCGTCACCAAGTCGGGCTGCATGCCTAGCTTTTGGCGGGCAGTCTGTGCAGGGTTTGCCCAGTCTTTCAGGTCAATCGCTGGCAAGCCTTGGGCTGGGCGGTCATTGCTGGTGAGGCCATTCCATGCGGAGTGAAACGTCTGCAAGCTGGGTGTCGCGCCCAGCATGGCCAGAAACGCCGCCAGTTTCGGGCCG
Source organism: Polaromonas sp. (assembly GCA_004293655.1). Taxonomy (GTDB): domain Bacteria; phylum Pseudomonadota; class Gammaproteobacteria; order Burkholderiales; family Burkholderiaceae_C; genus Polaromonas. Next base: position 2,639 of record RDZZ01000168.1, on the reverse strand, counting down.
TGTACGCCGTCATCTTGCGCATAAATTTGCCAAACAAAGGGCTTGCCCGCCCAGATGGCCCGAACAACCGAGTCTTCGCCGCGCACAAAATTCAGGTCACAAGCCCACAGCAGGTGGTCAAAATCGGCTTGCGCAAGCAGTGGGAGGTATAAAATTGATAGCATACAATCCTTACAGGCATTGCTGTGGGAGCTTTTTTTATCAATATTTTCCCGCCGTTGCGGTGCAGTAAGGCCCAGGGCCGCTGCAGCGCTGCTGACGGCTCCTTGCGCCCGCCCGGCCGCCACCAGCAGACGAGTCTGCTGGCCGTGGATGCCGGTGTTGGCCAGCTCGCGCAGCAGTCCGGGCAGCGCAGATGGCTCGTAGCAAAACAGCGACACCAGCTTCTCGCCTGCCCAGACAATGCCCTGCTTGCCCAGCCAGGCGGTGCGGTCAAACGCGGCCTGACGCTGTGCCAGACCGGGTTCCCGCAGCAGCCCGCCTGACCTCACAGTGAAACCGGGGTAGAAAAACCACTTGGTCCAGCCCGCTGCCGCACCGCCTTGCGCCACGCTCAGGGTAGAGGGCAGGCCGTGATTGCGTTCTGCGTACGCCTCGGCAGACAGGTATTCGAGGTTGATCCACACGGGTTTCAGGCCGCTGCGGCAATATCTGTCGGCACTAGACGCTATGAATTCAGGAGCAATTTCACAGCCGAACGCCTCTAGCAGCACATCTCCAGGGTGGTCATCGAGCGTATTCAGGTCGGTTTGAGCCAGCGGCGTTGTCCAAGACAAGACGCGAACGCCCGCGCAGCCGCCGGGTGCCATCCATGCCAGCGCACTGGCGTCATCTACCCACAAACGCACCCGGTGCCCGCGCCCGGCCAGGTCAGCAGCGAGCCGCCAGCAAACGCCGATGTCACCGAAGTTGTCGATGACCTTGCAAAAAATATCCCATTGAAGGCTGTCTGGCGTTGCTCGCATGCCGGGATTGTCCACAATACGGGATGCGCGCATTTTTGACACCATGACCAAAACCCACGAATTTGCCCCCCAGCTGCTCAGTGAAGTCGCGGCCCTGCCCGCCCTGCCCGGCGTGTACCGCTACTTTGATGCCGAAGGCGGTGTGCTCTACGTCGGCAAGGCCCGCAACCTGAAAAAACGGGTGGCCAACTACTTCCAGAAAAACCATGGCGGCAGCCGCATCGGCCACATGGTGACAAAAATCGTGCGCATGGAGACCACGGTGGTGCGCTCTGAAGCCGAGGCGCTGCTGCTTGAAAACAACCTCATCAAGACGCTGAACCCGCGCTTCAACATCCTTTTCAGGGACGACAAAAGCTACCCGTATCTCAAACTCGCCACCCACCAGTTTGCGCGCGTGGCGTATTACCGTGGCGCGGTCGAGAAAAAGCACCGCTACTTCGGCCCCTACCCGAGCGCCTGGGCTGTCAAAGAGAGCATTTTGCTGCTGCAAAAAGTCTTCAAACTGCGCACCTGCGAAGACACCGTGTTCAACAACCGCACGCGGCCTTGCCTGCTCTACCAGATCAAGCGTTGTTCCGCGCCGTGTGTGGGCCACATCACGCCTGAGGCTTACGCGCAAGACGTGAGCAACGCCGAGAAGTTTTTGCAGGGCCAGACGCAGGACATCCTGCAGGGTCTGGAGCAGCAGATGCTTTTGCACGCCGAAAAACTGGCGTTTGAGCAAGCCGCCGAGCTGCGCAACCAGATGTCGGCGCTGTCCAAGGTGCTGCACCAGCAGGCCATGGAAGTGGGCGGCAAAAATGGCGATGTGGATGTCGATATCCTGGCCGTCAAGGTGCAGGGCGGCAGGGCCTGCGTCAACCTGGCCATGGTGCGCGGCGGGCGGCATCTGGGCGACAGGCCGTACTTTCCCACGCACATTGAAAACGCAGTCGATGCGGCCGAACTCGATGCCGAGCTGGATGCGGAGGAAACCCTGGCCATTCAGGCTAAAACAATCGAAGCACTGGTACTGGAGGCTTTTATTGCCCAACACTACATGGACGTGCCCGTGCCGCCGGTGCTGGTGTGCAGCGAGCCGGTGGAAAAATCCCTGATTGCCACCCTGGTGGCTCAGAGCGGCGTGAAGTTTGCAGCCATCCACCAGCCGCGCGAACAACGCCGCATCTGGCTGGACATGGCGCTTAAAAATGCTGAACTGCAACTGGCCCGCCTTCTGGCGGAACAAGGCTCGCAACAGGCCCGTACCCGGGCGCTGGCCGAGGCGATGGACTTGAAGATGCAAGACCTCGCGGCCCTGCGCATCGAGTGTTTTGACATCTCGCACACGGCCGGTGAGGCCACCCAGGCGTCGTGCGTGGTGTTTGCCGAGCACAAGATGCAAAGCGCGCAATACCGCCGCTACAACATCGAGGGCATCACGCCGGGTGACGACTACGCCGCCATGCGCCAGGTGCTCACGCGGCGCTACAGCAAGTTGGCCGAAGCGGTGAAAAACAACGATGGCAGGCTGCCCGACCTGGTGCTGGTCGATGGCGGCAAAGGCCAGGTGAGCATGGCGCGTGAGGTTTTTACCGAACTGGGCCTGGACCTGGGCCTGATTGCCGGTGTTGAAAAAGGCGAGGGCCGCAAGGTGGGCCTGGAAGAGCTGGTGTTTGCCGACGGCCGCGA
>RDZZ01000047.1 GCA_004293655.1 Polaromonas sp. | reverse complement strand
GAGATGACCATGATGAGTGCAGGCAAACCCGAAGCCTATGCCGTCGCCGAGCCTTTTTTGCGTGCCATGGCCGGCACGTTGTACAAGCTCGGCGACAAGGCGGGCGCAGGCAGCAAAGTCAAAGTCATCAACCAGCTGCTGGCAGGTGTACACATCGCCGCTGCTGCCGAGGCCATGGCCCTGGGTTTGCGCGAAGGCGTTGACCCAGCTGCACTCTACGAGGTGATTACCCACAGCGCGGGCAACAGCTGGATGTTTGAAAACCGCATGGCGCATGTGCTGGCGGCTGACTACACGCCGCTCTCAAGCGTCGATATTTTTGTCAAAGACCTGGGGCTGGTGCTGGACATGGCGCGGGCCAGCAAGTTTCCACTGCCACTGTCGTCCACAGCGCATCAGATGTTCATGCAGGCATCGACCGCAGGCTTTGCAAAAGAAGATGACAGCGCTGTCATCAAGATCTTCCCTGGCATTGAATTGCCCAAAAAGAAACCGTATGACCCCACCTAGACTGCTGCTTGGCTGCATTGCCGATGACTTCACCGGTGCCAGCGACCTGGCCAACAACCTGGTGCGCAGCGGCATGCGCGTGGTGCAAACCATTGGTGTGCCCACCGCTCCTTTGGGGGCAGGCGTCGATGCTGTGGTGGTGGCACTCAAGTCACGCACCAACCCGGCTGGGCAAGCCGTGGCCCAGTCGCTTGCAGCACTGGCCTGGCTGCAGGCGCAGGGCGCACAGCAGATTTACTTCAAGTATTGCTCCACCTTTGACAGCACCGCGCAAGGCAACATCGGCCCCGTCACCGAAGCCTTGATGGACGCGCTGGGCGCCGACTTCACCATCGCCACCCCGGCTTTTCCAGACAACAACCGCACCGTGTTCAAGGGTCATCTTTTTGCCGGGGATGCGCTGCTGAATGAAAGTGGCATGCAAAACCATCCACTCACGCCCATGACGGACGCAAACCTGGTGCGTGTGCTGCAAGCACAGGTGCAGCGCGTTGTCGGGCTGATTGACTACCGCACGGTGGCCAGCAGCAGTGAGGCTGTGCGTGAGCGCATCGCGCAGCTCAGGGCAACTGGCGTGGGCGTGGCTGTCGTTGATGCGATTTCCAATGACGATCTGATGCGCTTAGGCCCGGCTTTAAAGGACATGCCGCTGGTCACAGCTGGTTCAGGCGTGGCCATCGGTCTGGCACAAAATTTTGGCATCTCACCTTCTCTGGAGGCCAGCGAATTGCCCCCGGCCAGTGGCTGGAAAGCGGTGGTGTCGGGCAGTTGTTCGCTGGCAACCAACCGTCAGGTGCAGGCTTTCATCACAGCCGGCTGGCCTGCATTGGCGCTTGACCCACTGCGGATGGCAAACGGGGAAGATGTGGCGACGCAGGCGCTGGCCTGGGCTGCGCCTGAGCTGAAAGACGGCCCAGTTCTGGTGTACTCCAGCGCTGAGAGCGCCGCTGTCAAAGCCATTCAACAACAGCTGGGCGCAGAGTCTGCCGGGGCGCTGGTCGAGCGCACACTGGCCGCCGTTGCACAAGGCCTGGTCGCGCTGGGGGTGCGCCAGCTGGTGGTGGCAGGCGGTGAGACATCAGGCGCTTGCGTGCAGGCTCTGGGCATCACGCAGATGCAGATCGGCCCGCAGATTGCGCCGGGGGTTCCGTGGTGCTTTGCCCAGCTGCCTGAAGAGGCAGGGGGCGATTCAGGCAGGGGTCTTCACATCACACTCAAATCAGGCAACTTTGGCGGCGATGATTTCTTCACCCACGCCTTCACGACGCTGGCATGACTGGCATGACTGAGGCCCAAGCGCGCGAGGAGATTTGCCGGGTCGGTAAAAGCCTGTTTGACAGAGGCTACGTCCACGCCACGGCAGGCAACATCAGTGTGCGCCTGGACGAGGCCGACGGCGTGGGGTTTCTCATCACACCAACGGACGCCTGCCTGGGCTTTCTGGACCCCGCCCGACTGGCCCGGCTGGACACCAACGCGCAGCAGCGCAGTGGTGACAAAGCCAGCAAAACCATCGCCCTGCACACCCAGATTTACGCCGCTGCCACGCGCTTTGATACCGCCACACGCTGCATCATTCACACCCACAGCACCTACTGCGTGGCACTGAGCTTGCAGCATGCCCAGCATGACACCAACGCTCAGATAAACGAGTTGCTGGCACCCCTGACGCCCTACTTTGTCATGAAGGTCGGGCATGTCCCGCTGATGCCCTACCACCGCCCCGGCGACCCGGCTGTTGCCGCCTTGGTGGCCCGCACCATCGCCGACTACGGCGAGCGCGGCACCCCCATTCGCGCCGTGATGCTGGCGCGGCTGGGCCCGAACGTGTGGCACGACAGCCCGATGCAGGCCATGGCCACACTTGAAGAGCTTGAAGAGACCGCACGCCTGGCCTGTCTCACACATGCCAGCCACGGGCAGCCCGCGCCCGCAGCATTGACGGCAGCGCAGATTGACGGGCTGCGGCAGACTTTTGGTGCGCGCTGGTAGAAGCAAACTGGAAAATACTACAACTACAAAGGTCGAAGGCAGACAAATCATTCAACGCTTCAGGCGCAGAGTACGCAGAGCAAGACGAGGGGGAAAACAAAATTTTTCTTCTTTCTCTGCGGTTCTCTGCGTACTCTGCGCCTCTGCGTTGAAGGTTTCCTGATTCCTCGCATACAGCAGTTAAAAACAATAGCAAAAAATACCTCTACAGCAATATCCACGGTCTTTTATTGCTCCTAATTTAATAGTAAATCCAATCAAGCCATGCCAAAATTCGCCGCCAACCTGTCCATGATGTACCCCGAGCTGCCGTTCCTTGACCGCTTTGAAGCCGCGGCCCAGGATGGCTTTAAAGCCGTCGAATACCTGTTCCCCTACGCCTTCAGCCCGGCAGAGCTGACCGCGCGGCTCCAAGCCAACGGTTTGCAGCAGGTGCTGTTCAACGCGCCGCCGGGGGGCACCGATGCAACGTCGATTGCCCACGCCTGGGAGCGGTCTGGCGACCGGGGCACGGCCTGCATTCCCGGGCGTGAAGCCGAATTTCAGGCGGGCGTTTTGCTGGCACTGGGTTATGCGCAGGCACTGGGTTGCCCGCGCATTCACGTCATGGCGGGCTTGATTCCGCCGGGCCTGCAGCGCGAAGACGTTCAGCCCACGTACGTTGCCAACCTGCGCTGGGCAGCCGCGCAGGCCGCACAACAGGGCTGCGATGTGCTGATCGAGCCCATCAACACGCGCGACATACCGCGCTTTTTTCTCAACCGGCAAGACCACGCCCATGAAGTGATTGCCGAGACAGGCGCGGCCAACGCCAAGGTGCAGATGGACCTGTACCACTGCCAGATTGTCGAGGGTGATGTTGCCATGAAAATCCGCAACTACCTGCCGTTGGGTGCAGTGGGGCACTTTCAGATCGCTGGCGTGCCCGAGCGCCATGAACCCGATGTGGGCGAGTTGAACTGCACCTACCTGTTCGGTGTGATCGACGAGGTCAGCGCGCAATGCGGCTGGGACGGCTGGGTGGGCTGCGAATACCGGCCCAGAAAAGGCGGCCAGTCTGGCGGCACCTCGGCAGGTCTGGGCTGGCTGCGAGACACCCGGCGCTGAAAATGCGCCCGCCGTCTTGCAAGCGTTGGGCCGGCATCAGGGTAACAATGACAAATAATGACGAATTTAGACGTCTGCCCCTCCCATGACCCCCAACGAATCCCTGCACGTCAGCGTCAAGGTATCCGAGCGCGCTGAAGCTCAGCAAGCACGGACTGTCGCCGCCAGCGCATTTTCGCTGAAGGTGCTGACCGTCAACATTCACAAAGGGTTCACGTTTTTCAACCGCAAATTCATTCTGCCCGAGCTGCGCGAAGCGGTACGAAAAATCGGAGCGGACGTGGTGTTTCTACAAGAAGTCACAGGCAAGCACACCCAGCATGGCGGCAGGTTTGAGCACTTTCCCAAGGCACCACACTACGAGTTTTTAGCCGACAGCATCTGGCCCGAGTTTGCCTACGGACGCAACGCTGTTTATGACAAAGGCGACCACGGCAACGCGGTGATGTCCAAGTTTCCGATTGTGCGTTTTAAAAATCACGATGTGTCGATCAGCGGGCCTGAACGCCGTGGCCTGCTGCATTGTGAGCTGGCCATTCCCGGCCAAAGTGTCAACTTGCACGCCATATGCGTGCATTTGAGCCTGACACAGACCCACCGCACCCAGCAAATGGACAGGCTGTGCCAGCTGATTGCCGCTGCTGTTCCCCCACAGGCGCCTTTGGTGGTGGCGGGCGACTTCAACGACTGGCGGCACCGCGCCCAGGCGCAGCTGGCGCAGGGCGCTGGCCTGCATGAAGTGTTTGTGCAGGCGCATGGCCACCCGGCCCGCACCTTTCCCGCGCGCCAGCCTTTGCTGCAGCTGGACCGTATTTATGTGCGCAACGCGATTGGCCACAAGCCAGTGGTACTGCCGCGCAAGCCGTGGTCGCATTTGTCTGACCATGCACCGCTGGCTGCCGAAATCGAGCTTTGACCTGCGCAACACTCAAACCATCTCAAACCATCTCAAGCTTTCACGAGCCTCACGGCCGTGATCTCCGGGACAGCACGGCAGATACAATCAGAAACTGCGGAAAATTCATCAAATGTCAAGTAAAAAGTAACAAAGCAAAAGCGGGTTTGAATCTGTGATCTGCAAAATACATGGGCTCAGACCGGCACTGGTGCGCTTTTGGTTACCTTAGGACACATTGATGACAAATTCTGACCCGAAACCTGGAATTTACCCTTCACCATAGGGACAGTTCTCTGCAACCGCTTGATGCCCCTACGTGACACCCCAACGCACTGCACCCATGACTGTTGCCATCTCGGCCACCACGCCCACCACATTTGAGATCAAAAGCGCCAACCTGCCGCTGGTAGCGCTGCTGCTTAAATCGACCGATCTGGCTGCCTTGCAACGCGAACTGACATCACGGTTTGGCGACATTCCTGATTTCTTTGACCAAGACGCTCTGGTCATTGACCTCTCGCCCCTGCAAGCTGGCCCGGACCATGCTGCACCCGAACTTGACTTTCACAATTTGTCAAGCCTGCTGCGCACTTACCGCCTGAACCCGATAGCGGTCAAGGGCGGCAGCAGTGCGCAGATGGCGGCAGCACTCGGCACGGGCCTGATACCCACGCCTGATGCCTACCTGTTGGGCAACAAGGCAAAAAAGCCAACCCAAGGCGCACCTGACGACACCGGCACAGCGCCTGCAGCAGCACGGGCAACACCCGAAAGCCCGCCGGCCCAAGCCCCTGCAGTCGCCACTGCCGTTATGCCTGCGCCCGGCCAGCTCAGCGCCTTGGTGATCGACAAGCCCTTGCGATCGGGCCAGCAAGTCTATGCGCGCGGGCGAGACCTGGTCGTGCTGGCGATGGTCAGTGCCGGTGCAGAAGTTATTGCAGACGGCCATATTCACGTTTATGCCCCCCTGCGCGGCAAAGCCATCGCAGGTGCGCGCGGCAACACGGATGCCCGTATTTTTGCACTGGCCTTAGAAGCACAATTGCTCAGCATTGCGGGCGTTTACCGCACCGGCGAGAACCCGCTGCCAGACCATGTGCAAGGCAAGCCCGCCCAGGTACGTCTGGTCACAACCGCAGACGGCGACAAACTCATGATGGACGCCATGTGATGGCCGCCACGGCTTTGACTGTGCGCATTGGGTGGCCCCATTTCAGCCGTCCAATCGAACAGTCACCTGATAAATTTTCCAAAAAGGCAATTCCCGTATGGCAAAAATAATTGTTGTGACCTCGGGCAAGGGTGGCGTGGGCAAGACCACCACCAGCGCCAGCTTTTCGACCGGTCTGGCTCTGCGTGGCCACAAAACGGCGGTGATTGATTTTGACGTGGGATTGCGCAACCTGGACCTGATCATGGGCTGCGAGCGCCGTGTGGTGTATGACCTGATCAACGTCATTCAAGGCGAAGCCAGCCTTCAGCAGGCCCTGATCAAAGACAAAAAATGCCCCGATCTGTTTGTGCTGGCCGCCTCGCAAACGCGCGACAAGGATGCGCTGACCAAGGATGGTGTCGAGAAAGTGCTCACCGACCTGGCCGCAATGGATTTTGAGTTCATTGTTTGTGACTCCCCGGCAGGCATTGAAACCGGCGCACTCATGGCCATGCATTTTGCCGATGAAGCACTGGTTGTGACCAACCCCGAGGTCTCCAGTGTGCGCGACTCTGACCGCATTCTGGGCATACTGGCCAGCAAGACCCGGCGCGCCATGCAAGGCAATGAGCCCATCAAGGAACACCTCTTGATTACCCGTTACAACCCAAGCCGGGTTGGCCAAGGCCAGATGCTGTCGATTGACGACATCAAGGACATCCTGCGCATACCGCTGATTGGGGTGATTCCCGAGTCAGAGGCTGTACTGCAGGCCTCCAACCAGGGCGTGCCTGCCGTTTTAATGGAGGGCAGCGATGTGTCAGAAGCCTACAAAGATGTGATCGAGCGCTTTCTGGGCGTGCCTGACAAACCCCTGCGCTTCATTGATGTGCCGAAACCAAGTTTGCTAAAACGCCTGTTCGGGGGAAGATAAGACACCATGGCTCCATACTTGTCGTTTTTTCTGGGCGAGAAAAAGAAAACTGCCAATGTCGCCAAAGAGCGCCTGCAACTCATCCTGGCGCACGAGCGGCTGGGCAGCAGTGCCAAACCCGAGTACTTGCACGACCTGCAGCGCGACCTGATTGCCGTGATTGCCAGGTACATCCCCATCAACCTCGACGACATCAAAGTCACCATGGAGCGTGACGGCAACCTGGATGTGCTGGAAGTCAAGATCGAGCTGCCTGACGGCAAATAAGGCGCGGTCAGCCAGCAGTACGCCAAAACCCTTTTTGCTATAAATAAAATAGCTTGCAGCGCCCGTCCTCATTGCCACAGCTGCCTTTTTTGTTGAAAAAAACACCGCACCGGAGCGTGACGGTCGTCAAGCCTGCTTGTAGAACGACTCAACCCGGCCCTTGAGCTTGATCGTCAGCGGATGGCCTTTGCGGTCCACCTTGTTGCCCACGGGCACCTTGATCCAGCCTTCGCTGATGCAATACTCTTGTACGTCGTTGCGGTCTTTGTCGTTGAAGCGGATGCCCACGTCATGCTCAAAGACCGCCTTGTTGAAATGCGGGCTGCGCTCGTCGGTTGACAGACGGTCGGGCAGCTCAGGGGGTTGGGTGATTTCGGTCATGGATCAAAAAAGTAAATGAAAGAGATGACAGCGCGCCGTGATGGTCACGCTTTGTCACTGGGCGCCTGGACGGGCGGGGTCAACTTGTCTTGCGTTTTTGCGTCAAAGTCGCTGGCCTCATGCCGCTCATGCAGCTGGCTGGAAGGCTCGCCAAAAACGCGGTTGACCTTGCGCCCGCGTTGCACAGCAGGGCGCGCAGCAACCTCGTCCGCCCAGCGCAGAACGTGCTTGTACTCATGCACGCTCAAGAACTCGCCGGCCTCGTACAGCAGTCCCTTGACCAGCGTGCCATACCAGGGCCACACCGCCATGTCTGCGATGGTGTATTGGCTGCCTGCCAGGAAACGGTGCTCTGCCAGCTGGCGGTCTAATACATCCAGCTGGCGCTTGACCTCCATCGCGTAGCGATTGATGGGGTACTCAAATTTGGCCGGCGCGTAAGCATAGAAATGGCCGAAGCCGCCGCCCAGGAAAGGCGCGCTGCCCATCTGCCAGAACAGCCACGACAGGCACTCGGCACGCGCTGCGCCACCTGCAGGCAAAAACATGCCGAACTTTTCAGCCAGGTATTGCAAAATCGCGCCGGACTCGAACACCCGCACGGGTGCCGGGCCACTGCGGTCCATCAGCGCCGGAATCTTGGAGTTGGGATTGACCGCCACAAATCCGCTGCCAAACTGGTCTCCCTCACTGATGCGGATCAGCCAGGCGTCGTACTCAGCACCACTGCAGCCCGATGCCAGCAACTCTTCGAGCATGATGGTCACCTTGACACCGTTGGGCGTGCCCAGTGAATAAAGCTGCAGTGGGTGGCGGCCTACTGGCAGGGCCCTGTCATGCGTCACACCGGCAATGGGTCGGTTGATGCTGGCAAACTTACCGCCATTTTCTTGGTCCCAGGTCCAGACTTTGGGTGGGGTGTAGTCGTTTTTGTCGCTCATGAAGTTGTCTCATCGGTTATCTCGTTGATATTAAAACCACTCTACCTGCTGATGTACCTTTAAAAACTTGACGGAACCTGACGGAGCCTGACGGGTAGCGAACATCAAACATCAATGTTCGTTGCACGCAGCGCGTTTGACTCGATGAACACGCGGCGCGGCTCAACCTCATCGCCCATCAGCATGGTGAAGACCCGGTCAGCCTCAATGGCATCGTCAATCTGCACGCGCAGCAAGCGGCGCACTGTGGGGTCCATGGTGGTTTCCCACAGCTGTACCGGATTCATCTCGCCCAGACCTTTGTAACGCTGACGGGCGGTAGCGTTTTCAGCTTGAACGATCAGCCAGTCCATGGCCTGGCGAAAGTCGGTCACTTTCTCCTGTTTCTGGCGCTCGCCCTCGCCGCGCATGACCCTGGCACCTTCGCCCATCAGGTTTTTGAACGTAGCTGCGGCATCGGCGAGCATGGCGTAATCCGCACCGTGTACAAAGTCCTGGGTCAGCACACTGCTTTTCACATTGCCGTGGTGGCGTCGGCTGATGCGCAAAATGGGTTTGTCGGTGCGCACATCAAACTCGCCCGCCACATCTGCGGCAGGCAAGAACTTTTGCAGCGACGCCGCAGATGCCTCGGCATCTGCCAAAGTGTCGAGGCGGAGTGACACACCATCGGCAATCGCCTTGAGCGCCTCGGCGTCCATGAAGCCGCGCAGGCGTGCAATCACGGACTCGGCCAGTTGGTGTTTGCGTGCCAGTTCAGCTAAGGTCTCGCCTGCCAGCACCACACTGCCCTCACCACCGGTGTGTACAGAGGCATCTTTGAGCGCGATGCGCAGCAAAAAGGCATCGAGTGCAGCGGTGTCTTTGAGGTACTGCTCTTCCTTGCCTGCCTTGACTTTGTACAGCGGTGGCTGTGCGATGTAGATGTGACCGCGCTCGACCAGTTCTGGCATCTGGCGGTAGAAAAACGTCAGCAGCAGCGTGCGGATGTGTGCGCCATCCACGTCGGCATCGGTCATGATGATGATGCGGTGGTAGCGCAGTCTGGCAACGTTAAAGTCATCGGCACCGGGCGTACCGCCCACACCACCGCCCTTGCCAATGCCGGTGCCCAGAGCGGTGATCAGAACCAGGATTTCATTGCTGGTCAGCAGTTTTTCATAACGCGCTTTTTCAACGTTCAATATTTTTCCGCGCAGCGGCAAGATGGCCTGAAATTTACGATCGCGCCCTTGCTTGGCTGAGCCACCAGCGGAGTCGCCCTCGACGAGATAAATTTCGCACTCTGCCGGGTCTTTCTCCTGACAATCAGCGAGCTTGCCGGGCAGCCCCATCCCGTCGAGCACGCCTTTTCGGCGCGTCATATCGCGTGCCTTGCGGGCTGCCTCGCGCGCACGCGCAGCTTCGATGATTTTTCCGACAATGATCTTCGCGTCAGCGGGCCGCTCCTGCAGGTAGTCATGCAGCAGCCGGCTGACAATGTCTTCCACCGGGCCGCGCACTTCGCTGGACACCAGCTTGTCTTTGGTCTGGCTTGAAAACTTGGGCTCAGGCACCTTCACACTCAGCACACAGCACAGCCCTTCACGCATGTCGTCGCCAGTGACCTCAACTTTGGCTTTTTTTGCAATCTCGCTGTCGTCAATGTATTTGTTGATCACGCGCGTCATGGCAGCGCGCAGACCTGTCAGGTGCGTGCCGCCGTCACGCTGGGGAATATTGTTGGTAAAGCAAAGCACCTGCTCGCTGTAGCCGCTGTTCCACTGCATGGCCACTTCAACGCCGATATTGGTTCCCTGGTCGCTTTGCCGGTCACCCATGGCAGCGAACACATTGGGGTTGAGTACCGTTTTGCCCTTGTTGATGAAATCGACAAAGCCTTTGACACCACCCGCACCGGCAAAATCGTCTTCTTTGCCCGTACGTTCGTCTTTCAAACGGATCTTCACGCCATTGTTCAAAAAGCTCAGCTCACGCAACCGCTTGCTCAAAATTTCGTAATGAAAATCCGAGTTGGTCTGAAAAATATCCAGGTCAGGCAAGAAGTGGACTTCTGTGCCACGCTTGTCGGTGTCGCCCATCACCTTCATCGGTGACACCTCAACCAAGCCATGGGGGGTGCTGATGGATTCAAGCAGACGGTTCTGCACGAAACCCCTCGAAAATTCCATGACATGAACCTTGCCATCACGGCGGATCGTCAGGCGCAGCATTTTGCTCAGTGCGTTGACGCAGCTCACACCCACGCCATGCAAGCCACCTGACACCTTGTAGCTGTTCTGGTTGAATTTACCGCCGGCATGCAGCTCGGTCAGTGCGATTTCAGCCGCCGAACGCTTGGGCTCGTGCTTGTCATCCATCTTGATGCCGGTCGGAATGCCGCGCCCATTGTCTGTCACGCTGATGGAGTTGTCAGTGTGAATCGTGACCACAATGTCATCACAATGCCCCGCCAATGACTCATCAATCGAGTTGTCCACCACCTCAAACACCAGATGGTGCAAGCCGGTGCCGTCAGATGTGTCGCCGATGTACATGCCAGGGCGCTTGCGCACGGCTTCTAAGCCCTCCAGAATCTGGATGGAACCTTCACCGTAGGCTTCAGACGCGCCGACCTGATGGGTGTCAATTTTTGGCTGGAAGTTGGAGCTTCCCTCCCCTGCAGCACCGTTGTTGACTCTCGCTTGATCGTCATGGCTGGATTCGGCAGGTTTTTTTTCTTCGGTCATGGCTGGCTGTTCTCCCAATATCTGTCCCAACTGCTGGGCGCTCATTGATCTCTTGAATGACCAAACCCGCTTCAGTAGCGGGTTTGGATTGTCATTTTGAAACGGAAGGGTGAAAGAGTTAAATTCTCATGGGCATCACGACGTACTTGAACGCCGCATCGTCTGGAATGGTCAGCAGCGCGGAACTGTTGGAGTCAGCCAGCTCAATTTTGACCATGTCCTGGTCCATATTGGACAGGGCATCGATCAGGTAGGTCACGTTGAAACCAATTTCAATCGCCTCTCCTGCGTAGTCAATGTCAAGCTCGTCCACAGCCTCTTCCTGCTCAGCGTTGCTGGAAGCCACGCGCAGGCTGCCAGCCTCAATGTTGAGACGGACCCCTTTGAATTTTTCACTTGTCAGAATCGCTGTGCGCTGCAGGCTCGCCAGCAATGGGACGCGGCCCAGCGTGATGATGTTTTTATGGTTCTTCGGAATCACACGGTTGTAGTCGGGGAACTTTCCTTCCACCAACTTGGTGACGAATTCCATGCCATCAAAGCCGAATTTCGCCTGGTTGCCAGCGAACTGCATGTCAATCGCACCTTCTTTGTCACTGAGCAGACGCTGCATCTCAAGAACGGTTTTGCGCGGCAAGATCACCTCCTGTTTGGGCACCTCGACATCCAGCGTGGCTGACGAGAATGCCAAACGGTGGCCGTCAGTTGCCACCAGGCTCAGCTGTGTGCCTTCTGCAACAAACAAAATGCCATTGAGGTAGTAGCGTATGTCGTGAACCGCCATGGCAAACGAGACCTGATTGAGGAGCGCTTTCAACACGTTCTGAGGCACTGAAAAGACAGGACCAAAGCTGGCCGCCTCCTGCACCAGCGGGAAGTCTTCGGCTGGCAGTGTTTGCAGCGTGAACCGGCTTTTACCGCCCTTCAAAATCAATTTGTTCTGTGCAGATTCAAGCGACACAGTCTGGTCGCTCGGCATGGAACGCAGCACATCAATGAGCTTGCGTGCACCGACAGTGGTGGTGAAGTCGCCAACGTCACCATCGAGCTCGGCACTGGTACGAATCTGGATTTCGAGATCACTCGTTGTCAGTTGCAACTGAGTGCCTGTTTTACGAATCAATACGTTGGCAAGAATGGGCAGGGTATGCCTGCGCTCAACGATGCCTGCAACGGATTGCAGTACTGACAAAACTCTGTCTTGGGTGGCTTTCAGAACGATCATGATTTCCTTTTTGTTTCTGTTGACTTCTTCAACTCTCTATCTCTTTATTTCTTTAATTCAAATTAGTAGTAGTAGTAGAAGTACCACTTTTCTGTGCATAACCTCAATTTTTTGTTTTAAATCAATCACTTGGCGACTGTATAACCCTGTGTTTTGAACCCTTGAAATAGGTGTATGAAAACTGAACAACTTCTGCCGTAACGCCTCTCCTGTGGATAACTCACCAGTTATTAAAAAGTTATCCACAGGGTTATCCTTGTGTGGCTTGCTGCTTTTTTCATCCTTTTCTACCCTTTCAATGTTTGCTCCAGCACATGCAACTGCTGGTTCAACTCGGTCAGTTGCTGGCGTTCTGCAGACATCTTGCGCACAGCGTGCAGCACCGTGGTGTGGTCACGTCCACCGAACAGCTCGCCGATTTCTGGCAAGCTCTTCTGGGTCAGTTCCTTGGCCAGGTACATGGCGATCTGACGCGGCCTGGCAATACTGGCTGGGCGCTTTTTGGAATACATGTCTGCCACTTTGATCTTGTAGTAGTCGGCAACCGTTTTTTGAATATTTTCAACCGAAATCTGACGGTTTTGGATGGACAGCAAATCCCGCAGCGCTTCGCGCGCCAGTTGGATGGAGATATCTTTCTGGTTAAAGCGAGAGTAAGCCAGAATCTTGCGCAATGCGCCTTCGAGTTCACGCACGTTTGAACGCACATTTTTTGCGACAAAGAAAGCGACTTCCTCTGGCATCACCGTGCCTTCAACTTCAGCCTTGCGAATCAAAATGGCCACGCGCATCTCCAGCTCAGGCGGCTCAATGGCAACCGTCAGGCCAGAGTCAAAGCGTGAGACCAGACGCTCGTGGATGTCTGTCAGACCTTTCGGATAGGTGTCACTGGTCATCACGATGTGTGATTTTTTTGTCAGCAGAGCTTCAAAAGCGTTGAAGAACTCTTCTTGCGTACGATCTTTGTTGGCAAAAAATTGCACATCATCAATCAGCAGCAAATCAAGTGAGTGGTAGCGATCTTTGAACTCCTCAAAAGTCTTGCGTTGATAGGCTTTAACCACATCCGAGACGAATTGCTCTGCGTGGATGTAGAGAACTTTTGCCTGAAGGTTATCTGCCAGCAGTTTATTGCCAACCGCATGCATCAGGTGGGTTTTGCCCAGGCCGACACCGCCATAAATAAAAAGTGGGTTGTAAAGCTGGCCCAGGCTGCTGGCAACGTGCATGGCTGCCGCACGTCCCATGCGGTTTGCCGTGCCCTCAATGAGCGTGTTGAATGTGAGTGCAGTGTTGAGTCGATTCTTGAAGGGCGCACCCGCAAACTCTTCAATCGCACTTGTACCGGCAGACTCAGAGATTTCGGAGGTTTCAAAGATTCTGGCGACAGAGACCTGTTTTATAGGACTTTCACGGGGAGCGAGCGCTAACTCGAGTGCAATGTTCTGACCTGAAACCTTCTCAAGCAGCGCTGCAATGCGGGCAGCATACTGGGCGCGAATCCAGTCGAGCTTGAAGCGGTTGCCGACTTGTATCGTGACTTTCGAGAGGTCCTGAGCAACTTCAGCAACCAGCGGGCGTATCCAGGTGTTGAACTGCTGCTCAGGCAATTCCTGGGCAAGGTGGTCGACGCATGTTCGCCATAAACTGTGACTCAAGTCGCTTGCGGGCGCGTCGTACATGGGGAATTTTCGGGGGCTGTGCTGCCAGTAAAGTACGTCTGGCGCTTGTGGATAAGATTCATTTTTGACACGTGTGATTGTAGTCTTCGGGCCAAGTTATCCACAAAGTAATTCCTGTCGCTTTCACGCGTTTTCCATACGGTCTGTACAGGCTTGTGATGCAAGGCATTGCCCCCAGCAGACTCCACAGTCCGGTCTCAGCCTTGGGAAATCTGTGATAATCATGGGTTAACTTGATGAGCAAGTGTCGCCGGTCGTGGCATTGGCACGATTTCAAAAAATTTCATGCGAATCTTGAAAGACTGAAATCGCTAGCGAATGCCCGCAATTGGGGCAGATGCACAAGCCATACGTGAGTCGAATGTAAGTCGCATGTGAGTCACATGTGACTTACAAGCGAGTCACAAGCAAGCCTCTAGAGCAAGCCTCTAGAAATAGAAAACATCAGTCAAACAACCAAGCAGAAGTAGCTGGATAAATTATGAAACGCACATACCAACCCTCCAAAGTCAAACGCGCACGCACGCACGGTTTCCTGACGCGCATGAAAACACGCGGTGGTCGTGCAGTCATTGCCGCACGTCGCGCCAAAGGCCGCAAGCGTCTGGCTGTGTGAGCACCCTGCCCCCTGACCTTTGTATTCAAGACAATTGCACGCCTGGGTTGGCAGTTTTGTGGTCCCGTGCATAACTTCTAGCTAAACAACATATGGCCTTGTGTGCAACGGCTTAAAACCCGATCACAGTTTCAGGCTGTACTTGCTGGCCGCGTTGTTGCCAAAACCGCGCATTTCTCCTTGCACTGCAACGAGCTTCACACCCAGATGCCGCGCGCTGAACTCGAAAAAAGCACAGGTGACAAATCTCGGGTAGCTGCCCTGTTTCCAGTTCAATCTGTCTGGATGGGTGCCATGGTGCCGAAGCGGTGGGCCAAACGTGCTGTCACGCGCAACGCCATCAAAAGGCAAATCTACGCTGTGAGTGCTGATTTTTTTCACACTTGCCCACAGGCGGCTTTTGTGGTGCGCTTGCGCAGGGGGTTTTCCCGCCAAGAATTTCCCAGTGCAACATCGAGACACCTCAAAGAAGCTGTACGTGCTGAGGTCATCGCCTTGATGCAGGCCGGCTGCGGCCAGAGATGACGGCCGATACGAAATATCAATGAAACATCATTTGACATTTGCCAGCTCTGCGAAGTTTGTTGTGGCTTTGCCTCAGACTTTCCTGATTGGTCTGGTTAAAGCTTATCGCCTGTTGCTCAGTCCGTCTCTGGGTTCTTCGTGTCGCTTTGAGCCGAGTTGTTCGGCTTACTCTCTGCAGGCCCTGCATCAGCATGGCGCTGTGCTGGGCAGCTACCTTACGCTGCACCGGCTGGCACGGTGCCAGCCTTGGTGCAATGGCGGACTCGACCCCGTTCCTGCCACTTTATTTACCCGTCTGGTCACACACGTGACGCCAAATTCTTCTGAGAAAAAGCCACCATGAATGACATTCGCCGCACCGTTTTATGGGTGATTTTTGGTTTTTCCATGGTGCTGTTGTGGGACCAGTGGCAGGTTTTCAATGGCCAAAAACCCACGTTCTTTCCGAACGCATCGACGCCTGTCAAAGTAGATGCTGCAGACAATGCGCGTCCTGCCTCATCGTCTTCGGTGCCCACTGCAAACTCCTCAGCGGTGCCCGCACCCGCACCTGCATCTGCGGGCACCGCTGCACTGCCTGCCGGTGCGCCATCTGTGGCGGCCCAGGCGAGCAAAGAGCGTTTGGTGGTCACGACGGACGTCTTTACCCTGACGTTCGACACTGAAGGGGGTTCCTTGATTCGGTCGTCTTTTAACAAGTTCAAGGACATGGCGGACAAAAAAAGCGGTTTTGTACTGCTCGACGAAAGCAGCAACCGGGTCTATGTGGCGCAAACCGGACTCATTCCTGCTGCGGGTGGTGTGGCAATGCCCACGCACAAGACAGTCATGACCGCAGTGCCGGGTGAGCGTGTCCTCAAAGACGGTCAAGATGAGCTGCAGGTCAAGTTTGAGTCGGCAGAAGTGGGCGGCGTCAAGCTGGTCAAAACCTACACGTTCAGGCGCGGTGCCTATGATGCGACGGTTCGCCATGATGTGATCAACACGGGCAGTACCCCTGTGTCGCCCCAGCTTTACCTGCAGCTGGTACGTGACGGCAATCCACCTCCAGGCGAGTCTTCCTTCTACTCGACCTTCACCGGCCCGGCGATCTACACCGAGGCTAAAAAATACCAGAAGGTAGAGTTCAAGGACATTGAAAAAGGCAAGGTTGACGTTGAAAAGCAGGCTACCAATGGCTATATCGCTATGGTGCAACACTACTTTGCCTCGGCCTGGATTCTGGGGGACGGCATCAGGCGCGACCTCTTTCAACGCAAGGTTGACACCAACCTTTACGCCGTCGGCATGATCACATCGCTCGACGCGATTGCCCCTGGCATGACCAAATCCATGGATGCCAAACTTTTTATTGGCCCCCAGGAAGAAAAAACTCTCGAAGCACTGGCCCCTGGCCTGGAGCTGGTCAAGGACTACGGCTGGTTGACCATTCTTGCCAAACCGCTGTATTGGCTGCTCGACAAGTTGCACACCTTGATTCAAAACTGGGGCTGGTCCATTGTGGCACTGGTGCTGCTGCTCAAGATTGCGTTTTACTGGCTCAACGCCAAAGCGTATTCGAGCATGGCCAAAATGAAAGCCATCAACCCCAAAATCATGGAAATGCGCGAACGCCTGAAAGACAAACCGCAAGAAATGCAGTTGGCCATGATGAAGATTTACAAAGAAGAAAAAGTCAACCCGATGGGTGGCTGCTTTCCCATCATGGTCCAGATTCCGGTGTTCATTGCACTTTACTGGGTGCTGCTGTCCAGTGTCGAGATGCGCGACGCGCCCTGGATTTTGTGGATCAAGGATTTGTCCGCGCCAGACCCGTTTTTCATCTTGCCCGTGGTCATGACGCTCACCACCATGCTGCAAACGGCTCTAAACCCGGCCCCGCCTGACCCGTTGCAGGCCAAACTGATGTGGTTCATGCCGCTGATCTTCAGTGTGATGTTCTTCTTCTTCCCGGCGGGCCTGGTGTTGTACTGGATCACCAACAACATCTTGTCGATTGCCCAGCAGTGGGTCATCAACACCCGCATGGGTGTGCCGCCGCAGTTCAACCTGCCAAAGTTCAAATAAGTCAACAGCCACAAGAATGGCCGCCGGCAGAAATGCCTGGCGGCCATTTTCGCGCCCAGCCCTTACCATTGACGCTTATGCTGGCCAGACACCACCACCCCATTGCCGCCATTGCCACCGCGCCTGGTCGCGGAGCCGTCGGCATTGTCCGTGTGTCAGGCAAAGACGTGGCCCCCGTCATCAACGCCATTTGCGGTCGCGCCCTGCTGCCCCGGCAGGCGACATATCTGCCTTTTCGTGATGCGGCAGGCGGTGTGATCGACAAGGGTCTGGCGATCCATTTCCCCGCGCCGCACTCCTACACAGGTGAAGATGTGCTGGAACTGCAGGCCCATGGCGGGCCTGTGGTGCTCCAACTGCTGCTGGCCCGCTGCCTGCAGGCGCAGCCTGAGCTGCGCATAGCCCAACCGGGTGAATTCACCGAGCGGGCTTTTCTGAACGACAAGATTGACCTGGCGCAGGCAGAAGCCATTGCCGACCTGATCGATGCCAGTACCGACGTTGCCGCGCGTTCTGCGGCGCGCTCCATGTCGGGTGAGTTCTCGCAAGCTGTCAACACCTTGCTGGCGCAGCTGATTGGCTTGCGCATGCTGGTCGAGGCGACGCTGGATTTTCCTGAAGAAGACATTGATTTTCTGCAAAAGGCGGACGCACAAGGCAAGCTGGCATGCCTGCAGCAGACGCTGGCCAGCGTCATGCAGCGTGCTGGCCAGGGTGCCATTTTGCGTGAAGGTATCAAGGTGGTGATTGCCGGGCAGCCCAATGCCGGCAAGAGTTCCTTGCTCAACGCACTGGCTGGGGCCGAGCTGGCCATCGTCACGCCGATTGCGGGCACCACGCGCGACAAGGTCACGCAGCTGATACAGATGGAAGGTGTGCCGCTGCATGTGGTGGACACTGCGGGTCTTCGCGAGGCCCTCGACGAGGTTGAGAAAATTGGCGTGGAGCGCGCCTGGGCTGAGATTCGAACGGCTGATGCGGTGCTGTTCCTGCACGATCTGACACAGCAGAGTGCTACTGATTACATAGCAAATGACGCCCGTATTGCCTGCGCTATGGCCCTTAAACTGCCTGAGAAAACACCCATCATCGACATTTGGAACAAGTCTGACATGGTCGATGCTGCAACGCAGATGCACACGGCCGAGACGGCCCGCCCAGGGGTGGTGATTTCAGCCAAAACCGGTGCCGGACTGCAGGCCTTGCGCGAGCAGCTTCTGGGTGTGGTGGGCTGGCAGTCTGCACCTGAAGGGGTCTTTATGGCCCGCGAGCGGCACATTCGGGCGTTGGACGGCGTGAACATGCAGCTGCTGCGGGCCGCAGCGCAGTTGTGCTCAAACCAGCCAGCACTGGATCTGCTGGCGGAAGATCTGCGCCAGGCGCAGCACCATCTGGGTGACATCACTGGCCAGTTCACATCTGACGACTTGCTGGGCGAGATTTTTTCCCGGTTTTGTATCGGCAAGTAACAACTGCGCAGGCGGGCAACGGGTAAGTGTGAGGAGGCACGATACGCATCATGTGCAGGCCGTATGTGCACCATATGGCCAGAACATGTTTTTTCTGCATGTACAAAACTTTCCCAAATGGGCATGGTTGGGTAAGATCATGCCGCTCATCAATACAACTGTGCTGTGCGCTGAAATAGTCTGTACCTGCGGTATTGCAGCTGCCAGCACGCTTACAACAATTAAAAATGTCACTTTTTAACTGGTTTTCCGGGAAATCCACGCCACCGGCTGTGGCATCTGACAAAAGCGGGGCGCCCTTGGTGCCGGGCAAACCCACGGCCGGGCCATCGGACAGATCTGCAGCTGGCCCCGGCAACCAGGGCGAGGGGCGCAGACTCAAGCGCCATGCACGCCGTGAGCAGCTGTACCATGCGATCCGTGAGTCATTCACACATGCCGGTGTGTTGTCTGCCACTTACCGGTTCAAGGTGCTGTCGCTGGACCAGTATGGTGGCGAGTTTCTGGTCATGGTTGATGTGGAGCAGTCTTTTGACCATCGCGCTGAAAGGCTGGCGGACATCGCAGCGAAGATTGTGCACACAGCGAGAACCCACCATGAAATTGGCGTGACATCTGTTTACTGGCGTGTTGCCCTGTCCGCTGCATCACCTGCTGACAAAACAGCTGCACCCAGGGTGACCCGACCTGCACCCCTCCAGAGCCACGACACACCAGGCCCGCCCCCCAAAAAGGCGCCCAACTTTCGGTATGACCCCATTCAAGACGATGAGGTCGCAGCGTTCAAGCAGGCACTGGCAGCCGCTTCTGCCAACAGCCCGCAACCGACCGACACATCTGGAAAAGCACGCAGCAATCCCCGCTCTTATGCCTTGCTGACGGGTTTTGAAGACACTGAAATGCCTGAATCTGCCAGCGCACCTGCCTTGAGCGCGACCCAGTACGGCGACTTGAACTGAACTGGGCAATCAGGCAAGTGCGATGGGGTCACCTCGCCGGCCATTGCCGGCCAGTTAGATTTTTAACAACGAAAAAAGCCGCTGCAGCAGCAAGTACCGACATCAGATGCTATAAATAACAGAGCGTTCGATGTTGTAAAAACCCGACATCTGTTGGCCGAACCGGGTGCGCGCCAGCACCTTTGCGTTGTTGTCCACCACAAACGCCTCACCCATGGCGGGCACTTCTCCAGTCAAGGCGGTGATGTTGACCTGGTGCGTCACCCAGACTTCAAATTGCCCAGGACGCACAGCCTTGAGCAACGCACGCAGCGTCTGCGTCTGGCCTGCCTGGGCGGCGCTGTTCTCAAAGGTGGACGCAAGAGCGGGCAACACGTTGTGTGTGCCAAATGCAATGTCTGCCGTGTCCTTGCAGCGGCACCAGGCGCTGGACTGCACCGCGCTGGCTTGCAGCTTGCGGTCTTTAAACCACTGACCGATGCGCTGCGCCTGCACCCGGCCATCGGTGCTCAGGTTGCGCTGGGTGCTGCACTGCTCTGGCCTGAAATTCGGCGGATCACCGATGCCAGGCTCTGTTTGTGCATGCCTGAGCAGCACAACGCAGCCGCCT
Organism: Polaromonas sp.; assembly: GCA_004293655.1. Lineage (GTDB taxonomy): Bacteria > Pseudomonadota > Gammaproteobacteria > Burkholderiales > Burkholderiaceae_C > Polaromonas. The sequence goes on along the minus strand of RDZZ01000047.1, from coordinate 14,971 downwards.
GTGCGCAAAATGGCGGCCATGTCTAGCGTGGTTTGTGCGCGGGTGCTGGCAGGCCAGGCAAACCAGTTGCTGGCTGCCAGCGTCGTCCATACGGTCAGTGCCTGGCGTCGTTTCATGGGAACTCCTTCAATTGCTGAGCCTGATGGTGCCCGGATGTGGTGTGCTGCGAGCGCTCCACGTCAATGCCTCAAGCCGATGCAGGGTTATTTCTTGAAGCCCGGCTGCGCAGCAGCTTTTCTTCTGCCATGGCCAGCGCCGCTGGCTTGCCTGACAACACCAGCGTATCGCCACCCTCCAGCACAGCGTCGTTGTCGCTGACAACGACTTTGCCTTTGTTGCGGCGCAGGCTCACCACACGCACCCCCAGCAAGGGCAAGTCCAGCGAGCCCAGCGATTTGCCGACCGATTTGATGCCCAGCGGCAAGACAATGCTCGCCAGACGCTCTTCATCCAGCTCGTTGACGGTGTCGTCATCGGCCCCGCGAAAGTAGCCGCGCAGCAGGTTGTAGCGCGCATCGCGCTGGTCTTGCACCACCCGGATCACGCGCCGCATCGGTACACCCACCAGCGCTAAGGCGTGGCTGGCCAGCATCAGGCTGCCTTCAATGGCCTCGGGCACGACTTCGGTGGCACCGGCGGCTTGCAGCTTTTCAAGGTCATGGTCGTCCACGGTGCGCACAATGACTGGGACGTGGGGCGCATGGGCACGCGTGTTGGCCAGCACCTTCAGGGCACTGGCGGTGTCCAGATACGTCACCACCACCGCACTGGCCCGTGCCAGGCCGGCGGCCATCAGGGCCTGCAAGCGCACCGCATCGCCAAACACCACCGAGTCACCCGCAGCAGCGGCCTGGCGCACCCGGTCAGGGTCCAGGTCAAGCGCCATGTACTGAATGCCCTCGCGCTCCAGCATCGACCCCAAGTTCTGGCCGCAACGGCCATAGCCGCAAATAATCACGTGCTTGTTGGCGTTGATGGATTTGCGCGCAATGCTGGTCATTTGCAGCGACTGCTGCAGCCATTCACTGGCCACCAACTTCATCACGATGCGACTGCTTTGCATGATGATGAAGGGCGTGGCCAGCATGGACAACACCATGCTGGCCAGAATCGGGTTGAGCAGCTCCGGCGGCACCAAGTGGTTTTCATGGCTCAGCGTCAGCAGCACAAAGCCAAACTCGCCTGCCTGCGCCAGGTACAGCCCGGTGCGCAGCGACACACCAGCGGTCGCCCCCAGCGCCCGCGCCAGGGCAGTGACCAGCACCAGTTTGAACAATACCGGCAGCGTCGCCAGCAGCAACACCAAAGGCCAGCGCTCCAGCACAATGTGCCAGTTCAGCATCATGCCAATGCTGATGAAAAACAGGCCCAGCAGCACATCGTGAAACGGGCGGATATCGGTCTCCACCTGGTGCTTGAACTCGGTCTCTGAAATCAGCATGCCGGCAATGAATGCGCCGAGCGCCAGGCTCAGGCCCGCCAGTTCGGTGAGCCAGGCCAGCGCCAAGGTGACCAGCAGCAAATTGAGCACAAACAGCTCTTCGCTTTTGCGCCGCGCCACAATGGTCAGCCACCAGCGCATCACGCGCTGCCCACCGCTGAGCAGCAGGCCCACCAGCACCGTTGCCTTGACGGCGGCAATCCCCAGCGCGATGAACAACTGGTCGGCAGGCGAGCCCAAGGCGGGAATCAACACCAGCAGGGGCACCACGGCCAAGTCCTGAAACAGCAGCACGCCCATCACGCGTTTGCCATGCTCGGAGTCCATCTCCAGCCGCTCGGCCAGCAGTTTGACCACAATTGCCGTGCTGCTCATGGCCATCGCTCCCGACAGCGCCAGCGCGGTTTGCCATGGCATCTTCCAGAGCGCAGGGGCGATGCTGGCCAGGCCCAACGAGCCCAGCGTGGCCAGCACAATCGTCAGCACCACCTGCAGCAGCCCCAGGCCAAACACATGCTGGCGCATGGAGCGCAGTTTGGGCAGGTTGAATTCAAGCCCAATGACGAACATCAGGAAAACCACGCCAAACTCGCCCAGGTGCCGCACACCATCGGCGTTTTTGGACAAGGCCAGAGCGTGCGGGCCAATCACCACCCCCACGGCCAGATAGCCCAGCATGGGCGGCAGTTTGAGTGAGCGGCAAGCCACCACACCCAGCACGGCGGCCAGCAGGTAAAGCAGGGTCAGTTCAAGTGCGCTCATGTTTTGATGGTATCTGATGGCGTTGTAAATAAAGGCGCACTTCTTCGGTTGAACTGCTCTATAGAATGCAGCATGAGTTTTGATGCCCTCCCATTTGACGCCGATCAGGCACAGGTTCTGGCCCGGAAAACCTTTGAGATAGAAGCCGCTGCCGTGCTGGGCCTGGCAAGCCGGGTTGGCCCGGAGTTTGCACGCGCTGTTCATATTGTGCTGACCTGCCGGGGCCGTGTGGTGGTCATGGGCATGGGCAAAAGCGGCCACATTGGCCGCAAGGTAGCGGCCACACTGGCCTCGACCGGCACCCCCGCCATGTTTGTCCACCCGGCAGAAGCCAGCCATGGCGACCTGGGCATGATCACGCCGGCAGATGTGGTGCTGGCGATTTCCAACAGTGGCGAGAGTGCAGAACTCACCGCCATTTTGCCGATGCTCAGTCGCCAGGGCGTGCCGCTGGTGGCCATCACCGGTGGGCTGCAATCCACGCTGGCCAGACACGCACAGGTCACGCTGGACAGCAGCGTGGCACAAGAGGCCTGCCCGCTGAATCTGGCACCGACTGCCAGCACCACAGCGCAACTTGCCCTGGGCGACGCGCTGGCTGTGGCGCTGCTCGATGCGCGTGGTTTCAGGCCAGAAGACTTTGCCCGCTCTCACCCTGGCGGCGCGCTGGGCCGCAAACTGCTCACACACGTCAGCGATGTGATGCGCCGTGGCGATGCGGTGCCGCAGGTAGGGCTTGAGGCGAGTTTTAGCGACCTCATGCGCGAGATGAGTACCAAAGGCCTGGGAGCTTCCGCCATCGTCAATGCCCACCAACAGGTTTTGGGCATCTTTACCGACGGTGACCTGCGCCGCCTGGTTGAAAAAGGCGTTGACCTGCGCACCACCCAGGCGGGTGACGTCATGTGTGACCGGCCCCACACCGTGCGTGCAGACTGCCTGGCCGCAGAAGCCGTGGCCCTGATGGAGCAGCACCGCATCACCAGCGTGCTGGTGGTGGACGCCAACGGGGTGCTGTGCGGTGCGCTCAATACCAACGATTTGATGCGGGCCAAGGTCATCTAATGTTGCCCGCCCTCAATTTCGCCCCTGAACTTCTGCTCAAAGCCCAAGGCGTGCGCGTCGCGTTTTTTGACATTGATGGCGTGCTGACCGATGGCGGCCTGTACCTGTGCGAGCAGGGTGAAACCCTCAAACGCTTCAACACGCTCGACGGCCACGGCTTGAAGCTGCTGCAGCGCGCGGGCATCACACCTGCGGTGATCACTGGCCGCGACAGCCCGGCGCTGCGGGCGCGACTTCAGGCGCTGGGAATCACCCATGCGCACTTCGGCACGGAAGACAAGCGCCCTGCCGCTGAAGCCACACTGCAGGCGCTGGGGCTGGCGTGGCAGCAGGCCGCTGCCATGGGCGACGACTGGCCCGATCTGCCCGTGATGCGGCGCGCCGCTTTCAGCTGTGCGCCGGCCAATGCGCACATCGAGGTCAAGGCACTGGCCCACCACACCACGCAAGCCGCTGGCGGGCATGGTGCGGCACGGGAGTTCTGTGACCTGCTGCTGGTAGCCAGTGGGCACTATGCACAGTTGCTGCAAGCGTTTACCGCATGACGACTGCAGCCCGCCGCAGACCCGCCCGCAGCAGCCTGCGCCGTTTTTGGCAGCAGGTGTTGCGTTTGTGGGACAGCGCGTCCATCTACACGCCCCTGGTCATGATGGGTGCGTTGGCCCTGGGCACCTACTGGCTGCAGCGCAACACACCGGCTCTCAACTCCGCAGAGGCAGTCAAAGAAGTCCGGCATGCCACCGACTATTTCATGCGCGGCTTCAGCGTGAAAAACTTTGACGATGCGGGCCTGCTCAAAAGCCAGGTGATGGGCGTTGAAGCCCGGCATTACCCTGCCACGGACACGCTGGAGATTGACCAGGGGCGGATTCGCAGCATGGATGCGCAAGGGCGGCTGACCACTTCAACGGCCAGTCGGGTTTTAAGCAATGGTGACGGGTCTGAGCTGCAACTGATTGGCAATGCACGGGTTGTGCGCGAGAGCTTCAAGGACGCAGCAGGCCAGAGCACACCCAGCATGCAGTTTCGTGGTGAGTTTCTGCACATCTTTCTAAACGACGAGCGGGTGAAATCCCACAAGCCTGTTGTGCTCACGCGCGGCAACGACCAGTTCTCCGGCGACACCCTGGCCTATGACAACCTGACAGGCGTCGCTGAGCTGAAGGGCCGTGTCAAAGGCGTGCTCACGCCCACAGCGGGCCGTGCATTGCCCCGTTAGCCACACGACGTATTGCCGCTCACTGCTTTTCAATCCCCCAGGAGTCCAAGGGTGTCCAAACTTGTTTTCATCACGGGCGCGTCCAGCGGCATCGGTCAGGCGCTGGCGCTGCGGTTTCACCAGGCGGGCTGGCGCCTGGCCCTGGTAGCGCGCCGGACATCTGAGGTCAAATCATGGGCTACGGCAAGCGCCATAAGCACGAGCAGCTATCAAATTTATAGTGCAGATGTTTCTGTGGTGGGCAGTATCGTGGCAGCGGGCCAGGCCTGCATCCAGCAACAAGGTTTGCCCGATGTGGTGATTGCCAATGCTGGCATCAGCATCGGCATGGACACCCGCATGCATGAAGACCTGGGCGTGATGGCGCAAACCTTTGCCACCAACAACATCGGCCTGGCAGCGACGTTTCACCCTTTCATTGAGGCCATGAGCCGGCGCGGCTCAGGCGCGCTGGTAGGCGTTGGCAGTGTGGCGGGCATCCGTGGCCTGCCAGGGCATGGCGCCTATTGCGCCAGCAAGGCGGCAGTGATTGCCTATTGCGAAAGCCTGCGCGGCGAGCTCAAAGCCAGTGGTGTGAAGGTGGTGACCATTTGCCCAGGCTACATCGACACCCCCCTGACGCAAAAAAACAGCTACAGCATGCCTTTTTTGATGAAGTCTGATGTGTTTGCAGACAAAGCATTCAAGGCCATCGCACAAGGTGCCAGCTACCGGGTGATTCCGTGGCAGATGGGCGTGGTGGCCAAACTGCTCCGTGTGCTTCCCAATGCGGTGTTTGACAAAGCCCTGACAGGCCGTGCGCGCAAGCCACGCCAGAACAGCGGTGGCGAGATTCAAGATGTTTGAAAAAGCCGGAGTGCTATTGATAATATAGCGCACACCACAGGTAGCGATTGCGCTGGAAGGCATTTACCAACTAAAAAGGCTTCAAAACCCAAGTCTTGAAGCCTTCTGAAAGCTGTTTCAGCCGAGGCTGAAAGTGCTCACACCAATTCAATAGCCGCCACGGCCACCACCGCCGCCTGAACGGCCACCGCCGCCATAAGGGCTGCGAAAGCCGCCATCGCCATCGGAGCGACCGCCGCCATAGCCGCCGTCGCCACCAGAGCGGCCGCCACCATAACCACCACCGTCGCCACCAGAGCGGCCACCACCACCACCATAACCGCCGCCGTCACCGCCGGAGCGCCCGCCACCGTAGCCACCACCACCGCCGCCGCCGCCGTAGCCACCACCGCCACCACCAAAGCCGCCACCCGAGCGGGGGGGGCGTGCTTCCATGGGGCGGGCTTCGTTCACCACCACACTGCGGCCACCCAAAGACTGGCCATTCATGCCATTGATGGCAGCTTGCGCGTCGGCCTCGCTGCCCATCTCAACAAAGCCAAAGCCCTTGGAGCGACCGGTGTCGCGTTCCATCATGACTTTGGCGCTGGTCACAGAGCCGAATTGACCGAAAGACTGTTGCAGATCTTCGTCGCGAACCGAGTACGGCAGATTGCCGACGTAAAGTTTGTTGCCCATAAAAAAGGGACTCCTCTAAAAACACAATATCGAAAGCATTGACAAAAGCGATGGAGTCCCGAGGGCACAACAAACTTTATCCGTTGCGCTGTAGCGCGCAGAACTGACCGATCACCTGACCCGCACGAATGCGTACATTCGTACATATATATTATGCTTTAGTCAGTTGGGCCATGCGCAATGATCGTAAACACCTATACAGACAAGGCCACAGTTCGGGTCTATTTTCGTCAGAGCGGCGCAGAAATTCAGCCCTTTTCATCATCGCTGTAATGTCGCCATTTGCCCATCGCTGCCCGCAGGGTCAAAATCTGGTTTTCAAATTTGGGGCAGGTTTTGCACGCCAGCAAGTGCAGCTTCAGCGCCAGCTTGTCGAGCATGCCGAGCGCGCGGTCTTCTCGCGCGATCAAAAGTGCCGCTGTCTCGCGGCAGCTGCGTCTGAGCAGCTTGGTTGAACGAATCGTTTTTGGGGTCACACTTGCACCTGCAAAGCCAGAAAATTGAAGTTAAAACCCAGTCAATATGTTGCGGCTGCCAAAACAAAGGGTCGAGCAGGTAACGCCAAGCAGCGCAGGCTGGCAACACACAGCCATCACGCGCTGCGTTTGCCAAACCAGTGAATATTCAGACATTCCTGCAAGCGCAATCTGGCCCGATGCAACTGGACATAAAGATTCGTCGGTGTGACCGACAACTCCTTACAGATTTCTTCAGACGACAACTCAAGCCACTCACGCATCAGAAAAAGCCGCCCCAGTGCCGGGGGCAGGCGTTCCATGCAGGTATCGAGTATTTGAAAAAACTGGCTCTGCTGCAGCGTCTGATGGGGGTTGCCCCAGTCGTTGGGCGGGTCTGCAAAATGGCCATCGGCCCGAAAGACAAGTCTGTCAAGCTCATCACTGTCGTTGTCACTGCCCTCCTCTGCCATAGCCACCTCGCGCGTGTTGCTACGGATCGCGTCAATGACTTTGTGCTTGAGGATACCGACCAGCCAGGTCTTGAGTTGCGACCGATTGCCAAAAGCCTGCGGTTTTGACAGTGCCGCCAGCAGCGTCTCGGACACCGCGTCTTCGGCCCAGGCATCGTTGCGCAATTGCAGCTGCGCAAAACGCATCAGGTACGTCCTGTGTTCCACCAGTTGGTCTTCAAAGCGAATCATGACAGGCAGTCTAGCAGCCTGTCAGTCTGTCGGCACCACCCATACTGTCTCGGCGAAATAGACGTGGTCTGGAACTTCAGCATTGCATGCATACTCTGCTGGCTATTCACAAGTGCATTGTTAAAAGGAAACCCCCGTGAGCTACGCCCACCGCTTTTTTTGTCGTGTCTCCAACGCGATCGAGTCATTTCATAAAACAGGCACGCCATGCAGAGGCTCCTTAGCTGCGGCATGGGGGTCTGCGTGCTGCGTGGCTGCAGGTTTGCTTGCAGGGATGGCCTTGCCAGCGGCCGCACAACCCGCTGCGCCTGCCGCTGCCACTGTCGCCTCTGCTGCTGTCGTTATGGCACCACAAATAGAGGGCAAGACCATCGAAGGCAATGCCTTCAAACTCGCCTCCCTCAAAGGCAAAGTCGTGCTGGTGATGTTCTGGTCAACGGGTTGTGCCGTGTGCCGCGACAAAATGCCCGAGCTGCGCCACAACTATGCGGGCTGGGCCGGCAAACCGTTTGAGCTGGTGGCCGTCAGCACCGACACGCGGGTGCAGGATTTGCTGGACTACGAACGCATCATCTCGCGCACTGTGCCCATGAAAGAGCGTTTTGTGCAGCTCTGGACAGGTGACTCGGCCTACAAAGACAACCTGGGCAGACATGCCATGCTGCCAGCGGCCTATCTGCTGGACAAAACCGGCAAAGTGGTCGAGCGCTATGTGGGCCGCATTCCGCCCGAGGCCTGGGACAAAATTGCTGATTTGCTGTAGCCAAAAAATAACTGTAAGAATCTTCAGGGTTGACTGACCAAAGCTTAACCAGACAGAAAACCTGTCCCGGTTGATTGTCAATTTCGACTTTTTTGTCAACTTTTTAACTGGAGATATCCCATGACCCAACGCGCCCTCATTGCTGCAGCTGCAGCCTCTTTGTTGTCCACCATGTTGTTTGCCACGCCTGCTGTGGCTCAGGAAAAAGAAAAATGCTACGGCATTGCCGAAGCCGGTAAAAACGACTGCGCCAACCTGGCCGGAACCCACTCATGCGCGGGCCAGTCCAAAGTCAGCATGGACGCAGGCGAGTGGAAATACGTTGCCAAAGGCACATGCGCAGGCATGAAGGGCATGACAGCCGATGCCGCCAAGATGAAAATGGCTGAAAAGAAAAGCTGAAAATCAAACCGGTCGCCTTGTGATTGCTTTGTGATTGCTCTTGAGTGAGCCTTTCAGTGCCTAAAACCCCAGCCTGCGCCGCGCCCGTCGGCATTGGCTGGCGGCACGCCCACTACGGCGAGCTGCTGGCTACACTGCCGCCGCTTGACTTCATTGAAGTCCACTCCGAGAATTTTTTTGCCGAAGGCGGTGCTGCTCTGGCCGTGCTCAGGCAGGGCCGAGAAAACTACCCCGTCAGCTTGCACGGGGTTGGTCTGGCACTGGGCTCTGCCGTTGGCATTGACCCCTGGCATTTGGACCGACTTGCATTTCTGGTGGACCAGATACAGCCCATTCGCGTGTCTGACCACGCCTGCTTCGCACGCGGCCAGGTCGCTGATGCCTCGGCACAGCCAGTGCATGGCGCCGACCTGCTGCCCCTGCCGTTTAACAGCGCCGCACTTGACGTGCTGTGTGCCAATGTGCAGCGCACACAAGACCGCCTGAAGCGCCAACTGCTGGTTGAAAACCTCTCGGCCTACGTGAGCTTTGCCAGCAGTGACCAACGGGAGCCTGATTTTTTGAATGCCTTGGCGCAGCGCACCGGCTGTGGCCTGCTGGTCGATGTGAACAATATTTACGTCAACGCGCTCAATGAGCAACTGGCCGGGCGATGTGCTGACCCTTTGGCCGCATGCCTGCAATGGCTAGACGGCATCACGCCAGCTTCAGTCGGTGAGCTGCACCTGGCCGGCCACATTCATATGGGCGATGTGGTGATTGACGACCACGGCAGCCGGGTGTGTGCTGCGGTGTGGCAGATTTACCGCCATGCGCAAGCCCGGTTTGGCAACGTGCCGGCATTGATCGAATGGGACACCGACGTACCGTTGCTCGCTGTGCTGCTTGACGAGGCCGCGACGGCCAAAACCGCATGACCACCGATTTGCAACTTGAACAATCGCACCTGCTGCAGGCACTGGCTGGGCAGACGGGCAGCACCTACAACCCGCGCGGCTTGCAGATCTACCAGGCCAATCGCGCGGTGCTGGCTGAACGCACGCTGACCAGCACCTACCCGGTGACAGCCCAGCTCATTGGTGTTGAGAGTTTTGAGCCCCTGGCCCGCCACTTCTGGCAACAGCATCCGCCGCAGCGCGGTGACATGGGCCAGTGGGGGGCGCAGTTGCCTGAATTTCTGGCTGCATTGCCGCAACTGGTTGGCGAGCCGTTTTTAAGCGATGTGGCACGCGTCGAGTGGGCGCTGCACCGCGCCGCCAGCGCGCCAGACGCGGCACTTGATGCTGCATCGTTTGCGTTGCTGGCCTTGGCCGAGGCCGCGCCACCCGTCAGCTTGAGATTCAGTCCGGGTGCCATGACGCTGGCCAGCGCCTACCCCGTGGTCAGCATCATCAACGCGCACCTGCACAGCCAGCCCACACTGGACGATGCCGCTAGACTGCTGCGCCTGGGCCAGGGCGAGAATGCACTGGTCTGGCGGCAGGGTTTCAAGCCCCGAACAAGAACGCTCAGCGCGGCAGAGCACCAACTGATTGCAGCGATGCAAGACGGCTTGTCGTTAGACGCTGCACTTGAGCAGGCCATCAGCTTGGGCAGCGCCTTTGACTTCAACACCTGGCTGAGCCAGTCGGTGCAAACCGGCTTGGTCACAGGAGCCACGCACTTGCCCTGTTAACCATAAAAGACAACAAAAAAAGAACCACCATGACCCGCCCTTCAAACTCACTGATTGACAAAGTTCGTACCGCCTGGAGCCCGCTCACGCGGCTGCTCGACGCACTGCAGCCTCTGGCGGCGCTGCTGGCCAGGCTTTACGTGGCACAAGTTTTCTTTCTGTCGGGCCTGACCAAGCTGCGCGATTGGGGAACGACGGTGGCACTGTTCACCGACGAGTACAAAGTACCTTTCTTGCCGCCAGAGCTGGCCGCAGTTTTGGGCACGGCGGGCGAGCTGGTGCTGCCTGTGTTGCTGGTCATCGGCCTGGCGGGCAGGTTCTCGGCCCTTGGCCTGTTTGTTGTCAACGTCGTGGCGGTGATTTCCCTGAGCGACATCGCCCCCGCCGCGATGCAGGCGCATATCTTGTGGGGCACGCTGCTGGCCGCGCTGGCGATTTACGGCCTGGGGCCGTGGGCGCTGGACCGGTGGATGGCGCGTCAGCACGCCATGCGTTCAAAAAAGTAGTCAAAAAGGCCGCTACAGCAGTATGTACGGCGGTTGTTTGCTCTATAAATAATAGCAAATAACCAAATAACCAAATAATCAACACCTGTTGATCCTGCCTTGTCAGCAGTGAACCGTTTGCCCCCGAGCGTGTCCAGGGGTTTGCCTTGTGCAATTGCGCCACTGCAGGCATGCACGATACCCGCCGGAGCCATGCACATGGAAGCTTTTCTCGTCTCAACCGGTATCGTTGCCCTCGCTGAAATCGGCGACAAGACGCAACTTCTGGCCCTGCTGCTGGCCGCCCGCTTTCGCAAGCCCTGGCCGATTGTTCTGGGCATTTTGGTGGCCACCGTTGCCAACCACGCCCTGGCCGGTGCGCTGGGGGCCTGGGTCACGACACAGCTTGGCCCGCAGGTGCTGCGCTGGATTTTGGGGGTATCGTTCATTGCCATGGCGGTGTGGATGCTGATCCCCGACAAACTGGACACGGATGCTGACCCACAGAACATGCGATTTGGCGTGTTTGGCACCACGGTTGCGCTGTTTTTTCTCGCTGAAATGGGCGACAAAACCCAGATCGCGACCGTGATGCTGGCGGCCCGCTATGACGCTTTCTTGTCAGTCGTTGTCGGCACCACGCTGGGCATGATGCTCGCCAATGCGCCCGTCGTGTGGCTGGGCGAGCGTGTGACGCGATTGCTGCCGCTGCGTACCGTACACAGTGTCTCGGCACTGATTTTTCTGGGCCTGGGCTTGCTCGCCCTTTTTGGCGTGGGTTGATATACTGCAATCGCGCCGATTTGCCACAGCTTGCGGGCGCGTAACAAGTTCAGCTAAAGACACGCCCGCCCGCCCGGCCTCGCCTTTAGCGATGTCGGGTTTTTTGTTTTCAGCCTGCCGTTTTTACACTCCAACTGCCGATGTTGATCGCCACGCCACAGTCCATGCATTTTGAAGCACCGCTTGCATTGCAAAGCGGCACATCCATTCGTGCCTACGACCTCAGCTACGAAACCTACGGCACGCTCAACGCCGACAAATCCAATGCGGTGCTGATCTGCCACGCACTCAATGCCTCGCACCATGTTGCAGGTGTCTATCTCGACGAGGCAGGCGCTGTCAAACAACGCTCTGAAGGCTGGTGGGACACCATGATCGGCCCTGGCAAGCCTGTGGATACGCACCAGTTTTTTGTCATCGGCATCAACAACCTGGGCTCGTGCTTTGGCTCCACCGGGCCGATGCAGATCAACCCCGCTACTGGCGAGATTTACGGCGCTGATTTTCCGGTGGTCACCGTGCAGGACTGGGTCAACGCGCAGGCCAGGCTGCTCGATGCACTCGGCATCCAGTCCCTGGCCGCCGTCATGGGCGGCAGTCTGGGCGGCATGCAGGCGCTGAGCTGGACGCTGCAATACCCAGACCGCGTGCGTCACGCCGTGGTGGTGGCCAGCGCGCCCAACCTGACGGCTGAAAACATTGCGTTCAACGAAGTCGCACGCCGCGCCATCGTGACCGACCCCGACTTTCACGGTGGCCACTACGCGCGCCACGGCGTGCTGCCCAAACGCGGGCTGCGCATTGCCCGCATGATTGGTCACATCACCTACCTGAGCGACGACGTGATGAACGAGAAGTTCGGGCGGAAGCTGCGTTCAGGTCAGGATGTGAAGTTTTCAACACAAGACGTGGAGTTTGAAATCGAAAGCTACCTGCGCTACCAGGGCGACAAGTTCGCCGAATACTTCGACGCCAACACCTACTTGCTGATCACCCGCGCACTGGACTATTTTGACCCGGCCAGCGCATACGGCGGCGACCTGAGTGCCGCGCTGGCCAAAGCCACAGCCAAATTCTTGCTTGTGAGTTTTACCACCGACTGGCGCTTTTCCCCGGCCCGCACCCGCGAAATCGTCAAGGCCCTGCTTGATAACCAGCGCGACCTGAGCTATGCAGAAATTGATGCGCCACACGGACACGATGCGTTTTTGCTCGAAGACGCACGTTACATGAGCGTGGTTCGCTCCTATTTTCAGAGCAAGGTGGCGGTATGAACCCAATGCTTGAAAAAAGAACGCTGCCATCGCCAGACGCGATGTCCATTGCCCGGCTGGTGCCACACGGCTCGCGCGTGCTTGACCTCGGTTGCGGCCAGGGCGAGTTGCTGGCCTACCTGATGAAAGAGCGCGGCTGTTCGGGTTACGGCGTTGAAATTGATGACGCCAACGTGCAGGCCTGTGTGGCCCGTGGTGTCAACGTGATCCAGCTCAACCTTGACGAAGGCCTGGCCGTGTTTGGCGACGCCACATTTGACGTAGTGCTGCAAATTGACACGCTGCAACACCTGCGCAACGCCCAAGTCATGCTGCGCGAAACCGCCCGCGTGGGCCGCACCGGCATCGTTGCTTTCCCCAATTTCGGCCACTGGCCCAACCGCCTGGCGGTGCTGCGCGGGCGCATGCCCGTGACCAAGGTGCTGCCCTACCAGTGGTACGACACGCCCAACATCCGTGTGGGAACCCTGCAGGATTTTGAGGCACTTGCGCTGCAAAACCAGCTTGAAATTCTCGACCAGTTTGGACTGCAGGATGGGCGAGAAGTGCGCTTGTGGCCGAACGCGCGTGCCAGTCGGGCGGTGTTCAAGTTTCAGCGGATTTGAAGTCAACGGGAAGACAAAAAGGACAGCCATGCAAAATTCACAACAACCCTTGGCAGAAGTTTTCGGCTATACCCTTGGAGACCACAGTAAAAAAGCGGTTCTGGCCCGGCAGAATCGACTTTGTCCTTTTAACAACAAGGTTCCTCATTGCACCAAAGACAAGGCTAAAAATCCGTTGGGCGTTTGCAGTACTTATCACAATGCCGTGCCTACTGTTACCTGTCCTGTGCGGTTTCGTGAAGATTGGAAAATTACCTCAGATGCCGCTGGTTTCTTTTTTGAAGAAGGCACGCGCTGGAGCTCTTTGACCGAGGTGCGTTTGGCTGACGGGTACGGGAAATCTGCAGGAAATATTGACGTGGTGCTGGTAGCGTATGACGACAAAGACCGAATCATCGATTTTGGTGCGCTCGAAATTCAGGCGGTCTACATCTCTGGCAATGTGCGTGAGCCGTTTGAGTACTTCATGTCCGATCCTCAAAGCCACGCGTTGATGGATTGGTCCAGGCAGCCCAACTACCCACGACCTGATTATTTGTCGTCATCACGCAAGCGGCTGGCCCCGCAGTTGATATTCAAAGGCGGGATATTTAAAGAGTGGAAAAAACGCACAGCGGTCGCTATCAATAAAGCTTTCTTTGATACCTTGCCGACGTTGGAGCAAGTGCCAAAAAAGCAAGCCGATATCGCGTGGTTTGTGTACGACCTCATTTTTGACAGCACTTCCAGGCGTTATGAGCTGACCAAAGTTGACGAGGTGTTCACCCGATTCGATGATGCTCTTCGTCAGATCACCACCACCAAGGCAGGACCCCTGCAAACCTTCATGACGCATCTGCAAAATAAACTCGACGAGCAGCTCGAATCGGCTCCAACCAACCAGACCATAGAAAAGCCTTTTTGAGCACAAGCGATATGCAGCAAGAGTTTTTCGCTCCCACAAATCCAAGCCTTACCAGCAACAGCGGGCCGATTAACGTTGCATCCGTTCCCCAGCGAAGCCCTTTCAGATATCCCGGCGGAAAGACCTGGTTCGTGCCAACGTTTCGCCGCTGGATGAAACAACTTGCCAAACGGCCCGGCGTACTGGTTGAACCGTTTGCAGGGGGAGCCACCATTGCATTGACCGCAGTTTGTGAAAATTGGGTCGACCATGCAGTTCTGATTGAACTTGACCCAGATGTTGCTGCAGTCTGGCAAACCATCGTTGCGGGCGATGCGCCGTTGCTGGCTCAAAAAATATTGGGCTTTGATCTGAGTGTTGAAAACGTGAAGGCTCAACTGCTTTGTGAGTCTTCCGGGTGTCTGGATGTGGCTTTCAAAACCATTCTGAAAAACCGTACTTTTCATGGCGGCATTCTGGCGGCTGGTTCTGGACTGATCAAGACAGGTGAAGCGGGAAAAGGCATTTCGTCCCGCTGGTATCCGGAAACACTGGCCAAAAGATTCAACGCATTGCATGTCATTCGTGATCGCTTGACCGTTCATTGTGGCGATTCACTTGAACTCTCGGCGAGCTATGCCAAAGATTTGCAGGCGGTGTTTTTCATAGACCCACCCTACACGGCTGGAGGCAAAAAGGCGGGCAAGCGGCTGTACACGTTTTTTGAAATTGACCACAACGCGCTGTTTGACCTTTGTGCGAATGTGGCAGGTGAATTCGTGATGACTTACGACAATGCAGACGAAGTACATGCCCTGGCGCAGGCCCAAGGTTTTGACACGCGGCTGATTGCCATGAAGAACACGCATCACGCAGAGATGAGTGAACTGGTCATCGGACGGGATTTGTCCTGGCTGGACGCGGCGCATGT
>RDZZ01000120.1 GCA_004293655.1 Polaromonas sp. | reverse complement strand
CCGCGCCCCGGCAACCAGTTTGTGGTGGGTGCGACCGAGCTGGAGTCTGAAGACGCCGGCCCGGTCACGGTGCGCTCGGTTCTGGAGCTGGCCAGCGCACTGCACAGCCTGCACCCGGCCTTTGGCGAGGCGCGCGTGCTGCGCATGGGTGCGGCATTGCGCCCGGCACTGGACGACCATCGCCCGGCGATTAGCGAGCACGGCGGTGTCTGGCATATCAATGGGCTGTACCGGCACGGCTACTTGTGTGCGCCTGCGCTGGTCGATGATCTGGTGCAAAAACTATGTACCTAATAACTTCGAGGAATCGGGAAACCTTTACCGCAGAGGCGCAGAGTACGCAGAGAACCGCAGAGGGAAAAGCAAAAATTATTTCTTCCCTCGTCTTGCTCTGCGTTCTCTGCGTCTGAAGCGTTGAATGACTTGTTTATCTTCGACTTTTGTCGTTACAAAATTAGGTTGATTTACGGCCGTCATACCCGCGAAGGTGGGAATGACGGGTTCTAAAGAAAGCATTTGATTCGCGATGATCGATATTTCACTCAATGGCGAACGCACAAGCGTCGAATTCGTCACTCTGACAGACTTGCTGCTGGCCCGAGGCTATGCGCTGGAAACCGCCTTTGCCTGCGCCATCAACAACACCTTTGTGCCGCGCCAGCAGTGGGCTGAGCGGGCGCTGCAAAACGGCGACCGCATTGATGTCGTCACGCCGATCACAGGGGGTTAAATGACCACATTCACAGTCGCAGGCACAACGCTGTCGAGCCGCCTTTTTCTGGGCACGTCGCACTACCCGTCACCGCAGGTTTTAAGCGATGCTGTGACTGCCAGCGCAACGCAAGTGCTCACAGTCGGCCTGCGCCGCCTGCAGCCCGAAAACGGTGGCGGCAACAGCTTCTGGCAGCGCGTGCAGGCCATGAATTGCCACATTTTGCCCAACACCGCAGGCTGCCACACGGCAGACGAGGCAATCACGCTGGCGCAGATGGCGCGCGAGATTTTTGGCACCCCCTGGATCAAACTTGAAGTCATTGGTGACGACTACACCCTGCAGCCTGACACCCATGCCACGCTGCAGTCGGCCACGGTATTGGCCAAAGAGGGTTTTGCCGTGTTTGCCTACACCACCGATGACCTGGTGATTGCTCAAAAACTGCAGGACGCAGGCTGCGCCGCCGTGATGCCCTGGGCTGCACCCATTGGCACCGGGCGCGGGCCGCTCAACCCGTACGCACTGGAGACCCTGCGCCGCCGTTTGCCCGATGCCGTGCTGGTGGTCGATGCGGGCCTGGGCAGGCCGTCGCACGCAGCCGCTGTCATGGAGCTGGGTTTTGATGCCGTGCTGCTCAACACCGCCGTGGCGCAGGCGGGTGACCCGGTGCGCATGGCCAGGGCCTTTGCCGATGGCGTGGCCGCTGGCCGCGCGGCTTATGAGTCCACACCCATGCCCGAGCGTGCGGCGGCACAGGCGTCAACGCCTACTGTGGGGGTGCCGTTTTGGCATGCGCCTTGATATTTGAAAACGAAAACCTTCAACGCAGAGGCGCAGAGAACGCAGAGGAAGACGAGGAAGATAACTCTTTTATTTTCTTGCCTCTGCGGTAAATGCCCCCTTGTCTCTTAACAAACGTCATGCCTACATCAAGCTTCGCCCCACTCATTGCCCCCATCGGCTTTTACCC
>RDZZ01000167.1 GCA_004293655.1 Polaromonas sp. | reverse complement strand
CCATGGTGATGGCAAATGAGCGGACTGAGCTTTCAAGGCGCTTTAAAAAGTTGACCTTCATCATGCCGATGAGGTACTTTTCACGGCTTTCCTGGCTGAAGTTGCTGACTACTGCGTCTGTCTTGTACAAGTGCTTGTACACGTCCAGCACGTAGGTGAAGGGCTTGAAGATGGATAGTTTGTAGTTTTCAATCTCCACGTTCAAGGTGTCGTAGGTTGGAAAACGGTGTTTTTTGTCAATGTCTGAATAAACAGACATGGGCTTGGCTCGCTTGGGGAAGTGCCCAATCTGCGCCATCGACGACTTGTAATATTTTTGAATATGCTTGCGGGAGCGGGCAATCGTCAGCTCGTCAAGCAAGGTAAAAAAGCCTGCGGGTAGCGTGTCAAGCAGTTCCTTGGCATCACGCTCGCCGCCCGGCTTGGCCCATTCGCTGAATGTTTTTTGCGCGGTGTCCAGCGTTTGCTTGATGCTGGCAATGCCTGTGCTCTGCACAAAGGCGTGGTCTTGCCCTTCAGACACCAGGTAAAGCTGGTTGCGCAGGTCTTTGAGGTCGTTGTTGACAGGCGTGGCAGACAGCAGCATGACCTTGGTTTTAACGCCTGACTGAATGATGTCTTGCATCAGCCGTTCGTAGCGGCTTTTCTTGATGGTGTTGCCGTCTTCGCCCGTTTTGCCTTTGACGTTGTTGCGAAAGTTGTGGGACTCGTCAATAACGACCAGGTCAAAGTTGCCCCAGTTAATCGATGCCAGATTGATGTCACCCGCCTTGCCGCTTTCACGTGACAAGTCAGTGTGAGACAAGACCATGTAGCTGAACTTGTCACGCACAAAAGGGTTCAGCTCAGTGATGTTGCTGCCCAGATAGGCCGTCCAGTTTTCACGCAATTTTTTGGGGCACAGCACCAGCACGCGGTAGTTGCGCAGCTCAAAGTATTTGATGACAGCCAGCGCTGAATAGGTTTTACCCAAGCCCACGCTGTCGGCCAAAATGCAGCCGTTGTGCAGGTTGATTTTCTGGACAGCGCCCTTGACGCCGTCTTTTTGAAAGTCAAACAGCGTCTTCCAGATTTCAGATTCTGTGATGCTGGTGTTTTCAAAAAAATTGGCGGTTTCAATCTGCCCGGCCAAGAACTTCTCAAACACATGAAACAGGGTTTTGAAGTAAATAAACTCGGGTGAATGGTCTGCGTACAGCTGTGCCAGGTATTCGAGCACTCTGGCTTTGACATCTTCAACCAGGGTGTTGTCAAGCCAAAGCTCGTCAAACCAGACTTTCAGGTCAGCCCGGTCGCGGTCACTGTCCACCACCATGTTCAGCTCAATGTTGGGGGTACTGGACAAACCCAGCCCACGGCGCGTGAAATTGGAGCTGCCCATGAGGGCGTGCTCACGTTTTCCGTCGTCTATGTGGTAGAGCTTGGCGTGGAGCAGGTTGCTCTCGCGAATGGAGCGAATCTCAACTTTGCGGGTAATCCACTCCGCGCAGCGGCGGGCAACTTCTTTTTGTTGCAAGCGGTTGGCAAGCTCTAAACCTTCGTCTTCAATTTTGAAGGCTTTCTTATCGGTCTTGTCAGGGTCAAGCGAGCCAATGAAACGCGGCTCACCAAACAAAAACTGCAATGACTCAATGCCGTCAAGCGTTTTGCTCAAAGCCTCATACGCATAAATGGTGAAGTAAGCTGACACCACAGACAGGCGGCTGCCATCAGCGAGCTTGGCGCCCAGAAAATCAGCAACTTTACCCCGTGTGTGGTTGTCTTTGATGCCGTGTCGAGAAGGGGATGGTTTTGCTGTCATGCGGCTTGCTGGTATGTTCATACGAACAGATAACACTTTTAAAAAGCATCAATTGCTATTTAAAGCATAGCAGCTAATCCCCGTGCGCTGTGCCACAGCAGCCAAAAGTGTTCAGGGTTTGGTGGTTTCAGCTTCGCTCTCGGCTGCAGCCGGTGCCTTGGTGCTGCTGACAAACATTTGCGCCGCCACAATGCCGACTTCATACAGCCCGCCCACGACCCCGAGCAGCATGAGCATGGAGCCTGCGTCGGGCGGTGTGACAAGGGCGGTACCGACAGCGGCAATGACCCAGAAATAGCCACGGTACTCGCGCAATTGGGCCACTGTGAGCACACCCATGCGAACCAGCAAGACCACGGCAATGGGCACCTCAAACGCCAGGCCAAACGCCAAAAACATGCCCAGCACGAAGTTCAGGTATTCCTCAATGTCTGGTGCCGCCGTGATGGATTTGGGCGCAAAGCTCTGGATAAAACTGAAGACCTGGCCAAACACGATGTAGTAACAAAACGCCACGCCAAAGAAAAACAGCAGCGTGCTGGACACCACCAGAGGCATGACGAGTTTTTTCTCATGCGAATAAAGACCCGGCGCCACAAAGGCCCACACCTGATACAGCACGATGGGCAGCGCGATCATGAAGGCGGCCATGAACAAAATCTTGATCGGCACCACAAACGGCGAGATCACGTTGGTGGCGATCAGCGTCGCGCCTTTGGGCAGGGTGGCCACCAGCGGCGCGGCCAGCATGTCGTACAGCGCGCCTGGCCCTGGGAAGAAAGCCAAAACCGCAGCAGCCACACCAATGGCGAGCACGGCCTTGATCATCCGGTCGCGCAACTCCATCAGGTGCTGCACAAAGGGCTGCTCGGTGCCTGCGAGTTCGTCGGGCTTGTCAAGTTTGGGATCGGACATGGAATAGAAAAAGGCGTCGGGAAAATTTGTAACGTGACGGCTATGGCTGTTGCGTCACAGATCGCATGGACGGGTTGACAGGTTGGCGGGTTGCTGATTAGCTGGTTTTGGTGGGCCGAAAGCGCGCCACACGGGCCGCGCCCGATTGCGCCCGGGTGCGCACGCCCGAGCGGGCTTTGTACCACTTTGGCGTGGCACCTGTCTTGAGCCGCCACTTCTTCTTGGGGTGCCGATACTCTGGGAATGTGTCTATTGCAGACAAACCGGGCGATGCTGCGTCGCTGGTGGCTTCAGCCCAGGATTTTTCAAAATCACTGGCGTTGGTCTGGATGGCGTTTTCCACGTCGCGGGCAGCGCCGACGACGCTGTCCTTCATTTTTTTCAGCTCGTCCAGTTCCATCGAGCGGCTGACCTCTTGCTTGACATCGGCCACATAGCGCTGTGCCTTGCCCAGCAGGGTGCCGATGGTGCGTGCCAGGCGTGGCAGCTTTTCCGGGCCGATCACGATCAGCGCGACAGCGCCTATCAGCGCGATTTTGGAGACGCCAAGATCAATCACGGCAGGCGGTCAGGATTTTTGCTTCGCTTCGACATCAATGGTCGTTTTGTCGGCAGCTGCACTGGTTGCCTGGGCGTTGGTGACCTGGCTGGCAGGTTTGTCGTCAGCGCTCTGGCCGCCGTCTTTCATGCCATCTTTGAAGCCTTTGACAGCGCCGCCCAGGTCACCGCCCATGTTGCGCAGTTTTTTGGTGCCAAACACCATGACCACGATCAACAACACGATCAGCCAGTGCCAGATAGAAAATGAGCCCATGATTTACTCCTAGAATTTCAAGTACAACTTTAAACACAAGTCATGCAGTTAGCGTACAAAACTCGTCCGATTCTAAAGGGCTTGCGTGACCCCTTGCCCAAGTACACCCATGAGCCGCGTGGTCAGGCCTGTTTAGGTGGTCAAGTAACTGCAAAACTTCGTCAACGCTTCACAACGCCTCATTAACCCTTTAGCCAGGGTCGGGGACCGCCCATCACATGGACATGCAGGTGCGCTACTTCTTGGCCGCCTTCTGCACCCGTATTCGTGAGGATGCGAAAGCCACCCTCGGGGTAGGGCCTGCAGCCCTGCGCCAGTGCCAGTTGTGGTGCCAGCAGCAGCATGCGCCCCAAAAGCGCCCCATGCTCTGGCCCGACATGGGCCATGGAGGCAATGTGCATTTTGGGAATGATCAGAAAATGCACTGGCGCCAACGGATGGATGTCATCAAAGGCAAAAATCTCATCGTCTTCATAGACCTTGCGGCTGGGCAGCAGCCCTCGGGCAATTTTGCAAAAGATGCAATTATCCAGTGTGCTCATCACTCAACCGCCCTGTCAGCGTTCATGCGCACCATGCCCAGCACGATGCGGTATAAAAACCAGATGGAAATCAGCGTCCAGGCGATCCAGCCGGGCAACACCAGCAGGAACCACAGCGGCGCGGTGATCAGGTACAAAAGACCCGCCCACAGCACGGTGCGAATGCGCCAGCGGAAGTGGGAGGCTTGCCAGGTGTTGGCTGCGTCGCCGCGCTTGACCAGGTCTATGACCAGCGCAATGATGAGCAGCAAAGCCGACACCTGCGCGCCCGGCACCACGGCAGCAACGGCGACAATCAGGTGCAGCACATAGCTCAGCCAGCCCCAGGATTTCAGTCCTTTGTCAGGCTCAAACGTGGTGATATCTTGACTCATGGGACTTGCCTTTCAATCGTTGGATGCTTCGCGCTGCACGGCTTTGCGCAACGCTTTCTCTTCAATGCCGCTGGTGCCTTCTCGGCGCTCCAGCTCGGCCACCACATCGGCTGGGCTCAGACCGTAATGCGACAGCGCAATCATGCTGTGAAACCACAAATCAGCCACTTCACCGACCAGCTTGCCCTGCAGGCCAGCGCAATCTGCTGCGCTGATGTTGTGGTCCAGGTCTTTGGCGGCCATCACGGTTTCTGTGGCTTCTTCACCGATTTTTTTCAAAAACGCGTCGGGGCCTTTGTGGAGCAGGCGTGCCACGTAGCTGGCATCCGGGTTGCCCCCGTTTGCCACCTTGCGGCTGTCAATGGTGTGCGCCAGGCGCATGAGGACGTCAAGGGTTGTCATGTGCGCCCTATTTGTAGATGGTTTGCGGGTCTTTCAAGACCGGCTCGACCACAACCCACTGCCCGTCTTTGTAAAGACTGTAAAAACAGCTGTGACGGCCGGTGTGGCAGGCAATGCCAGGCTCGTGCCCCAGTTGCGTGACCTTGAGCAAAATCACGTCGTTGTCACAATCGAGCCGGATCTCATGCACGGTCTGCACATGGCCCGATTCTTCGCCCTTGGGCCACAGCCGCCCGCGTGAGCGGCTGTAGTACACGGCCCGCCCGAGTGCTGCGGTTTGCGCCAGTGCCTCACGATTCATCCAGGCAAACATGAGCACGTCGCCACTCGCGGCTTCCTGTGCAATGACGGGGATCAGGCCCTTGTCGTCCCATTTGATGTCGTCTAGCCATTTCATAGCCTGCATTGTCTGTGAAAAAAGTGTTGCTTTGAGCGCGGCAAAACAGTTCCTGGCAATGCGTCTGCTGAATGACGAAAAATTTCTGCCGCACAGCACCGTGTTTTTCTGGCTCTGGCTGATTAACATGTGGAGACTTTTTTGATTCCATTGATTTGCCTGATCACCCTACCGCAGAAAAACCATGAAACCCGGAAAACAATACAAATTTGAAACGCTGGCCGTGCATGCCGGACATGCAGTGGATGTCGGCACGGGCGCTGTGACCGAGGCCATCCACTTGTCCACCACCTTCGAGCGTGACGCAGACGGTGGCTACTCGCGAGGTTTTCTTTATTCGCGCAACCACAACCCCAACCGCAATGGGCTGGAAGCGGCGCTGGCAGCACTGGAAGGTGGCGCGGCAAGTGCAGCTTTCGGCTCGGGCCTGGCGGCTGTGACGGCGATCTTTCAGGGTTTGATGCCGGGCGAGCATGTGGTGGCGCCCAGCGATATCTATCACGGCACCGCCAATGTCCTGAAGCACCTTTTCGCCAAATGGGGCGTGACGGCTTCGTTCATCGACATGACAAACCTGGACAACGTGCGCCAGGCCGTGACCCCGCAAACAAAGATCATCTGGATCGAAACGCCGTCTAACCCCTTGCTGCAATGCGTTGATATTGCAGCCATCGCCACCATTGCCCATGAACACGGCGCGCGTGCCATTGCCGACAACACGTTTGCCAGCCCGGTGCTGCAGCAGCCGCTGGCGCTGGGCTGCGACATGGTGATGCACGCCACCACCAAATACCTGGGTGGGCGCAGCGATGTGCTGGGCGGGGCAGTGGTGTCGCGGCTCGATGATGCGCATTTTGCTGGCGTGCGCACCGCGCAGCTTTTCGGGGGTGCGGTGCCCTCGCCGTTTGACTGCTGGCTGGTCATGCGCAGCCTGCCGACCCTGCCTTACCGGATGCAGGCACACTGCGCCAATGCCCAGAAAGTGGCTGAATTTTTGCAGCAGCATGACAAGGTGAGCGTGGTGCATTACCCCGGCTTGCCAGGCAACCCTTTTCATGCCGTGGCCAGCCAGCAGATGTCGGGTTTTGGCGGCATGCTGTCGTTTGAAGTCAAGGGCGGCAAGACATCGGCCATGGCACTGGCGGCCCATGTGGAGGTTTTTACCCGTGCAACCAGTCTGGGTGGGGTTGAAAGCCTGATTGAACACCGCGCATCGATTGAAGGGCCGGAGAGCAAAACGCCCCAAGGCTTGCTGCGCGTGTCTGTCGGTCTGGAAAACGCGGGTGACCTGATCGACGACCTGGCCTCAGCGCTGACGCACTGCTCATGAACCAGCAGACCTTGCTTGAAGCACAGGCAGCGGCAGGGCGGTTTTGTAACGCACCTGCTTCAAGGCAAAGCTGGAGCGGATTTTTTCAATCCCCGGAATCGGCGTGAGCTGCTCCAGGATGAACTTCTCCAGCGCGCCGATATCAGCGACTGCCACCCGAATCAGATAGTCGCTGTCGCCGGTCATCAAATAGCACTCCATCACTTCGTCGTGCTCAATGATGCGGCGCTCGAACTCGCCCAAGGCTTCCTTGTTTTGCGAGCGCAGGCTGATCGAGATAAACACACTCAGCCCCAGCCCCAGTGCCGCAGCGCTGGCAATGGCCACATAACGGTCAATGACCTTGGCTGCCTCCAGCGCCTTGACTCTGGCCAGGCACGGCGACGGGCTCAAATGCACGCGCCTGGCCAGCTCGACGTTGGACAGCGAGCCGTCGCGCTGCAGTGCGTCAAGAATCTTCAAATCGACAGAATCAAGTTTCATACGCTAAAAAAGTTTGTTATCAAAGCATTTTATGCCGTCAAACAGCCTGGGCATCACCTATTGAAGCAACACCTTTGGCGTAAACCTGCGTACAGTAGAGTCCGCCATGAACGACACCCCACCCCACCACCTTTTAGTTGCCGACCTGAGCCTGGTTGACCCTGACCCACAAGAAACCGCCGAATGGCGCGAGGCGTTTGAAGCACTCCGCGCAAGCCAAGGCCCGGCCCGCGCCCGCCACATGCTTGAAGCGCTCAGCCGCCTGGCCAGAGTCCACCGCATTGGCTGGCAGCCCGAGCTGTGTACGCCTTACCTCAACACCATTGCCGTGGACGAGCAACCCGTGTTCCCCGGCGATCTCGCCATGGAAGAGCGGCTGGCGTCCCTGATGCGCTGGAACGCGCTGGCCATGGTGGTGCGGGCCAACCAGGCCGAGTCGGGCGGCTCCAGCGAGCTGGGCGGGCACATTGCCAGTTATGCCAGTGCGGCTGATTTGTTTGAGACCGGCTTCAACCACTTCTTCAAGGCCCGCGTAGGGCTGGGCGATGGCCAGCACCGGGGTGACCTGGTGTTTTTTCAGCCGCACAGCGCGCCCGGCGTGTATGCACGGGCCTACCTGGAGGGCCGCCTGAGCGAAGCAGACCTGAAGCATTACAGGCAAGAGTTGACGGCGCTTAGCAGCGGTGCCCAGGGCCTGTGCAGCTACCCGCACCCATATTTGATGCCGGACTTCTGGCAGTTCCCCACCGGCTCGATGGGCATTGGCCCCATCAGCTCGATTTACCACGCGCGCTTCATGCGCTACCTGACGCACCGCAGGTTGCTCAACTGCAACGGCAGAAAAGTCTGGGGCGTGTTCGGCGACGGTGAGATGGACGAGCCTGAATCCATGAGTGCCCTCACGCTGGCTGCGCGTGAAGGCCTGGACAACCTGGTCTGGGTCGTCAACTGCAACCTGCAGCGGCTCGACGGCCCGGTGCGCGGCAATGGCCGCATCATTGACGAGCTTGAAAAGCTGTTTGCCGGTGCTGGCTGGAACGTCATCAAACTGGTTTGGGGCAGCGACTGGGACGGGCTATTTGCACGCGACACCACTGGCGCACTGGCCAAGGCCTTTGCCAATACGGTAGATGGCCAGATGCAGACTTTTGCCGCCAAAGACGGGCGCTTTAATCGCGACACCTTTTTCGGCCAGAACCCGGAACTCGCCCGGCTGGCCCAAGGCATGACCGACGAGCAGATTGACCGCCTCAAGCGCGGTGGTCATGACCTGGTCAAGATCCACGCCGCCTACGCAGCCGCTGCAGCGCACCAGGGCCAACCCACCGTGATTTTGGCGCACACCAAAAAAGGCTACGGCATGGGCAGCGCGGGCCAGGGCAAGATGACCACGCATTCGCAAAAGAAGTTTGACGAAACTGATCTGATTGGTTTTAGAAACCGCTTCAACTTGCCTCTGAGTGACGAGCAAGCCAGAAACATCGCTTTTTACAAGCCAGCGGACAACAGCTCCGAAATGCAGTACATGCATGCCAGGCGCACAGCGCTGGGCGGGTATTTGCCAAAGCGTGAAACCACAGCCGACACAGTAGCGATACCCGCCTTGAACGGGTATGCCGGTTTTGCACTCCAGGCCGACGGCAAGGAAATGAGCACCACCATGGCCTTTGTGCGCATGCTGGGCGGTCTCTTGAAAGACACGGCGCTGGGTCCAAAAATCGTGCCTATCGTGGCTGACGAAGCGCGCACCTTTGGCATGGCTAATTTGTTCAAGCAGGTGGGCATTTACTCCAGCGTGGGCCAGCGCTATGCGCCTGAAGACATTGGATCGGTGCTGAGTTACCGCGAAGCGATGGACGGGCAAATTCTGGAAGAGGGCATCAGCGAAGCCGGTGCCCTGGCCAGCTGGACGGCTGCGGCCACCAGCTACAGCGTGCATGGCCTGGCGATGCTGCCGTTTTATATCTACTACTCCATGTTTGGGTATCAAAGGGTGGGCGACCAGATCTGGGCAGCCGCTGACCAGCGGGCGCGCGGCTTTTTGCTGGGGGCCACATCGGGCCGCACTACCCTGAGCGGCGAGGGCCTGCAGCACCAGGACGGCACCAGCCACCTGATCGCGCTGGGGGCCACATCGGGCCGCACTACCCTGAGCGGCGAGGGCCTGCAGCACCAGGACGGCACCAGCCACCTGATCGCGGCCACCATCCCCAACTGCAAAGCCTACGACCCAGCCTTTGCCTGCGAGCTGGCCGTCATCATTGACTGCGGCATGCGCGAGATGATGGTTGAGCAACGTGACGTTTTTTACTACGTCACGATGATGAACGAGAACTACGCCCAACCTGACTTGCGGCCCGGCTCAGAGGCAGACATTGTTCGGGGATGCTATTTATTTGATAGCTAT
>RDZZ01000166.1 GCA_004293655.1 Polaromonas sp. | reverse complement strand
GTGACCAACGCCATTTCCGCCATTGTCATTGTGGGTGCCATGCTGGCGGCTGCACTGACCGAGACCCCGCTGGGTAAAACCATGGGCGTGCTGGCGGTAGCGTTGGCCGCCGTGAATGTTTTCGGCGGCTTTCTAGTCACGCGTCGGATGCTGGAGATGTTTCGTAAAAAAGAAAAGAAAGTCGCCCCGCAAGCTGAAGGAGCAGCCAAATGAGCATGAACATCGTCACGCTGCTGTATTTGGTAGCTTCTGTTTTTTTCATCCAGGCGCTCAAGGGCCTAAGTCACCCCACGACATCGTTGCGCGGTAACCTGTTTGGCATGGTCGGTATGACGATTGCCGTGCTGACCACCGGTGCGCTGATTATTGAAACGGCTGGTGGTAAAGCCCAGGGCATGGTTTATGTGCTGGGTGCGCTGGTGGTGGGCGGTGCTGCCGGTACGCTGATGGCCAAGCGCGTCGAGATGACCAAAATGCCCGAGCTGGTGGCTTTCATGCATTCCATGATTGGTCTGGCAGCAGTGTTTATTGCCGTGGCCGCTGTCGCCGAGCCTTACGCTTTCGGTATTTCAGCCAAAGGCATGCCGATTCCGTTTGGTAACCGGCTGGAGCTGTTTTTAGGCGCTGCGATTGGCGCGATAACTTTCAGCGGCTCGGTCATTGCGTTCGGCAAACTCAGTGGCAAGTACAAGTTCAGGCTGTTTCAGGGCGCGCCGGTTACGTTTTCAGGCCAGCACATGCTGAACCTGGTGCTAGGCTTGATCATGTTGGGTTTGGGCCTGGTGTTTAGTTTCACCGGTAACTGGAACGCGTTTTTTGTCATGCTGGCGTTGGCCTTTGTGATGGGTGTGCTCATCATCATTCCTATCGGTGGTGCCGACATGCCGGTGGTGGTGTCCATGCTCAACAGCTATTCGGGCTGGGCTGCAGCGGGTATTGGTTTTAGCTTGAATAACTCAATGCTGATCATTGCCGGTTCACTGGTGGGCTCGTCCGGCGCCATCTTGTCCTACATCATGTGCAAGGCCATGAACCGCTCGTTTTTCAACGTCATTCTGGGCGGATTTGGTGGCGAAGCGGCCACTGCAGCGACGGGCAGCAAAGAGCAGCGACCTGTGAAATCCGGTTCTGCCGACGATGCCGCCTTTATTTTGGGCAATGCCGAAACCGTCATCATCGTACCGGGTTATGGTCTGGCTGTGGCGCGTGCGCAGCACTCAGTCAAGGAGCTGGCGCAAAAACTCACCGACAAGGGCATTACCGTCAAGTACGCAATTCACCCAGTAGCGGGCCGTATGCCAGGCCACATGAACGTGCTGCTGGCCGAGGCCGAGGTGCCCTACGACCAAGTCCATGAAATGGAAGACATCAACGCTGAGTTTGGCCAGGCTGACGTGGCCATCATTCTGGGAGCAAACGACGTGGTCAACCCCGCCGCACATGTCAAGGGTAGTGCCATTTACGGCATGCCGATTCTGGAAGCCTACAAGGCCAAGACGGTCATCGTCAACAAGCGCTCCATGGCCGCAGGCTATGCGGGTCTGGACAATGAGCTGTTCTACATGGATAAAACCATGATGGTGTTTGGTGATGCGAAGAAGATCATTGAGGACATGGGCAAGGCGATTGAGTAGGGTCCTGAAAATACCACGTAGAGCTGCTCTTACACAACAAAGCCCCGTAAGAACCACCCACATCAACGTGTTGCAGAAAAAGTTGACATCATGAAAATACATTCAGCTCAGAAAAATTTTTTGAGCACAAACATGGTTGAAACTGGATGTGCAAGTGGGTCTGCAGCAACTCATCAATACTTACCCACAAGTGACGCACCAGAGAGTGCGGTTTTGGTGGGCGTAAATTCCCTCAAGTCTCTGAGTCTGGCGTCGGTAGCCATGCTGGCGGCATGTGGTGGCGGTGCCCCAAGCGGGATGAGCAGCGTTGACGGCACAGCAGCGGCTTACCAGCCCTTGTTGGGCTCTCCTCGGCCCGCTGCAATGGCCCAGTCAGGCAGGGCAGTACCCGTGCCGCCTACTGCTGACGAATTCATGAATTGGGCTGAAAACGCCTTTTCAGTTCATTTCCCGGGACGGTCAACCACCCAAGTCTCGGGAGCGCTGGCCTATCGTTTTTATCCCCAAACTGGTAATTACGTCGGTGTATTGGGCTCTGATGTACTGGTATTGGGGCCGCCGACTGGCAACAAGGTGGTGACTGTGGGCATGCTGGCTGACTTTGCCGATCAAATAGCAGCGTCAGGGCCTGTTACCAAAATCACGGAGCAAGAGGCTGCGCGTTTTCTGCTCCAGGCTCAATTCTCCAGCTCGGATGCAGAGATAGCGTCTGTTCAACAAAAAGGCTTTGCGCTCTGGCTACAAGAGCAGCATGCACTGGCGCGTTCACAGTCGGCCTGGGACTGGCTGGTAGCGCAAGGTTATTCGGTTGTAGACATCAATGAGTATGTTTTTGCACAGTATCCCGGTGATTTTGCAGGTTGGTATCAGATCATGGGGGCACCAGATGCTGTGCGCCAGCGGGCGGCACTCGCCTTGTCAGAGATTTTCGTTATTTCCCTGAATAATCTCAGCGGCATCGACTGGCCGAGTTTTTGTATTGCCAATCACTGGGATATTCTTTGCGCCAACGCTTTTGGCAATTACCGCACTTTGCTGGAACAGATCACTCTGAGTCCAGCAATGGGCGCTTATCTAAACACTCGGGGTAACCGCAAGGAAGACCCCATCTCCGGTCGTCTGCCTGACGAAAACTATGCACGTGAAGTGATGCAATTGTTCTCGATTGGTCTGAACCAACTCAATCTAGATGGGACCGCCAAATTAAGCAGTACAGGCCAGCCGCTAGACAGTTATACCCAGGCAGATGTCAGTAACCTCGCGCGCGTGTTCACTGGCTACAACACCATCACAACGCTTCCAAAAAGTGTCAGCCCAAAACCGCCAAACAACAAGTTAGAGCACGTCGAGACGGCCCGCATTCCCATGGTGCTCGATGCAGGGCAACATTCACCGCTACAAAAGAGTTTTTTGGGTGTGACCATACCTGCTAACACTTCAGGGCAAGATTCTTTGAAGACCGCGCTCGATACCTTGTTTAACCACCCCAATGTGGGGCCCTTTCTGGGTCGCCAGATGATTCAGCGGCTGGTCACCAGCAATCCCAGTGCGGCGTACGTGGCGCGGGTGGCCAGCGCTTTCAACAGTAACCCCCAGGGCGTGCGTGGCGACTTGGGGCATATGTTCAGAACTATTTTGCTTGACAGCGAAGCCCGTGGTCTAGCCGGCCTGGCTTCACCAGAGTTTGGCAAGCTGCGCGAACCCATGGTCCGAATTGCGCAATGGGCTCGTACTTTCAAGCTCAGGTCGGTCTATGGCAATTGGAAAGTATTCAACGCCATCAACGCTAACCAGGCGCAGGACTCACTGGCTCAAAGCCCATTGCAGGCCCCTTCTGTATTTAATTTTTTCAGGCCCGGTTATGTGCCTCCCTCTACTGCACTGGCAACCAGCAAGGCGACCGCGCCAGAGTTTCAAATTGTCAACGAAAGCACTACCAGCTCGTACATCAACTACTTGCAAAACATCGTCTACAACGGGTATGTCAGCGCAGATCCGACCTTGCCTCATGTCGTCACACGTACACCCGATCAGATCAATGCAATAGTTTATGTGCCCGTGTTGGTGCCAGACTACAGTGTGGAGCTGGCCATAGCGCACGACACACAGGCACTGGTCAAGCGGCTAAACCTGCTGCTCTGTGCTGACCAGCTGTCACCCGCCACCATACAGTTTATTGTCAAAGCTCTGGCCACAGACAAGCTCACTGTTAACTCATCGGCGGATTTCAAGCGGATACACGTGGCGCGCGCCATTATGTTCGTGATGTGCTGTGCGGAGTATCTGGTACAAAAATAATTCAAACTCACTGATTGATGAGCCCACTGGGAGCTGGCAATGCATTTTCTCAACCCTGAAAAACACACACGGCGCGCCTTTCTAAAACGCTCTGGGCATCTGGCTGTAGCTGGCACCGCCGCACCATTTGCAATGAGTCTGGCAGCCATGAGCGAGGCCGCAGCCTTTAGTGCTACTGACTACAAGGCACTGGTTTGTATTTTTTTGCTGGGTGGCAATGACTACGCCAACACCGTGCTGGCCTACGACGATGTTAATTACGGTAAGTACAGTACGATTCGCGCGGCTGGAGCGGGCAGTGCTGCAGGGATTGTGTTGCCCAAGGCATCATTGGCCGCTACTGTATTGCAGCCCCAGACAGCGCTGGCGCAGGGCCGTGAATACGCGCTACACCCATCCATGTCAGGCTTGGCCAAACTGTTCAACAACGGTGCAGCGGCGGTCATGTTGAATGTGGGCCCGCTAGTGGTGCCTCTGACTAAAACCCAGTACTTCAGTAACAACACCACAAAATATCCGGTTCCACCCAAGTTGTTTTCACACAACGACCAGCAGTCTGTGTGGCAGTCCTCTTCTGCCGAAGGCTCCACGATTGGGTGGGGTGGCAATATTGGCGATTTGGCCTTGTCGGGCAATACCAACGCGTTGTTCACTTGTATCTCGCTTGCGGGCAACAGCGTCTATCTGGCGGGCGACCAGGCTCTGCAATACCAGTGCAGCCCATCGGGTGCGGTCAGCGTCAAATCGATGAAAGATAAATTTTTCTACGAACCCGCCATGCGCAGTGCGTTTGCTGAATTGATTCAACAGTCGAGTAGCCACATTCTGGAAAACGAATACAACAGGGTTACCCGCCGCGCCCTTGCCGCTGAAGCCCAGGTCAGCAGTGGCATCGCTGGCGTGACCTTGAAAACCGCTTTCCCGGCAGGTAACTCTCTGGCAGGGCAGCTCAGGGCAGTGGCCCAGTTGATCGGTGCCCGCAGCACCCTGGGAAATAAACGCCAAGTGTTTATGGTGCAGTTGGGTGGCTTTGACTTGCACGATAGCCTGGCCTCCAAGCAGCCCGCGCTGATGCAGCAAGTCAGCGAAGCCATGAGCGCTTTTTACAGCGCAACGGTCGAGTTAGGTGTTGCGAGCAGCGTCACGAGCTTTACGGCATCAGACTTTGGGCGCACATTGACATCCAACGGCGACGGGTCTGACCACGGCTGGGGTGGACACCACCTGGTCATGGGCGGCGCCGTCAATGGAAAAAGCTTCTACGGCACACCGCCGCCCATCAGTATTGGCAGCACCAGCGCCCCTGACGACCAGTGGCACGTAGGGCAGGGCCGGCTGCTGCCGACAACATCAGTAGATCAGTACGCTGCGACATTGGCGCAATGGTTTGGGGTTGCACCTGCCGAGTTGGGCGATGTGCTGCCTAACTTGCGGAACTTTGGTGAGGCGGCTGGTCGGCCAGACTATCCTGCCAATCTCGGCTTTCTTCGTACGGTTTAATCCAGAACTCACTGGCTCTGGTTGTTGGAATACACCGGCCTCTCGCACGTTAAGGCGTACAACACCGGCTGGTTTCGCATTTTGCTCTTCAAGCCTTCGTTAGAGGCATCTCTCTTCAAATTCTGGGCTCACCTAGGGAAAACGCAGTAGCCACAGACGGAGCCAGCCTTGAGAATCCAGGTTTGTAAGTAATAACCACATTGGAGAAGACAAGCATGACCGTAGCAACACTTGATCGCCCTTGGCTCAAGGCCTATCCCCCAGGCGTTCCGACAGACATTAATACTTCGCAGTATTCATCGCTGGTGGGGCTGATGGAGGAAAGCTTCAAGAAAAATGGTGACAAGGTCGCCTACAGTTTCATGGGCAAAGAGCTTACCTTCAGTCAGACCGATGGTCTGTCAGTGGCTTTTGGTGCTTACTTGCAGAGCCTGGGTCTGGCCAAAGGCGACCGCGTGGCAATCATGATGCCCAACGTGCCGCAGTACCCGATTACCGTAGCGGCCATTTTGCGGGCAGGCTATGTGGTGGTCAACGTCAACCCGCTGTACACGCCGCGCGAGCTGGAGCACCAGCTTAAAGATTCGGGTGCCAAAGTGATTGTCATCATCGAGAACTTTGCCAACACCTTAGAGCAGTGCATTGCCAGCACGCCTGTCAAAAACGTGGTGCTGTGTGCCATGGGTGACCAGCTTGGCATGCTCAAGGGCGCCCTGGTTAACTACGTGGTGCGTAACGTCAAGAAGATGGTGCCTGCATTCTCGCTGCCCGGTGCTGTGCGCTTTAATGATGCCGTGGCCCGTGGAACCCGCGCCACGCTTAAAAAACCTGAGTTAAAGCCTGACGATGTAGCGGTTCTGCAGTACACAGGGGGCACCACGGGTGTCTCCAAAGGCGCGGTTCTGCTGCACCGAAATGTGATTGCCAATGTGCTGCAGTCCGAAGCCTGGAACACGCCAGCCATGTCCAGCATGCAGGCAGGTGTGCAACCTGTTTATGTGTGCGCACTGCCGCTTTATCACATCTTCGCTTTTACCGTGAACATGATGCTGGGCATGCGCACTGGCGGCAAAAACATCCTGATTCCCAACCCGCGTGACTTGCCTGCTGTGCTCAAAGAGCTGGCCAAGCACAAGATCAACAGCTTTCCAGCGGTCAACACGCTGTTCAACGGCCTGGCCAATCACCCTGACTTCAACACCGTGGACTGGTCGCACCTGAAGATTTCGCTCGGTGGCGGCATGGCCGTGACCAGCGCTGTGGCCAAGCTGTGGCTGGAGAAAACCGGCTGCCCGATTTGCGAAGGTTATGGCCTGAGCGAGACCTCGCCTTCAGCCAGCTGCAACCCAACCAACAGCAAAGCGTTCACTGGCACCATTGGTGTGCCGATTCCCGGCACGTATTTCAAGCTGCTCGATGACGATGGTCACGAAGTACCGCACGGTCAGCCAGGCGAGATCGCCATCAAGGGCCCGCAGGTCATGGCCGGTTACTGGCAGCGCCCGGACGAGACTGCCAAGGTCATGACGCCAGATGGCTACTTCAAGTCCGGTGACGTCGGTATTCTGGACAACAACGGCTTCTTCAAAATCGTGGACCGCAAGAAAGACATGATTCTGGTCAGCGGCTTTAATGTGTATCCGAACGAGATTGAAGACGTGGTCGGCAAGCTCGACGGTGTCATGGAGTGCGCTTGTGTAGGTGTGGCCGATGAAAAGTCAGGCGAAGCCGTCAAACTGGTCATTGTCAAGAAGAGCCCTGATCTGACGGAAGCGCAGGTACGCGCTTACTGCAAGGAAAATCTCACGGGTTACAAGCAACCGAAGGTGGTGGAGTTCCGCGCCGAGCTGCCGAAAACCCCCGTCGGTAAAATACTGCGTCGCGAATTGCGCGACAAGAAATAGACGACTCAACAGTCGAGCACAAGGGCGGCGCGAGCTGCCCTTTTTTGTGGGCAAAATCAAACCATGCAACCTACCGCCATACTCAGCGCACTTGACCAAGAGCAACGGGGCCTGATCGAGCTTTTACAGCAACCGCAAAAAGTCCAGCATGCAGGGCGGACTTTTTGGCTGGGCAACTTGCACGGTCAGCCTGTTGTGCTGGCCATCGCAAAAATTGGCAAGGTCTCGGCTGCCATCACCAGCGCGGCGTTGATTGAGCGCTTTGGCGCAGGCCGCATCATTTTTGTCGGTGTCGCTGGTGGACTGGGCACAGGGGTGAATGTGGGTGATGTGGTGGTGGCCACCGGGTTTGTTCAGCATGACATGAATGCATCACCGCTTTTTCCCCGCTACGAAGTGCCGTTGTATGGTCAAACCACGTTTGCAAGTGACGCGGCGTTGACAGCCTTGCTGTGTCAAGCCGCCAGCGCAGCGTTAGCCAGCAACCCCACGGTGTTTGGCGCCAAGCTGCACCAGGGCCTGATCGCCAGTGGTGACCGCTTTGTGTCAGCAGCACGTGAGTCCGGGGCATTGCGAGAGAGCCTGGCCGGTGCAGGCCATGAGATTTTGGCCGTTGAGATGGAGTGTGCCGCTGTAGCGCAGGTGTGCAGTGACTACGGGGTTGCGTTTGCTGCTGTTCGCACCATTTCAGACCGGGCCGATGACAATGCCCCTGTCGATTTTGCGACGTTTGTGGAGCAGGTCGCCAGCCGATATGCCCGTTTGGTGATCGAAAAACTATTACTTTTGCTATGAATTAAATAGCATAAAAACCATACGTACATTGCCGTAGAGTCTTTTTTTATCACTATTTCAGCCAGCCGCGCCGTCTGAAGTACCACATTGGCACCAGTGCGCTGGCCACCATCAGGCCAACCGTGTAGGGATAGCCCAGCGCCCCCAATGCCTCCAGCTCGGGGAACTTCAGGTTCATGCCGTAAACGCTGGCAATCAGCGTCGGGGGCAGCAGCGCCACGCTGGCGACTGAAAAAATCTTGATGATCTTGTTCTGGTTGATGTTGATAAAACCGACCGTGGTGTCCATCAGAAAGTTGATTTTGTCAAAGAGAAAGGCGGTGTGCGAGTCCAGCGAGTCAATGTCGCGCAAAATCTGCCGGGCTTCCTCAAACTGGTCGGCGCTCAGTATTTTGCTGCGCATCATGAAGCTCAGCGCGCGCCGGGTGTCCATCATGTTGCGGCGGATGCGGCCGCTCATGTCTTCGTGCCGCGCAATCGCACCCAACACCTCCCCGGCCAGCTCGTCCGTCATGTTGCCTGCCAGCACCTTGGTGCTGACTTTCTCCAAGTCGATATAAATGCCTTCGAGCGTGTCAGCCGAGTATTCGGCATCTGCATCAAACAGCTTGAGCAGCACCTCCCGGGCGTCCTCAATCAGGCCGGGCGCACGACGGGCGCGCATTCTCAGCAACCGGAAGACCGGCACGTCCTCATCATGGATTGAAAACAGCACCCCCTTGCTTTTTAGGTTGTCGTTGACAAGGTTCAAAATGAAAGCCACCCTGACGGTGCGCGGCTCTTCGTCATCAGCGATCAGGAAGTCAGAGCGGATGTGCAGCTCGCCGTTGTCTTCTTCGTAAAAGCGGGCAGACTCCTCGATGTCTTCGTCCATCGCGTCTTCAGGAATCGACAAGCCGTAGTACTGCTTGATCCAGCGTTTTTCTTCAAGCGTGGGGGACTCCAGATCGACCCAGATCGGCTGAAACTTGGAGAGCTCTTCGAGCGACTCGATCTCTTCTTGAAAGAGCCGACCATTGGCGAGCGTGAAAATATTGAGCATGACGGGGGCCTGTCGGTTCAGGGGTCTGCACAGCGCGCAGCGCCGGGTACAGGCGGGGGCAGCGG
Source organism: Polaromonas sp. (assembly GCA_004293655.1). Lineage (GTDB taxonomy): Bacteria > Pseudomonadota > Gammaproteobacteria > Burkholderiales > Burkholderiaceae_C > Polaromonas. The sequence goes on along the minus strand of RDZZ01000166.1, from coordinate 1,258 downwards.
AGGTAGTGAGGGCAGCGCTGCAAACTCCTTGGTGCTTGGTGCTTGGTGCTTGGTGCTTGGTGCTTGGTGCTTGGCGCATTGGCTGTGTACAACCGCTGACAGAGGCCAGTCGCGCTGCGCTTTACAAAAACTTTTATTTTTGGTGCGCTGCAAGATTGCATTTCTGCCAGATCGGGTGCATAGTAAATCCAGGAGAGTTGTCCCGCCGCCACTTGCAGCTTTCCGGGCAAGTGGTTTTTTCAACCCCCGTTCTAGCCTTAGAACCGTTCGAGAAGTTTTGAAAGAGGAGTCTTTATGAATCTGACAATCAGCGGCCACCATCTTGAAGTCACCCCTGCCCTGCGCGGCTATGTGACCAGCAAGCTCGATCGAATCACCCGGCATTTTGACCAGGTTGTCGATGTCAAAGTGCTGTTGACAGTGGACAACATGAAAGAAAAAGAATTGCGTCAGCGCGCTGAATGCAACGTACACGTCAAGGGCCGAGATATTTTCGCTGAAAGCTCGCACGCTGATTTGTACGCTGCAGTCGATGAGCTGACGGACAAACTGGACCGTCAGGTAGGCCGCCACAAAACCAAAATGCAAGAGCATCACCACGAAACGCCCAAGCGGCAGGACTCGTTTTACGCTTGAAAGCCGCATTTGCAACAGGTCACGCGCTACCTGTTGCCAGCAGCCGCCGGACTACCGGCGGCTTTTTTATGGCCTCCCTGTGCTGTTGCTGCAGCCGCCGCCGTCGTCAAGTGCATAATTTGCTGACTACATGACCGCTATGAATCGCCTCTCACAAATCCTGCCCCCCGCCCAAGTCCTGGTCAGCGTTGAAGCCACCAGTAAAAAACGTGCCTTTGAAGAGGCTGGGTTGCTGTTTGAAAACCAGCACGGCCTCAATCGCGCATTGATCACTGACAGCTTGTTTGCCCGGGAGCGACTGGGCTCGACCGGGCTGGGGCACGGCGTGGCCATTCCCCATGGCCGCATCAAGGGCCTGAAATCGCCCATGGCGGCGGTGTTTCAACTGCAGGTGCCGATTGGCTTTGATGCGCCTGACGAGCAGGCCGTGATGCTGCTGATTTTTTTGCTGGTGCCTGAAGCGGCGACCCAAAAGCATCTTGAAATCCTCTCAGAAATTGCCGAGCTGCTCAGCGACAGCGTGCTGCGCGAGCAACTCAAGACCAGCACCGACGCGCAAGCCCTGCACCAGCTGATTGCAGTGTGGCGCTCGGCCCAGTCGGTCAGCCCCTGAGCGCTAGCC
>RDZZ01000165.1 GCA_004293655.1 Polaromonas sp. | reverse complement strand
TACCGCCAGCACGCCCATGGTTTTACCCAGCGGGGTCTCGGTCAGTGCAGCCGCCAGCATGGCACCCACAATGACAATGGCGGAAATGGCGTTGGTCACGGCCATCAGCGGCGTGTGCAAGGCAGGCGTGACGGTCCACACCACGTGGTAGCCCACGTAGATGGCAAGTACAAAAATAATCAGGTTGAGAATGGTGGGTGAAACGGCTTCCATGAGCTTCTCCAGACGATGCGGTTAAATTAACAAAGCAATGAGTTATTTGCGTTTGACGTCGCCGCCCTGTGTCATCAGGCAAGCCGCCACGATGTCGTCGGTCATGTCGATGTTCAAAGCGCCTTCTTTGGTAATGATCAGCTTTAAAAAGTCGAGCAGATTGCGTGCGTACAGCGCGCTTGCATCTGCCGCCACCAGCGAAGCGATATTGGTTTCACCAATCAGTGTCACGCCGTGTTTGACCACCGTTTTGCCAGGCTCAGTCAGTGGGCAGTTACCGCCTTGCGGAGCGGCAAGATCGACAATCACGCTGCCGGGTTTCATGGCCTTGACCATACCTTCGGTCACCAGCACGGGTGCGGCGCGGCCCGGAATGAGTGCGGTGGTGATCACGATGTCTGCGTTGGCGACGCGCTTGGCCACCTCGTCCTTTTGTCGTGCCAGCCAACTGTGCGGCATGGGGCGGGCATAGCCGCCGACGCCGACAGCGGCTTCGCGCTCTTCGTCAGTTTCATAGGGCACGTCAATGAACTTGGCACCTAACGACTCCACTTGTTCCTTCACGCTGGGGCGCACATCGCTGGCTTCAATCACAGCGCCCAGGCGCTTAGCAGTGGCAATGGCCTGCAGGCCCGCCACACCAACACCCAGAATCACCACGCGGGCAGCTTTGACGGTGCCCGCTGCAGTCATCAGCATGGGCATGAAGCGCTGGTAGGCGTCGGCGGCCATCATCACGGCCTTGTAGCCTGCGATGTTGGCCTGCGACGACAGCACGTCCATGCTTTGCGCACGGCTGGTACGGGGTGCAGCCTCAAGCGCAAACGAAGTGAGCTGGGCGGCAGCCAGTCGCTGCAAGCCTGCTGTATCAAACGGGTTCAGCATACCGATCAGTACACCCCCAGATTTAATATGTGGGACTTCAATATCCAGCGGGCAGCGCACCTTGAGCACAATGTCTGCGGCATAAGCGCCTGCAGCATCGGTGATTTCGGCACCTGCAGCCACGTAGGCCTCGTCAGGCACACTGGCCGCAACGCCAGCACCCGACTGGATGCGAATCGTGTGACCTTGGGCTTTGAGCTTTTTGGCGGTTTCAGGCGTGATGGCAACGCGCGTTTCGCCATCCATGATTTCGGCAGGTACCCCAATCAGCATGGGTTTCTCCTCAGGTGTTTTTGGTTGACTGGCTGCTCAACATGAGCTGGCGACAGCTATTTTTAATCTGTCAGCTAGCTTACATGAGTTTTTTCCAGCGCATGTCTGGGTAATCCATACTTTTTACGCTGATTAGAGGAGCCAGCCCAGCGGGGATACCCGCTGGCGGCTTTATTTGGCCGTAGGCATGACGAATTCCGCGCCCTTGCCTATGCTTTCAGGCCAACGCTGCATGATGGACTTTTGCCGGGTGTAGAACCGCACGCCTTCTTCGCCATAGGCATGCATATCGCCAAACAGGCTTTTCTTCCAGCCGCCAAAGCCGTGCCAGGCCATGGGCACTGGAATCGGCACATTGATACCAACCATACCGACCTGAATACGTCGGCTGAATTCACGCGCTACGTTTCCGTCACGGGTAAAGCAGCTCACACCGTTTCCAAACTCGTGGGCATTGATGAGGTCAACCGCTTCCTTCAAATCCTTGACACGCACGCAACCGAGTACCGGGCCGAAGATCTCTTCTTTGTAAATACGCATGTCGGCCGTGACATGGTCAAACAGTGTGCCGCCCATCCAGAAGCCGGCCTCGCAGCCCTCGCCTGCATCTTTGCCGGTAAAGGTGCGTCCATCCACCAGCAGCTTTGCGCCTTCTTCCACACCCAGGTCGATGTAGCCGGTGATGCGTTTGTGCGCAATGCTGGTCACGATGGGCCCCATTTCGGCATCCAGGTTGATGCCGTTTTTAATCACCAGCGTCTTGGCGCGGGCGGTCAGCATCGGCAGCAGGCGCTCGGCCACGTCACCGACCAGCACGGCCACCGAAATCGCCATGCAACGCTCCCCTGCCGAGCCGTAGCCCGCACCAATCAATGCATCAACGGCTTGCTCCAGATCCGCATCAGGCATCACCACCATGTGGTTTTTGGCACCGCCCAGAGCCTGCACACGCTTGCCGTGGTGCGCGCCCGTCTCATAGATGTAGTTGGCAATCGGCGTGGAGCCAACGAACGACACTGCCTTGACGTCCGGATGCACCAGCAGAGCATCGACGGCCTCCTTGTCACCCTGTACAACATTGAACACACCATCTGGCAGACCAGCTTGCTTGAGTAAGTCAGCCATGAACAAACTGGCACTGGGATCAATCGGACTGGGTTTGAGCACAAAGCAGTTGCCCGCTGCCAGCGCGACTGGAAACATCCACATCGGCACCATGACCGGAAAGTTGAACGGTGTGATACCTGCCACAACACCTAGTGGCTGGCGCAGTGTCCAGTTATCGATGCCCGTGCTCACCTGATCGGTGAAATCGCCCTTGAGCAGCTGCGGCATACCGCAGGCAAACTCCACAATATCAATGCCACGCGAGACTTCGCCTTGCGCGTCGGTGAACACCTTGCCGTGCTCGGCGGTAATCATGTGGGCGAGTCTGTCTTTGTGGGCATTGAGCAGCTCTAAAAACTTGAACATGACGCGCGCCCGGCGCAGCGGCGGCAGGTCGCTCCAAGCCGGGAAAGCCGCTTGTGCAGACGCGACAGCCAAGTCCACATCCGTTGTGCTGGCCAGCAGCACCTGGCCGGAGACAGCGCCAGTGGCTGGGTTGAACACGTCCTGACTACGCGATGCGGCAGGCGTGGTGACTTGTCCACTGATGTAGTGACCAATTCTTGAAGTTGACATGGTAAATCCTTTTACTATGAGGTGATGTCAGAGTCTAGTTTTGCGCCGCTGATTTGATAAGCCCTTATTTTTGATAGCATTTTTTAGGAGTCTCTGTATAACGCTGGCGAGGCTATGGCATTCGGCGCAGGATGGCGCTGCAAGGCAGCTTGGTGGCAAAGCTGTTGGTAGCAAGCTGACCTGGGAGTCGGGTTGTTGCCAGACTCCAGTGCAGCAAGCAGTCTTACAGCCACGCAGCTACGTACTCGCTGCCCGTTTCTGTAGAATCTCAAACGCTGGCAAGGTCTTGCCCTCCAGCACTTCCAGAAAAGCGCCACCGCCGGTCGAGATGTAGTCCACCTGATGCTCAATGCCGTACTTGGCAATGGCCGCCACGGTGTCTCCGCCGCCGGCAATAGAAAAAGCTGCACTTGATGCAATCGCACGGGCGATGCCTTCCGTGCCTTTTGAAAAAGCCTCGAACTCGAATACGCCCACCGGGCCATTCCAGACAATGGTGCCAGCGAGTTTCAGCTGGGCGGCCAGTCGGTGGGTCGTCTCAGGACCGATGTCAAGAATGAGGTCATCGTCCTCAATATTACTGGCGTATTTGACGGTGGCGGGCGCGCCAGCTGAAAAAGTTTTGGCTGTCACCACATCGGTTGGGATCGGCACCTCAGCGCCCCGCGCACGCATGGCATCCATCACAGCTCTGGCTTCGGGCAGCAGCTCTCGCTCAGCCAGACTTTTGCCGATATTGATGCCCGCGGCCAGCATGAAAGTATTGGCGATACCGCCGCCCACAATCAGCTGGTCAACATTGCTGGCCAGCGCCTTCAGGATGGTGAGCTTGGTGGATACCTTGCTGCCCGCCACAATCGCTACCAGCGGCCTGCCTGGATGGGTCAGCGCAATAGAGATGGCATCCATCTCGGCTGCCAGCAATGGCCCGGCGCAGGCTGTTTTGGCGTACTGAGCGATGCCATAGGTAGAAGCTTCGGCGCGGTGTGCAGTGCCAAAGGCGTCATGTACAAATATGTCGCACAAGACGGCCAATTTGCGGGCCAGTGCTTCTGAATTTTTTTTCTCACCCATATTGAGACGACAGTTCTCAAGAAGCACCAATTCACCTGGTTGGACGCTGACACCATCTACCCAGTTCGACACCAGAGGTACATCGCGTTTCATCATCTCACCCAAGCGCTGCGCCACCAAAGCCAAAGAATCTTCAGGCCGGAACTCGCCCTCTGTGGGCCGCCCTAGATGGGATGTCACCATGACGGCAGCACCGGCATCCAGCGCCATCTGAATGCACGGTACTGACGCCCGGATACGCGTGTCTTCCGTGATGTTGCCCTGCGAGTCCAGTGGCACATTCAGGTCAGCACGGATAAATACACGCTGGCCCTTGACAAGGCCTTGGGCGCACAGATCAGAAAAACGGATGGGGTTCATGTTTGGCTGTGTAAGTTAGATCGTTCAGGCCACATGGCTAGAGAGCGCAAATTGTAGGCTGAGGCCTGTCACCAGCCGGGACCGCAGTGCGCAACACGAAGTGAGTAACTGCGGAGACGAATGTCTCCACCAGCCAGGGCCGTGGAACCGGCTTTGCCGAGCCACAGGCGCATCGGCACCATCGAGGGGGCAAGGCACGACACGCAGTTGGCAACTGTGGAGGCGAGTGCCTTCACCAGCCAGGGCCGTGGAACCGGCTTTGCCGGGCCACAGGCGCAGCGGCCCCCTCGGGGGGCAGGGCGCGACACGCAGTGCCCAACCGTGGGGGCCACATTCACCACCCCAGACCGACACGCAGCGGCAGATACACCGCCATACCCGCCACAATGGTGCCCAGTACACCCCTGTGCCAGTAAAACCAGGCGGCTCCAGAGGCTGCAGCAAACAGTCGAGCGTCTTTCCAGGTTGTCACGAGATGGCCTTGGCTCATCACAATTTCTGGCAAGATCACAGAAGCCAGCGCGGCAATTGGTGCGTAGTGCAGTCCACGCTGAGCCCAGGCTGGCAAAGTCCAGGGTTGACTGGAAATGAAGAAAAAGCAGCGTGTCAAGATGGTCATCAGGGCCATGCCTACAATCGTGACCACAGTCCATAGACTTGTGTCGCTCATCGTACGTGCTCCGATTTGTCCAGGGCAGGCCGCTCCAGCATCAGGCAAATAGCCACTGCCGCTGCAATAGCCACCAAGATATTGAGCTTCAAAGGCAAGGCAAATGCAGCCACAGCAGCAGCTCCGGCCACACCTGCAGACACAACCCTCATGCGGCTACTAGCCAGCGAACACATGACCCCCACCAGCGCCAAAATACCTGCAAACCCCAAGCCCCATGCAGCGGGAATGGCGTTGGCCAGGGCAATACCCAGCAAACTTGCGCTGACCCAACTTAGCCAGCCCAAACCACAATTGCCGAGCATGTAGGCATCCTGGGCACGAATTGTGGCCGCATCTGTTGCAGGATGGGGGTAGCGTGTGGTGAACAAAACGTAGTTCAGATCGGCTGTCAAGTAGCCGCTGATCAGACGTCGCCACAAAGGCTGGTGCATCAGGTAGGGGCGAAGGTGTGCGCTAAACACCATAAAACGCAGGTTCACACAAAAAGAAGTGGCCAGGATGACCCACATGGGCGCAGCAGAGGCAATCAGTGGAATAGCGGCCAGTTGCGAGCTGCCTGCAAACACCAGTACCCCCATCAATACCGCCTCGATCAAACTCAAGCCAGACTTGATCATGGCCACGCCGGTCATGAGGCCCCAGGCAGAGATACCCACGGCAACCGAAGACATATCTTGCATGCCACGCCGGAACTCAGGGTGTTTGAGCAATTGGCTCATGGCTACAGGCCTCCTTTGATCATGGCTGTTTGATCAAACCGCATGCCTGGACGGATCTCGAAGCCATGCAAAAAATCAGCCACACTCAAGGGCTTGCCACCCGCTTTTTGAAGCCTGACAGCGCGGATCACGCCATTTACAGCGCAAATATCAACGCCCTGCTCGCTCACAGCCAAAACTTCGCCAGGCACAGCGCCAGGAGGTGGCACAAGCGTCAGCACCTGAGCAGCCCGAAACTTGATCGGCTCTGTGCCAAGTGTGCTGACCGCGACCGGAAATGGCTGAAAAGCCCTGATACGTCGCTCTATCAAAGCGGCAGGCTGTGTCCAGTCAATCACGGCTTCCGATTTTTCGATCTTGTGGGCGTAGATCACACCTTTTGACGGTTGTGGTGTGCGGTCGAGCCCGCCGCAGACCGCCGTTTTGAGTGCGTCAACCACCAGTCGCCCGCCTAGCGCGGCGAGTCTGTCGTGCAGTGTTTCTGTGGTGTCCAGCGGTTCAATGGCGAGTTGTTCGACCAGCAACATGTCGCCAGTATCCAGCCCGGCATCCATCTGCATGATGGTCACGCCGGTGTGGCTGTCGCCTGCTTCAATCGCCCGGTGAATCGGTGCAGCACCGCGCCAGCGCGGCAGCAATGACGCATGGATATTCAAGCAACCCAGCCGTGGTGCATCCAGCACCCACTGTGGCAAGATCAAGCCATATGCGGCTACCACCATGACATCTGCATGGGCTGCCTCAATGGCGTTTCTGGCCCATCGGGCATCGTCGGGGTATTTGCCATCCAGGCGCAGGCTGCGGGGCTGTACCACCGCAATTTGCTGAGCCAACGCCCATTGTTTGACAGCGGACTGCTGCATTTTCATGCCACGTCCGGCGGGGCGGTCAGGCTGGCTCAATACCAGCGGAACTTCAAACCCAGCTGTGTGCAATTTCGCCAGCGCCACCCGGGCAAACTCGGGCGTGCCCGCAAAAATAACGCGCATGGCCTGTCTAGTCGCTCTTAGACTGCTTGATCATTTTGGTCTTGATCCGGCTACGCTTGAGGGGCGACAAATACTCGACAAACACCTTGCCCTGCAAGTGGTCCATCTCATGCTGGATGCACACCGCCAGCAATCCATCGGCCTCGTGAGTATGACGCTGGCCGTCCAGGCCCAGCGCCGTCACCTTGATGGCTACCGCCCGCTCCACACCGTCATAGATGCCGGGCACCGAAAGGCAGCCTTCTTCATTTATTTTTGTCTCGGAGCTGGCCCATCCAATCTCGGGATTGATCAGTACCAGCGGCTTGTCGCGGCCTTCACTGACGTCGATCACCACCACCCGCTCATGTACGTTCACCTGGGTGGCTGCAAGGCCAATGCCTTCGGCTTCGTACATGGTTTGCAGCATGCTACTGACCAGCTCTTTGACTCGGGCATCGACTACTGCAACGGGCTTGGCCAGGGTATGCAGACGTGGATCGGGATAACGGAGAATATTGAGTGAGGGCATAAGGCAAGGGTGGCTGGTCAGGTGTCGCTATTTTCGCTAATTTTCTTGATTTTTAAGTATGCAGGGGCGCAGCAAATCGCATATTCGTTGCTTAATCAAGGGCTTAAGTACAAAATCGTCTGTCATTTGTCAAAGCATGAATGGTCTGTGTCCTGTCCAAACACCCCACCATGCAAGCCAGCCCAACAAGCCAACAGGCTCTCAAAGATGCAATTTATTTCTGGTCACCTCAGCCGTATTTCAATAGCACTGACACTTTTTGGAGCAATCACACTGCCGCTGGGTGTACAGGCCCAGAATTTCCTCGTCACAGCAGACCAGAAAACCACCGCCACTGAAGTGGCCCAAAATGGTGTCCCAGTGGGTGAGCTGGCAGCCAATGCACCTGACAGTTACAGCGTCAAACGCGGTGACACGCTGTGGTCCATTTCAGGGCTGTTTCTCAAAGGCCCCTGGCGCTGGCCGGAGTTATGGGGCATGAATCTGCCAGATATCCGCAATCCGCACCGTATTTATCCTGGTCAGCAGTTGTATCTCGAAAAGTCTGAAGGTCGCGCTTTGCTGCGCACACGTCAAGCCAGCGCAGGTGGCGTTGATGAGCCACCGCAGACGGTGCGGGTGTCGCCGCGTACGCGTTATGAATCACTGGCGGACAGCTCCATCCCGACGCTGGCACCCAACCTGATTGAGCCTTTTCTGGCAGAGCCATTGATTGTTGATGGTCCCACGTTTGCAAATGCGCCACGAATCGTGGCCACGCAAGAAGGCCGCGTGTTACTCAGTCGTGGTGACCGAGCTTATGCTCGTGGCGAAGTGGCAGGTGGTGGAAAAGCCCTGAGCGATGCCAAAGGACAGCCGCTGGACTACCGCGTGTTTCGCAATGCCACGCCGCTTAAAGACCCCACCACGCAGGCAACTCTGGGCTATGAGGCGCAGTTTTTAGGCAAGGCCGAACTGGTTCGCAGCGAAACCGTGCTGCAGAGCACCGACAAAGACGGCAAACCCCGTATTGACATCGTGCCTGCCACCATTGATATCGTGGTGGCCAAGGAGGAAATGCGGGTCGGTGACCGCTTGCTGCCCGAACCGGCTCGGGAGTTGCTGAGCTACATTCCACGCGCGCCTGCTGTGCGTGTCGAGGGTCAGATCGTGTCTGTCTATGGCAGCGCAGTGACTTTTGCTGCAGAAAATCAGGTGGTTGTTGTGAATCGGGGCAGCCGAGACGGGCTAGAGCGCGGCCATGTCATGGCCATTCGCAAAGACGGGCAGCGCCTGAAAGACGGCACAGAAGATGCCAAACCAGAGATCAAGCTGCCCAATGAGCGCAATGGCTTGCTGATGGTGTTTCGGACCTTTGAATCTTTGTCTTACGCCCTGGTATTGCAAGTCACAGATGGCGTGAAGGTGGGAGATCATTTCGCCAATCCCAATTGAGGTCAAACTTCAAGCGGCCTGTGTTCATTTGACGGCCTGATCGTGGATCACACTGAACTCAAAGCCTGGCTGCGCCTGGCACTTACGCCTGGCGTTGGCAACGAAACCGCACGCAGGCTGCTGGCCGCTTTTGGCTCTGCGCCGGCCATTTTTGAACAAAGTGCTCAAACGCTGCGCCAGCTTGGATCTGAAAAACTCAGCCGCGCTGTTCATACAGAGCCGCCAGAGCTGGCCGCCCAGTTGCAGACAACACTGGATTGGCTGGCTGCAGGAGACAACCACCATCTGGTGACACTGGGCGACACCGATTATCCGCCCAGTTTGCTTGATATCGAAGACCCGCCTTTGATGCTCTATATGCTGGGAGCGCATGTAAAACGGGCGCCATTTGCTACAGAAAAAATAGCAAACAACATCGCTATCGTGGGGAGCCGCAACCCGACGCCCCAAGGTGAAGGCAACGCCTGCCAGTTTGCCAAAGCCTTTGGGGACGCAGGCCTGTGTGTGGTGTCAGGACTTGCGCTGGGTATAGATGGTGCAGCCCATGACGGAGCACTGCGGGCGAGTCATTCGCCAGGCAGCTGCGCGACCATTGCCGTGGTGGGCACCGGGCTGGACCGGGTCTATCCTAAAAAACATTTGG
>RDZZ01000046.1 GCA_004293655.1 Polaromonas sp. | reverse complement strand
GTGTGCGTGTGCGGGATTCTTAATTTTGTCGGGCCTTGGGTTCTGGCGGCAGCACAGCGGCTGCGGGCTGCTCCGTCAAGGGCGGCACCATGTTGCCGCGCCCGGCTGCGCCGCCCATCATCTCCATACGGACGCGGCCCGCAGACCGGCGGGCCTCAAGCACCGCCACGGGTGGCTTGAGGTGGTTGTAGAGCTGCAGCACGGTTTTGACGTAATTTTGGGTCTCGGGGTAATTGGGAATTTTGTTGCCAGCCCGTTGCACAGCGCCTTCGCCCGCGTTGTAGGCCGCCAAAGCCAGTTCAAGCTGGCCGGGGAACAGGTTGATCAAGTCGCGCAGGTATCGGGTTCCGGCCTGAATGTTGGTTTTGGGGTCTGTCAGCTTTTTTTCAATCGATGCCTCTTTGCCCGGCTTGACACCATAACGCTGGGCTGTGGGCGGTATCAATTGCATCAGTCCAACAGCGCCTTTGGGCGATACCGCATGGGTGTCAAAACCTGACTCAGTGGCAATCAGCGCCTGCAACAGCTCGTAGTCCACGCCGTGGGATGTAGATGCGTCTTTGAGCAAGTGCTTGACCGCCTTGTAATTGGGCGACACATCAAAAAACGCCAGCAACCTGGGAGGTGCCGAAAGCACCCGGGCAGAAGGCGCAGACGCGGCGGATGGTGTCGCCAAAGCCTGTTCGCCCCTGCCAACAGCAAAACTTTCGCCCCCCCGAAAAAACAGCTCGTAGCGCTCGTCAAGCCGGCTGGACGCAAAGTGCGCCACGTCTTTGGCATCAATGTAGCCCCAGACATCTGCGCGGGCTGGCATGGCAAACCAGCCCAGCAGCAGGGCTGCACCAACAGCCAGTCCAGACCGTACCGCAACCCGGCAGCCTGTGCGCACCAGGGCAAAAAGATTCAGACAGCAAAAACGCATCAAATATCAATGTCCACAGCGTCGCCATGCAATTCCATGAGTTCACGGCGCGCCGCCGCCTCACCCTTGCCCATCAGCTTGGTGATCAGGCCCTCGGTTTGCATGAAACTCTGGTTGCCCAGCTGCACAGGCAACAAGCGGCGTGTGTCCGGGTTGAGCGTGGTCTCCCACAACTGTTCTGCGTTCATCTCGCCCAGCCCCTTGAAGCGGCTGATGCTCCAGGAGCCATCACGCGCGCCTTCTTTGCGTAATTTGTCCAAAATGGCGCTCAACTCACCGTCATCGAGCGCATACGCTTTGAACGCTGGTTTTTTGCCCCGGGCCGGTGCATCGACCCGGAACAGCGGGGGCCGCGCCACGTACACATGGCCGGCTTCAATCAGCTTGGGGAAGTGCCTGAAAAAAAGCGTCAACAGCAGCACCTGGATGTGCGAGCCGTCCACGTCGGCATCGCTCAAAATACACACCTTGCCGTAACGCAGGCCGCTCATGTCGGGCGTGTCGCCGGGGCCATGCGGGTCAACACCAATGGCCACGGCAATGTCATGAATTTCGGTGTTGGCAAACAGCCGGTCGCGCTCGACCTCCCAGGTGTTGAGCACCTTGCCGCGCAGGGGCAAGATGGCCTGGCTTTCCTTGTCACGACCCATTTTGGCGCTGCCACCGGCAGAATCTCCCTCGACCAGAAACACCTCGTTGTGGGCCAAGTCCCGGCTCTCGCAGTCGGTCAGTTTGCCCGGCAACACAGCCACGCCCGAGCCTTTGCGCTTTTCGACTTTCTGGCCGGCTTTCTGGCGGGTTTGGGCGGCGCGAATGGCCAGCTCGGCGAGTTTTTTGCCGTAGTCCACATGCTGGTGCAACCACAGCTCCAGGGCCGGCCGCACATAGCTTGACACCAGGCGTACCGCGTCACGCGAATTGAGCCGCTCCTTGATCTGACCCTGAAACTGCGGGTCCAGCACTTTGGCCGACAGCACATAGCTGGCCCGTGCAAACACGTCCTCAGGCAGCAGCTTGACGCCTTTGGGCAGCAGCGAATGCAGCTCGATAAACCCCTTGACGGCCATGAACAAGCCGTCACGCAGGCCGCTTTCGTGCGTGCCGCCCGCACTGGTGGGGATCAGGTTGACATAGCTTTCACGCACCGGCTGGCCGCCCTCGGTGAACGCGACGCACCAGCTGGCCCCCTCACCCTCGGTAAAACTGTCATGCCCGGCATCGGCAAAACCGTCACCTTCAAACATCGGGATGACCGGCTCGTCGTTGAGGGTCTGCATCAAGTAGTCACGCAGCCCGCCTTTGTAGAGCCAGGTCTGCACGTCTTTGGTTTTCTCGTTCGTGAGCGTGACAGTCACGCCGGGCATGAGCACGGCTTTGCTGCGCAGCAAATGCGTCAACTCGGCCATCGGCAGAACAGGCGACTCAAAGTATTTGGGGTCTGGCCAGGCCCTGACGGACGTGCCTGATTTGCGGTCGCCTGCCGACGTGTCAGCCTGGCGCAGCACCAGGGGTTCTGCCACATCACCGCCTGAAAACACCAGCCGGGCCGCCATGCCTTCGCGGTAGGAGGTCACTTCAAGGCGCGTTGACAGGGCGTTGGTCACACTCACACCCACGCCATGCAGGCCGCCTGAAAAGCTGTAAGCGCCGCCCTTGCCCTTGTCAAACTTGCCACCGGCATGCAGCCGGGTGAACACCAGCTCGACCACCGGCGCTTTTTCTTCCGGGTGCATGCCAAACGGGATGCCCCGGCCATCGTCATCCACGCTGACCGACCCGTCTGTGTGCAGGGTGACCCTGAGTTTTCTGCCGTGCCCAGCCAGTGCCTCGTCCGCCGAGTTGTCGAGCACCTCCTGAATGATGTGCAGCGGGTTGTCAGTACGCGTGTACATGCCGGGCCGCTGCTTGACAGGCTCCAGGCCTTTGAGCACGCGGATGGAGTTCTCTGAATACTCAGGGCGGCTGGCAGTCAAAGAAGACGTCAATAAAGGGGGTTTGGTGGCCATGGCGGATCAAAAAATTGTGGTGATTGTAGTCCAGGCTTCCAAAAAAGCTGGATAAAAAAACAGTTGTCTGGCGTGAATTGTCACTTGCCTGACCCCACTCTAGCCGCTAAGCCGTTAAAGTCACAGCATGTCTGCAAATGCCTCTACCCCTTCAAAAAATCTTTCCATGCGCCAGCTTCTGGTCTGTGGTGCTGCCATCGTGACGCTGTCCATGGGCATACGCCACGGCTTCGGGCTGTGGCTGCAACCCATCACGCAGGCGCAGGGCTGGAGCCGTGAGACGTTCGCATTTGCCATTGCCATTCAAAATTTGTCGTGGGGCGTTTTTGGTATTTTTGCAGGCATGGTGGCTGACCGCTTCGGTGCCTTTCGGGTCATCATGGGCGGGGCCGTGCTGTACGCACTGGGGTTGGTGGGCATGGCGCTGTCACCGACCGGCTTTTTGTTCACGCTGACGGCAGGCGTGCTGATTGGGGCGGCACAGGCAGGCACGACCTATGCCGTGATTTACGGCGTGATTGGCCGCAATATTTCAGCCGACAAGCGTTCATGGGCCATGGGTGTTGCAGCAGCGGCGGGCTCGTTTGGCCAGTTTTTGATGGTGCCGACCGAAGGGTTTTTAATCAGCAGCCTGGGCTGGCAACAAGCCTTGCTGGTACTGGCGGGCGCGGTGTTGCTGATCATGCCGCTGGCGTTGGGCTTGCGCGAGAGCAGCTTTAGCAGCGGGGCAGCGGTCAAACGCGATCAAACCATCGTCCAGGCGCTTCGGGAAGCTTTCAAGTACCCGAGCTTTCAGTTGCTGATGGCGGGCTACTTTGTGTGCGGCTTTCAGGTGGTTTTTATCGGCGTACACATGCCCAGCTACCTCAAAGACAAAGGGCTGTCGCCCCAGGTGGCAGGCTATGCGCTGGCGCTGATTGGGCTGTTCAATGTGTTTGGCACCTACATTGCTGGCTCGCTGGGGCAAAAAATGGCCAAAAAGAAAATTTTGGCCACGATTTATTTTTCGCGTGCTGTTGTCATCACCGTGTTTCTGGCGGCACCCCTGAGCCCGATGAGTGTCTATATCTTTGCCAGCGTGATGGGACTGTTGTGGCTGTCTACCGTGCCGCCGACCAATGCGGTGGTGGCGCAAATTTTTGGCATTCAGCATTTGTCGATGCTCGGTGGATTCATCTTCTTTAGCCACCAGATCGGCTCGTTTTTAGGCGTCTGGCTGGGGGGATTCATGTATGACCGAACCGGCAGTTACGACATCGTCTGGTACGTTGCCATTGCGTTGGGAATTTTTGCCGGGCTGGTCAACCTGCCTGTTCGGGAAGCACCGATTCAACGCGCCGCGCCTGCCCGGCGCCCTCTGGGGGCTTGACATGCATCGCCCTTTGTTTCTCAATTTACTTATCAAAGCGGGCCTCTGGACGGGCGTGACAGCTGCCTTGCTGGGCGTATTTGCGCTCTACACAAGCCCTGATTTTCTGGTGACACTTGCCAATCAGATGTGGACGTGCTTTTAACGCGTTCAAGCCTGTCCCGAGGTCAAGATGAACAGCCTTTTATGCCCCTGTGGCAGTCTGCACGGGCACTACCCGCTATAAAAATAGTAGTGAGTACAAAGACATCAAACACCACCCATGAGTCCAAAAACATTGAAAACCAGCCCTGCCCATGGTCTGGAGCCTGCGTCGAGCTGGGTTGAACGCTGGTCACATCTGATCAAACCGCAAGGCGTGGTGCTGGATGTGGCCTGTGGCCGTGGTCGTCACGCGCACTGGTTTTACCAACGAAACCATGCGCTGGCGCTGGTGGATATTAGCCAAGATGCTATTGATTCAATAGCGAAAATGATCCCGATCCCCAGCGACAGGTGTGAAGCCGTCATTGCTGACATTGAAAACGGACCGTGGCCTTTTGCAGGTCGGCAATTTGACGCGGTGGTGGTGACGAACTACCTCTGGCGCGCCTTGACATCGACGCTGCTCGGCAGCCTAGCGCCTGGTGGCGTGCTGATTTACGAGACCTTTGCTCAAGGCAACGAGACCGTCGGAAAGCCGTCTCGGCCCGATTTTTTACTGCGTACCGGGGAGTTGCTGCACCTGTGCAGTGGTTTGCGCATTGTGGCTTTTGAAGACGGTTTTCACGCCGGCTGGCCAGGCCAGTCGCCACGCTTTGTGCAGCGCATCGTGGCTGTACGCGAGGCGGTCTGTGCCGCCTCTGTGCCTCGTTATGAGCTGGCGCAAGCTCTGGGTAGAATGCAAGGCTGATCATCGGGCCGGGTTGGATCACCGCCACATGCTGCCTTGCCCTTTGCAGGCCATACACACAGACAACAAGACATGAAAACCATTACTGGCAGCATCGTTGCACTGGCAACGCCCCTACACGTTGACGGCAGCGTGGATTACCCTGCGCTGCGAAAGCTGGTGGACTGGCACATTGCCGAGGGCACCGACTGCATTGGCGTGGTGGGCACCACAGGCGAGTCGCCGACGGTCAATGTTCAGGAGCACTGCGAAATCATCCGCGTGTCGGTCGAGCAGGCCGCCAAACGCGTGCCGATCATGGCGGGCTGTGGTGCCAACTCAACGGCAGAAGCCATTGAGCTGGCCAAGTTTGCCAAACAGGTGGGTGCAGACTGCCAGTTGCAAGTGGTGCCGTACTACAACAAGCCGACGCAAGAAGGCCAGTACCTGCATTTCAAGGCGATTGCCGAAGCCGTGGGTGACCTGCCGTGCATTCTCTACAACGTGCCCGGCCGCACCGTGGCTGACATGGCGCACAGCACTGTTTTACGCCTGGCGCAAATTCCCGGCATTGTGGGCATCAAGGAAGCCACCGGCAACATTGAGCGTGCGCAGTGGTTGATCAGGGAAGTGCCTGCAGGTTTTGCAGTTTATTCGGGTGATGACCCAACCGCTGTGGCGTTGATGCTCTGTGGTGGTCAGGGCAATGTCAGCGTGACCGCCAATGTAGCCCCCCGCCTGATGCACGAGCTGTGCATGGCCGCCATTGCGGGCGACGCCAGGCGCGCCATGGCGTTGCAGATGCAATTGCTGCCCCTGCACAGACACCTGTTTGTAGAAGCCAACCCCATTCCCGTCAAGTGGGCCATGGCCCGGATGGGTTTGTGTGGCCCCGCACTGCGCTTGCCCATGACGCCGCTGGAAGCATCGAATGAAGCAGTGCTCGAAGGCGCGCTGCGCCAATGCGGTCTGGTTTGATTTTTAAGGAAACCCAAGTGAAGACATTGCAAAAACGCACAGGCGCATCCCGCATGAAGATGGCAGCTACGGCCACCACGCTGACTATTTCCATGGCGCTTTCCGGTTGTTCCAGCTTGAATGAAGTGTTTCAGGGTGAAAAGATCGACTACAAGACTTCTGTCAAATCAGCCCCGTCGCTGGACATTCCGCCAGACTTGACACAACTGTCCAAAGACACACGCTATGTGGTGCCCGGCACGCCCGTTGCTGCCAGCACCTACCAAGGAGGCCAGGCCACGCCATCGTTGCCAACGGCTGCTGTGTCTGTCGGTGATGTACGCATCGAGCGCAGCGGCAACCAGCGCTGGCTGGTCGTTAACCGCCCGG
The DNA here is from genome assembly GCA_004293655.1 of Polaromonas sp. Lineage (GTDB taxonomy): Bacteria > Pseudomonadota > Gammaproteobacteria > Burkholderiales > Burkholderiaceae_C > Polaromonas. Next base: position 40,282 of record RDZZ01000046.1, on the reverse strand, counting down.
CGGACAAGCTGTGGGGGCCTGTGCGCGACTTCTGGCTGGAAAGCGGCTTTTTGTTGTCACTGGATCAGGAAAACCTCGGCATCATGGAGACAGACTTTGCCGAAAATCGGGCCAAAATTCCGCAGGACTTCATTCGTCAGTCGATTGGCAAAGTTTTTGACAGCCTGTACTCCACAGGTGAGCGCGACAAGTTTCGCACCCGCCTGGAACGCAACCCAGCGGGTGGAACTGAAATCTATGTCAGCCACAGAGGCATGGAAGAAGTCTTGACTGGCGGGTCTGGCAGCACCAAGGGCGACAGCACCGTCTGGCAAAACCGTCCTGCAGACGTTGAACTTGAAGCAGAATTTTTACGCCGTCTCATGGTCAAGTTAGGCGTGAGTCCAGAGCAGTCCAAGGTCTTGGTGGTCAACAGTGCGGCCAAATCGACATCGCGCGTGGCCAGCGTCAGCGGTGCGCCCGCCGTACAAATCGATGAAGGTTTTGACCGCGCCTGGCGTCGGGTCGGACTGGCCCTTGACCGCACAGGCTTCACGGTAGAAGACCGCGACCGCGCAAAAGGCATGTACTTTGTACGCTATGTGGATCCAACCACAGACAAGAAGGATCCGGGGTTTCTGAGCAAAATTTTCAGCTCAACAGCAGCGCCCGTACCTTTGAAATACCGTGTGTCCGTCAAGAGCCAAGGCGAAGCCACCACTGTCTTGGTACTCAATGACCAAGGCGCGATTGACACCACGACCAACGCGCAGCGTATTGTTCAGGTGATTGCTGACGACTTGAAGTAAGCAGCCACGAGGACAATTGCGCCCGCGTATCTCTAGCAGCGTGTTGCGATTCAAAAACCTGGGCAGCGGAAGTTCTGGCAACTGCACATTGGTAGAAGCCACAGGCTCACTGACTGTGCGCGTGCTGATTGACTGCGGGCTGGGCTTGAAAAACCTCCTCTGTCGGCTGGCACCAAGCCGGTGTGCAGCCCGAAGAGATCAATGCCCTGTTTATCACGCACGAGGACGCCGACCATGTTGGCTGCGCCCGTACCCTGGTACTGCGCCACACAATACCGGTGTGGATGAGCCGGGGCACCCATGCCGCTCTGGAGTCACCTGATTTTGATGGTCTGCTGTGTATGGCCAGAGATGCCCAAGCCATTGACCTCGGTGACTCGACTTTGGTTCAAAGTGCTTTGTCTTTAAAAAACGGACGAAGAACAGACGAAAAAAAGCCGCCCTGAGGCGGCTTTCTCAGCAATTTGAAAAATTACTTCTTTGGGGCAGCAGCAGCAGCAGCGGCTTCAGCAGCTTTCTTGGCGGCGTCAGCAGCAGCACCAGCAGCGGCACCAGCTGCATCGACAGCAGATGATGCTGCTTGCATGGCAGAGCCGACAGCAGCAGCAGCTGAAGAAGCGGCACCTGCTGCGGCTTCAGCGGCAGGAGCGGGTGCTGGCGCAGGAGCGGGTGCTGGCGCAGCGGCGGGTGCTGGCGCTGGTGCGGGTGCTTCTTCTTTTTTGCCGCAAGCGGTCAATGCAACGGCGGCAACGATAGCGGCCAAAACGAGTGATTTGTTCATTTTTACTGTCCTTGGATGATGAAAGAAAACGATTTTCGGAAACTGTCGAGAGGTTTTAATCGAGTGATTCAACCCGTATTTTTTGGTTAGGTAAAAAAGCCTGGTGCTTTTTGTCCAATTCAGGATTCTAAGCTGGATTTCAGAAAGCACACGATTGGCACGCCTGAATAAAGCCTGCTGCTAGGCAGGGAACTGCAGAAAAACCACACTTTGCATCAAAAAACCCCCTTCTTGGGCTTGAAAATTAAATGCCCAATGTGGTGGCAGGAAAACCTGGGGAGCTTCTGCGCCAACACTCATCGAGTCGCTCTTTGAACACCACGCGCCGGGCAGGCTCGGAGCTGACAACACCTGTGCAATGTGCCAAATCGAGCCGTTGGAGAACCCAGACCGGACTCCACAACCCACTGGGCCAGTCGTCCGCTGACAGCTGTGTGTTCTTGCGGCATTCAATAATGTGCGCCCAAGTGCGTCGCCACGTCACAAACCGGGCATGACGCCGCATGACCTCATCGTAATTTCTGGCCAGCATGGTCAGCTTGCGGCCTGATCGAGACCAGTCGCTCAGCGACTGCGCGACTGCGCGCTCACCTAAAGGCCAGTCCTCAAAGTTGCTGTCGCTCAAGGTGATTTCACGCCAGCCGCTGGCTGCAGCTGTGGCAAACGCCAGGCGGATCAATGCAGAAAACTCGCTGGGACTGTTGAATCGCCCTTCCGGCAAGGCAGGCAGGTCAGGCGCGGTGTGGTTGTCGTCAAGATGCATGGCGTCTCGCAGATTCAGTGGCTAAAGACCCGCCACCAGCCATCCGGCATCATGCCAGTCTGTCAGCAGGCTGCGTGCCGCCGGGCTGGCCTTGACAAGCTCGGCAGCAGTCAATTTGCGCTGGTCAGCCAGACGCTGCATCAGCCGGGCATCTGCGCCCTTGGCGAGGTAGCTTTCACCGTTGATAAACACGTGGTGGGTGTCATACAGCATGCGTGTTTGCGGGGCCAGGCAAAGGCTGACCCTGTCTTGCGGAGCCCATGACACGGTCACCTCATCAAACCACACAGAAGACTTCAACTCGGTCATGTACTCACCCAGCGCGCAAGCCACAGCCTGGGGGTCTTGCAACGCCTCAAAGACGGCCTGCGTGGCGAACGCCGCCAAACCCTGCGGCATCGCGCCGGGTGTGGCGGTGGCCATCTGGTCAGGGTCCCGATAGCGCGTTGCAGCCCGCTGGCGCTGACCTGCAATGCCAGATGGCTTGTCGCCCTTGCCCTCGTCTTCGCTCTCGTTGTCTGAAAACTCGGCCAGACGATGCAGCAACTCCGCGGCCAGCTCACGCTTTGCCGGCGCCCTGAATCCAACCGAGTAAGTCATGCAATCAATGGCCTTGCCGTTGGAGTCAACAGCCTCTTCGGCAACACCTTCGTGGGCATAACGGGGAGGCAAGTAAAGCATGTCACCTGCATCCAGAACAAATTCTTCTTCTGGCGCAAAATTTTGCAAAATTTTGAGCGGTGCGTCAGGCTGCAGGGTCAGGTCTTTTTGCCGGCTTATTTTCCAGCGCCGCCGCCCGCTGGCCTGCAACAGAAAGACGTCATAGCTGTCAAAGTGTGGCCCTACACCACCGCCCGGTGTGGCAAACGAGACCATCAGATCATCAAGGCGCGCGTCAGGTATGAACCTAAATTGTTGCAGCAACTGATGTGCTTTGTGCGCGTGCAAATCGACACCTTGCACCAGCAGCGTCCAGGCAGGCAGGCTCAAGGCAGGCAGGCTGCGCGGCGCAAATGGGCCTTGCGTCATGCGCCAGTTGGCATGGCTTTGAACAATGAGCCGGGACTCCACCCCTTCTTGTGCGGCCAACCTGAACAACTCGGGGCGGCTCAGCAGGGGCTTGAAATCTGGCAGGGCACCCCTGACCAGTAAAGGTTTTTTTTGCCAATGGCGACGCATGAACTGTGCAGGCGTCAAGCCAGCGAGAAGTAACAAAGGTTGATTGACATCCATGGGACAATTGTCGGATGAAAATCACTCCACAATGCGTTGTTGCTTTGACCTGGACATTAAAAGACACGTTGGGCGAAGTGCTCGACGAGCTTGACGAGCCGGTCGAGTTTCTACTGGGTGGCGATGATTTGCTCGCAAGCATTCAAGCAGCTCTGCAAGGACAGATTGCAGGCGACACGCTGGATCTGCACCTAGAGCCAAACCAGGCTTTTGGCGACTATGACGAGAATCTTGTTTTTCTCGAACCTCGCGCTGTATTTCCTGCAGAGCTGGAAGAAGGCATGATTTTCGATGGCATGGCGCTTCCGGCAGGCTCTTCGCCCGACATACCCAAAGAAAAAATCTACACGGCTACAGAAATTTACCCCGAGCATGTGGTGCTGGACGGCAACCATCCGCTGGCAGGAATAGCGATTCGGCTCAGCTTGAAAGTCCAATCAGTGCGACAAGCCAGTGAAGCGGAAATTGGCCATGGCTCCATGGGCATCGGCTTTTTCAAACTTGAAGCGCCGACACCGGACGGCTCCACATTGCACTGAGCGCGCAAATTTTTGCAGTGCGTCGGGTTGCCCCATCAGCTCAGGCCTCAGGCGTTGCCAGTCGAGCCGTAACCACCTTCGCCACGCTGGCTGGCAGCGAATTCAGTCACCACGTTAAATTGCACTTGCTGCACTGGTACAACCACCAGCTGCGCAATGCGCTCCATAGGCTCGATGGTAAAGGGCACATCACTGCGGTTCCAGGCGCTGACCATCAACTGCCCCTGGTAGTCGCTATCAATCAAACCTACCAGGTTGCCCAGCACAATGCCGTGTTTGTGGCCCAAGCCGGAGCGCGGCAAAATCAACGCGGCATAACCGGAGTTGTGCAGGTAAATGGCGATACCCACAGGCACCAGTTGCCAGGCATTGGCGGCCAGCGTCAACGGCGCATCGAGGCAGGCGCGCAGGTCAAGGCCCGCGCTGCCGGGTGTGGCGTAGTCGGGAAGCTTGCCGTGAAGGCGCGGGTCAATGATCTTGACGTCAATTTTCATGGTTTCTTGGATTCGCTAGGTTGTTGCTTGTGCATTGGCGCTTGTGCCCTTGATGCGCGTTGCAATTTCGCGCACCAGACGCCGGGCCAGGAACAGTTTGGAGGCGCGTGGCAAGGCGGTGCTGCCGTGCGCGTCCACCAGCAGCAGCGCATTGTGGTCTTGCCCGAACGTGTCCGGGCCGATATTGCCGACCAGCAAAGGAACTTTCTTGCGCAGACGTTTGGCCTGGGCGTTTTCATGCAGATCATGGCTTTCAGCCGCAAAGCCAACGCAGAAAAGCACACCTGACTGGCCTGCTGCCGATTGCGCCACGGTTGCCAGAATATCCACGTTCTCCGCAAACGTCAGAGACGGTGCCTGCCCGGAGCCGTCTTTTTTAATTTTTTGCTGCGATGGGGCCGCAGGCCGCCAGTCGGCAACTGCTGCAGTTGCTATAAAAACACTAGCAGCTGGTGCAAGTGAGACAACCGCCTCCAGCATGTTTTGTGCTGATTTCACGTCAATGCGGATGACGCCACGCGGTGTGCTCAGGCTCACAGGGCCAGCGACCAGTGTGACCTCGGCACCGGCCTCACGGGCAGCGCGCGCTATGGCAAAACCCATCTTGCCACTGGACAAATTGGTGATACCGCGTACCGGGTCAATCGCCTCATAAGTAGGCCCGGCTGTGACCAGTACCCGCTGCCCAGCCAATACCTTGGGCGCGAAAAATGCAATCATGTCTTCCAACAACTGCTCTGGCTCCAGCATGCGGCCATCGCCTGTTTCGCCGCACGCCTGAAAGCCGGTGCCTACGCCCAGCACCGTGGCACCGTCTGCCTGCAGTTGTGCCAAATTGCGCTGAGTCGCCGGGTGCGCGTACATTTCCCGGTTCATGGCCGGGGCCAGCAACAGCGGCACCTTGTCCAGGGGGCGCGCCAGACACATCAAACTGAGCAGATCGTCGGCACGCCCATGCGCCAGCTTGGCCAGAAAATCGGCACTGCAAGGCGCAATCAAAATCGCATCAGCTTCACGCGACAAGTTGATGTGCGCCATGCTGTTGGCCACACCACCGGCTGGCCGACTGTCCCACTGGCTGGTGTAGACCGGCCTGCCGCTGAGTGCCTGCATGGTCACAGGAGTGATGAACTGCCCGGCGGCTTCGGTCATGACCACCTGCACTGTCGCGCCCGCTTTGATCAATGCTCGGCACAATTCGGCTGATTTGTAGCAGGCAATCCCGCCCGACAAGCCCAGCACCAGGTGCTTGCCAGCCAGGTCGAGCGGTTCACCCCTGTCCTCTTCGCATTGCAGCGGCTGGGTGTCGAGGGTCTGGTTTGTCGTCGGATGAATCATGCAGGGCAATGTATCAGCTTGCGAGCGGGTGCAGACAGCCGATGCACCAGAGACCACCACCTATAATCCGTTTTTCCCACCTCTACGGACGCATGGTCCGTATCTGACATGACCAAATTCGTCTTCGTCACGGGCGGTGTGGTGAGTTCCCTGGGCAAGGGAATCGCATCAGCCTCTCTGGCAGCTCTCCTTGAATCTCGCGGCCTTAAAGTGACCCTGATCAAGCTGGACCCATACCTCAATGTCGATCCTGGCACGATGTCGCCTTTCCAGCACGGTGAGGTTTTTGTCACCGATGACGGCGCAGAAACCGACCTGGACCTGGGCCACTACGAGCGTTTCATTGAAACGCGCATGAAAAAAGCCAACAACTTCACCACGGGCCAGATTTACAAAAGCGTGCTCGAAAAAGAACGCCGGGGCGACTACCTGGGCAAGACCGTGCAGGTCATCCCGCACGTCACCAACGAGATTCAGGACTTCATCAAACGCGGTGCGGGTTTTGGCACGCCGGATGCGGTCGATGTGGCCATTGTTGAAATTGGCGGCACGGTCGGCGACATCGAGTCCCTGCCTTTTCTGGAAGCCGTGCGCCAGATGAGCCTGCGACTGGGGCCCAACAACAGCGCATTTGTTCACCTGAGCTACGTCCCCTGGATCGCTGCAGCAGGCGAGCTGAAAACCAAACCGACCCAGCACACGGCCAAACAGTTGCGTGAAATCGGCATTCAGGCCGACGTGCTTCTGTGCCGCGCTGACCGCCCCATCCCCAAGGAAGAGTGCGAAAAAATCTCGCTGTTCTCCAACGTGCCCGAGTGGGGCGTTATTTCCATGTGGGATGTGGACACGATCTACAAAGTGCCACGCATGTTGCACGAGCAGGGCTTAGATGGCCTGATTTGCGACAAACTGCGCCTGAATACGCCACCGGCCAACCTCAAGCGCTGGGATGATCTGGTCCATGAAACAGCGCATCCGAAAGGCGAGGTTCATATCGCCATGGTGGGTAAATACGTTGACCTGAGCGACAGCTACAAATCCCTCAATGAAGCACTGCGCCATGCAGGTATGAAAAACCATGTCAAAGTCAACATTGAGTATGTGGACTCTGAAACCTTCCACACTGGCAATGTCGCCCGGCTGGCCAAGTTCGATGGCATTTTGGTGCCCGGCGGCTTTGGTGTGCGCGGTGTGGAAGGCAAAATTTGCGCGGCCCGCTACGCCCGTGAAAACAAAATTCCTTACCTCGGTATCTGCCTGGGCATGCAGGTAGCCACCATTGAGTTCGCGCGCCATGTGGCGGGCCTGGAAAACGCCAACAGCACCGAGTTTGATGCCCACACGCCGCACCCGGTGATCGCCCTGATTACCGAGTGGAAAGATGAAGACGGCACCATCAAGACACGCGATGCGCACTCAGATTTGGGCGGTACGATGCGCTTGGGGGCGCAAAGCTCGGATGTGGCCGAGGGCACCGTGGCGCACAAAATTTACGGCAGTGTGGTGACCGAGAGGCATCGCCACCGCTACGAGGCCAACGTGCATTACCTGGACACGCTGCGCAAATCGGGTCTGCTCATCTCCGCACTGACTCAGCGCGAACAACTCACTGAAATCGTCGAGTTGCCACAAACTACTCACCCCTGGTTTGTCGGTGTACAGTTTCACCCCGAGTTCAAATCAACCCCGTGGGCCGGACACCCGCTGTTCAACGCTTATGTCAGGGCGGCGCTGGACCATCAGATGTACGCCAAGTCACTTCAAACCGCCGCCTGAAGCACGTCGATCATTTCAAGGACTGAGCACCATGCAGCTTTGCGGATTCAAGATTGGACTGGACCAACCCTTTTTCCTGATTGCAGGGCCGTGTGTGATCGAGTCCGAGCAATTGCAGATGGACACGGCTGGCACACTCAAGGACATCACGTCCAGCTTGGGCATACCGTTTATTTTCAAGTCAAGTTACGACAAGGCCAACCGTTCCAGCGGCACGACTTTTCGGGGGCCGGGCATGCACAAGGGTCTTGAAATACTGGCCAAGGTCAAGCGCGATCTGGGTGTTGCCATCCTCACGGACGTGCATTCAGAAGTCGATATACCTGCAGTCGCTGCCATCGTTGACGTGCTGCAGACACCCGCTTTTCTGTGCCGCCAGACCGACTTTATTCATGCTGTGGCGCAATCCGGCAAACCCGTCAATATCAAAAAAGGCCAGTTTCTGGCCCCTGGTGACATGAAGAACGTCATCGACAAAGCGCGCGCTGCGGCACGCGAAAAAGGCCTGAGCGAAGACCGCTTCATGGCCTGTGAGCGGGGTGCCAGCTTTGGCTACAACAACCTGGTGTCAGACATGCGCAGCCTGGCGATCATGCGCGAAACCCGTGCCCCGGTGGTGTTTGATGCAACGCACTCGGTGCAGCTTCCGGGAGGCAATGGCACCAGCAGCGGCGGCCAGCGCGAGATGGTACCGGTGCTGGCGCGTGCGGCCGTCGCTGCAGGTGTCGCAGGTCTGTTCATGGAAACACATCCCGATCCCGCTAAAGCCATGAGCGATGGGCCAAATGCTGTGCCGCTCAAGCACATGAAAGCGCTGCTCGAAACCCTGCTTGAGCTGGACCGTGTGACCAAGAAAAATGGCTTTTTAGAAAACAACTTCGGAGTTTGACCCATGCCCTCTGCCTACATCATCGCCAATGTCACAGTCACGAACCCAGAACAATACTCAGAGTACCGAAAGCTCTCGACGATTGCAGCTCAAACCTACGGCGCGGAGTTTTGCGTGCGGGGTGGTGCAGTTGAAGTGCTCGAAGGCGACTGGACACCTGACCGGGTCGTGATCTTGAAATTTCCTTCATTGGCACAGGCCAGGGATTACTACCAGTCGGTTGAATACACCGCCGCCATTGCAGCACGCCAGGGCGCATCGGTGATGCGCATGGTGGTGATTGAAGGCGTTTGATTTTTACCTTTTTGTTTTTTTGCAACCTTTTTGAAAGCCCCTAAATGAGCGCAATTGTTGATATCGTTGGCCGCGAAATTCTCGACAGCCGGGGCAACCCCACCGTCGAGTGCGATGTGTTGCTAGAGTCAGGCATCATGGGCCGGGCGGCTGTGCCATCGGGTGCCTCAACCGGCTCGCGTGAGGCCATTGAACTGCGCGACGGCGACAAGTCGCGCTACCTGGGCAAAGGCGTGCTCAAGGCTGTCGGGCACATCAACACCGAAATATCCGAGGCCGTGCTGGGCCTGGATGCCAGCGAGCAGGCTTTTCTGGACCGCACGCTGATTGACCTGGACGGCACAGACAACAAGTCGCGCCTGGGTGCCAACGCCATGCTGGCCGTCAGCATGGCTGTGGCCCGCGCTGCTGCTGAAGAAGCCGGTCTGCCGCTGTACCGCTACTTTGGCGGCAGTGGTGGTATGCAACTGCCCGTGCCCATGATGAATGTCATCAACGGCGGCGCGCATGCCAACAACAACCTCGACCTGCAAGAGTTGATGATTATTCCGATTGGCGCACCGAGCTTTCGGGAAGCCGTGCGTTATGGTGCTGAGGTGTTTCATGCATTGAAAAAAATCATTCAAGACAAAGGCATGAGCATTGCCGTGGGCGACGAAGGCGGCTTCGCGCCAAATGTGGCCAACCATGAGACCGCAATTCAAATGATTCTGGAGGCCATCGACAAAGCCGGTTTTGTAGCGGGCGAGCAAATCGCTCTGGGCCTGGACTGCGCGGCGTCTGAGTTCTACAAGGACGGCAAATACGTGCTGGGTGCAGAAGGCCTGAGCCTGGACGCCACCGAGTGGACCAACATTCTGGCCACCTGGGTCGACAAATACCCCATCATCAGCATCGAAGACGGCATGGCCGAGGGCGACTGGGACGGCTGGAAAACGCTCACCGAACGCCTGGGCAAAAAAGTCCAGCTGGTCGGTGATGACCTGTTTGTGACCAACACCAAAATCTTGAAAGAAGGCATCGACAAGCACATTGCCAACTCGATTCTGATCAAGATCAACCAGATCGGCACCCTGACAGAGACCTTCGCTGCGATAGAGATGGCCAAGCGCGCAGGCTACACCGCCGTGATTTCCCACCGCTCGGGCGAGACGGAAGACACCACCATTGCCGACATTGCCGTGGGCACCAATGCAGGCCAGATCAAGACCGGCTCGCTCTCACGCTCTGACCGCATGGCCAAGTACAACCAGTTGCTGCGCATCGAAGAGGATTTGGGCGAAGTGGCCACTTATCCGGGCCGGGCGGCGTTCTACAACTTGCGCTAAACCCGCACAAAACTGCGTATCACTGCACATAGCCGCTGCTGACCACCCTTGGCAAACCGTTTTGTTCTTGTCATCCTGATTGCGTTGCTGGGTGCTTTCCAGGCGCAACTCTGGATGGGTCGGGGCAGCATTCCCAACGTGCGTGACATGCAGCGCCGACTGGACGAGCAGCTGATCAAAAACGCCAAGGCGCAAACCGGTAATGACCAGCTGAGCGCTGAGGTTCGGGACTTGAAAGAAGGTCTTGAAATGGTGGAAGAAAAAGCACGCAGCGAGTTGGGCATGGTCAAGCCCAATGAAATATTTGTGCAGGTCGTTCCCTCGAAATAGCGAGACTGCATGGCGGGCTGCCTGCCAGGCACCGCTGATGCCAGTCGGGTACTTTTTACTGTGGCCTGCTATTGCACCGTTGGAGTTGGCGGCTGCTGGCGGTCTGGGTGAGTGAACAACTGCGCGGCATCCACCGGGTCAAACTCGTTTTGCGAACCACAAAACTCGCACGTCACACTGACGCTGCCGCGCTCGGCAATGATGTTTTCAATTTCTTCCACGCCCAGACTGCGCAGCATGTTGGCCACGCGCTCACGCGAGCAACTGCAGGCAAATTTTGGCGTCAAAGGCTCAAACCGGGTGATGGGCTCTTCCCAAAACAGGCGGTGCAAGATCGTGTCAACGTCGAGCGTCAGCAGTTCTTCGCGCTTGAGCGTCGAGGCCAGAATGGCAATGCGTTTGTAGTCTTCGTTTTTACCGATTTCGTCTTCGTTGGCATCACTGTCCAGCTGTCCTTGCAGGTTGCCCTGCCCTGTGACAGGCAAGCGCTGAATCAAAAGGCCAGCGGCAACATTGCCGTCAGCGGCCAGAATCAGTTGGGTGTCAAGCTGCTCGCTTTGAAGCATGTAATGTGCCAGCACGTCGCTCAGTTTTTCAATTTTTTCATGCTGGTCGCCAAACAACGGCACCACGCCCTGGTAGGCCTGCTGACCAGGAAACTTGTCTTTCGGATCCAGCGTGATCGCGCAACGCCCTTGGTTGTTGACATTGACCAGCTGGCTCAGCGAGCTGCCTGCGTCAACCGACGCGGTAACCGTGGCTGTAGCACGCAAGCTCAGGTCAGACTGCACCTCTGCAACAGCGAGCTTGACCGGCCCATCGCCAAAAATCTGCAAAATCAGCGCGCCGTTGAATTTGATGTTGCCTTGCATCAGCGCCCCGGCGGCGGTCATTTCACCGAGCAGGTGCATGACTTCTTGCGGGTAACCCCCGGCATCCTGGCGGCGTTTGAGGATTTCCTGCCAGGCGTCTGTCAGGCGAACCAGCATGCCGCGAACCGGCAGGCCATCGAAGATAAATTTGTGGAGTTCAGACATGTTGAGCCAATTAAAAATTTGAAAGCACCGTAACTACTCAGAACTCCTGAGAAGTTTCCAACGCAAAGGCGCAAAGCTGCAAAGAGCGCGAAGTGGAAGATTGAATTTTCTTAGGCTCTGCACGCTTCAAGCCAGCTTTTTAAGCCCCGCCTTGTAACGGCGTGCATTGGCTATATAAGACTCCGCGCTCATTTTTAAACCCTGTATTTGCTCGGGCGACAACATGCGTACAGCCTTGGCGGGGCTGCCGATGATCATCGAGCCATCCGGGAACTCTTTGCCCTCTGTGACCAGCGCACCCGCCCCGACCAGGCAATTGTTTCCAATCTTCGCGCCATTCAAGACAATGGCACCGATGCCGATCAGGCAGTTGTTGCCCACAGTGCAGCCGTGCAGCATGGCCTGGTGACCCACGGTCACGCCCTCGCCGATGACCAGCGGCATGCCGTGGTCTGCATGCAAGACGCTGTTGTCTTGCACGTTGGAGCCTTTGCCTACGCTGATGGTGGAGGTGTCACCCCGAATCACCACGCCAAACCAGACGCTGCTGTGCTCACCGAGCGTCACATGGCCAATGACCTGGGCACTGTCAGCCACCCATGCAGTCGCCGCTACGGCAGGTTGGAGGTCGTCAAGCTGATGAAAGGCCATGTCTGTGTTGTGTTGTGTTGTGTTTGAAATGCTCTGATTGTAAGGAGCAGCAAGTGCTTGCATCACCGACAATCTGCTCATGACTGCCTTGATGCCACCCCCTGAGCTGCGCCAATTGGCCCTGCAAGCACTGATGCAGCCAGACCCCACACAAAAAGTGGCTCTGGTGCGCGGTGTGTACGGACTTTCAGCTATATTTTCAATAGCACCGGATCAACACTTTCAAGCGCCAGATACGCCAGATGCGCTCCCCGGTAGCCCCGCCAGGCCCGAGCTGCGCTCGCACCTGGATGTACACAAGCGCTCGCCTTTCACCACGGAAGGCTTGGCCGCCCTGCTGCATGCCGTCACGCACATCGAGTTCAACGCGATCAACCTGGCACTCGATGCCATCTGGCGCTTTGGCGGCATGCCGCACGCCTATTATCTTGACTGGTTAAAAGTAGCCGTTGAAGAGGCACAGCACTTCAGCCTGCTGCGCGCGCACCTGCAAACCATGGGTTATGACTATGGCGATTTCCCGGCGCATACGGGCTTGTGGGACATGACGGCCAAAACCAGTGGTGATGTGCTGGCCCGTATGGCCCTGGTGCCACGCACGCTGGAGGCACGTGGCCTGGACGCCACACCGCCCATGCAGGCCAAACTGCGCAAGGTGGGCACACCCCACGCGCTGCGGGCAGTAGAGATTCTGGAGGTCATCCTGCGTGACGAAATCGGCCATGTGGCCATTGGCAACCAGTGGTACCGCGCCTTGTGTGCCCAGCGCGGACTGGAGCCAGTAGCGACTTACGCATTGCTGGCGGCCCAATACGGCGCGCCACGCGTCAAAGGGCCGCTGAACCTGTCAGCCCGACGTCACGCCGGGTTTGATGCAGTGGAACTTGAACTGCTGTGCCTGAACTGCTGAATAAAGGCGAAATGAATCGGCACGGACTGCAGCCTTGAATCAATGGCGCGCACATTGCTCTACGCCCGTCACTCCAATGTGAGCTTGGCGGAAGTCACCACCTTTTTGTACACCTCGTATTCCGCCTTGATCTGCTCTGCAAACTGCTCAGGCGTGTTGCCAATGACCAAAGAACCCGTGTCTTCAATGCGCTTGCGCACCGCCGGGTCTTCCAGCGCTTTTTTGGTGGCCGCATTGATTTTGTCCACCACATCTCTTGGCAAACCTTTGGGAGCGGTCAAGCCATAGTAGGCCATGCGGTTGACGGGCTCCAGACCCAACTCTTTGAAAGTCGGCACGTCTGGCAGCGCCGCAATGCGCTGCGGTGCGGCAATGGCAATCGGCACCAGCCGCTTTTGCAAAACAAACGGCAGGGCGGACGGCAGGTTGTCAAAAATCATGTTGACCTGACCGGCCACAGTGTCGTTGAGCGCCGGGCCAGAGCCACGGTAAGGAATGTGCGTGATGAAAGTAGCGTTCAAGTTTTTGAACAGCTCCATCTGCAGGTGTGCAATAGTGCCCGTGCCGGACGATGAGAACGAGTATTTGCCTGGGCTTTTCTTGACCTCGGCCAAAAACTCCTTGAAGTTTTTGGCAGGAAAACTCGGGTGTACCGCCAGAATGTTTGGCGTTGCGGCAATGTTGATGATGGGCGTGAAGTCCGTCAGTGTGTTGTACGGGATTTTCGCGTTGATCGCCGGGTTGGCCGCCGTGGTGGACACCGTGGCCATGCCCAGCGTGTAGCCGTCAGGCGTGGCTCGGGCCAGCTCAGTGGCACCCACGACACCGCCGCCACCGGCCCGGTTTTCGACCACCACGGTTTGGCCCAACGCCTTGCCCAGCGGCTCGGCAATCACGCGCCCAATGATGTCGGTGGTGCCGCCCGGTGCAAAGGGAATCTGCAGCTTGATGACTTTGTTGGGATAACCCTGCGCCAGTGCTGTGCCCGCAATTGTGGCGAGTGCCAATGCCGCCAGCGTGGTTTTGATAAAAATGGATCGACGTTGCATTTTCTGGTCTTTCAAGTAAAAACAACCGAAATGGTACCCGTATGCACGGCACGTGCCACTTGTGGATTACACATAAGGGCAAACCCGGATCGACACTTTTTTGCGGTTATTCTTGTGCAGTGAACTACGCGCAACTTCTTTTTCCGGATTTTTCCCTGATTGTCTGTGGCTATCTGGTCTGCCGCTACACCGCTCTGAACCGCACGGTGTGGGAGCAGGTTGAAACACTGGTGTATTTCTTTTTATTTCCAGTGCTGCTGTTTCACTCAATCGTGCGCAGCCCGCTGGACCTGGGGGCCACCTCCACCATGATCAGCGCCGGGTTGCTGCTGGGCTTGGGCGGTATTGCACTGGCCTACAGCCTGCCCTACCTGCCCTGGCTGGGCAGGCACATTGACAGGCGCGACCACGCGGCCAGCGCTCAGGTTGCTTTTCGTTTCAACTCTTTTATTGCCCTGGCACTGGCAGAACGGCTCGGTGGCAGTGAAGGCCTGCAATTGATTGCCGTGCTCATTGGTACGTGCGTGCCGCTGTTCAATGTTGCGGCAGTGTGGCCCATGGCGCGGCACGCCAGACGCAACTTTGGCACAGAACTGCTGCGCAACCCCTTGATTCTGGCCACCACTGCAGGCCTGGCGGCCAACCTGCTGGGGTTCACGATGCCTGTCTGGATTGAACCCACCGTCACGCGCATTGGCGGGGCATCGCTGGCGCTGGGTTTGATGGCTGCAGGAGCGGGCATGCAGTTCGGGCACCTGTCCAATGCCAAAAGCCTGTCAGTAGCGGTGCTGTCCATCAAGCACCTGGTGTTGCCACTGGTGGCTCTGGGCTTGGCCCAAGCTTTGGGGCTGGCACCCGTGCAAGCCACCATATTGCTGGCGTTTTCAGCCCTGCCCACAGCATCGAGCGCGTATGTGCTCGCCGCGCGCATGGGCTACAACGGTGGCTATGTGGCGGGTCTGGTCACACTGTCCACTTTGCTGGGCATGGTGAGCTTGTCGTTTGCCCTGGGTGTGCTGCGCCAGCTTTGAATGCAGGTACGCTTTTACGGGCTTGTTTGCTATTATTTCAATAGCTAATAACCTCCGTATCTGCTGCCGTAGAGCCGTTTTTAAGCATCAATATTGCAACGATCAAGCCGTTGGTGCCCACGCCCTCTCTGAACCATTCGCCACGGCCTGTGATCAGCAGCTTTGTTTATCCAGTCTTGAGCGGGAAACTCCGGCCTTCAGGCCGGGGATGTAGAGCGTGAACGGCAACAAGGCTTTGTACTCATCACCCAGACATGGGCATCACTCTGAGAAAATCAGCTCCTTGAGTTCACAACACACGCCACCGCGTGCTTTGACACCACACAGCGGTGAAACAGACTTTTAGAGAGGGCTAGACATATGCAGCGATATGAATTGGTTGAGGGCGGGTCCAGCAAATTCTGGCAGGTTGAGGTTTCAGGGCCTGATCTGACTGTGTTGTTTGGGCGCATAGGCACTGCAGGCCAGAGAAAAACCAAGACACTTTCTGACGCTGCTGCAGCCACCCGAGAGCGTGACAAACTCATCAAAGAAAAGACTGGCAAGGGTTATGCGCTGGTCAGCAGCTTGCCAACGCAACAACCCGTGCAAAAGCCTGCTGAGGCAGTGCCTGTCGCCACAGCAAACGTGGCCCAAGCCAGCATTGCATCAGTGCCATCAAGTCCTGCGGCTCCCAAGCCTGATGTTCTGGCTCGGGACAATGCACCTCTTGCACAACCCCAACTCATCATCTGGCCCAGCGGGGGGTTCCAGTGGAAAAAAGAATGGCGTGATGCCTTGCCCATTGTGCGGGGCATTCATGCGCCACCTCTGGAGCCGGTCAGCACATTGTTGGAAAAGCTGATCGTGCTGCCCGGCGGCAACAACTGGATGGCGCAAAGTTTTGCCGCGCTGACCCAGGCCGCCGGACGCCCATGGGTGTACTGGAGCGAAGCAGAATCACGCCAGCGCATCACCCGCGAGGCGCTGGATCAGGCAGATTTTGAATACTGGCTTGAACTCATGGCGCAGGCGTCTTGCAGCAACTGGCAACACCACTCCTTGCGCTGGGTGACGCAGGTGTGCATTGGCTTGCACGGCCTGCCTTTTGCGATGGAGGTGGCGCTCAACTTCTGGGCACCTGCCTTGACACGGCGCAGCGACATGTCTGACCTGCTGGAACCGCTGCGCCAGGCAGTTGCCTGCGCCAACGAGGCAGACTATGCCCTGGCCTTGCAGGCTGCGCTGGTTTTGCGTGAACAGAGTTTCGAGAAAAAACGTGTCTGCGCCCATCTGTTTGCCCATCTTGGCGACTGGGCAACTCAATGTCTGGATCAGCAAGCCCAGGACGACCGTATGCTGCTGAAGGATTGCGCCTTGTCCGCCCCGCGCTTTTTGCAGTACATCCAGACAAACAGAACTCACATCAGCTACCTGCGCCCGGCGCTTTACCTGCAGATCCACCTGCACGGCGAGGCCGCGTTTGATGTCCTGGCCTGCGTGCTGTCGCAGTCAACTGGCAGCAAGGCCACAGCCGTTGAGGCACTTGAGTTGCTGGTTCGCATGCATGTACCGGCGCTGCTGCCGCTGCTGGTCAGTGGCATTGAAAACCACGAAACCCGCCACGCACTTGAAAAGCTGGTGCCGCAGTATTCCGCTGCCGTGCTCAAGTCCGCTATCGACTACAGCGCCAGCAGCCGTAACAGCACGGTTGAAGGCTGGACGGTGCGGCTGGCTCTGCGCGAAGCCGATGCGCTCAAAACCGCCCTGGCCGCTGTCGAGCCCGACGTGCGCAGTCGCTTTGAAGCCCGCCTGGCCAGTCTGCAAGGTGAACAAGCCCCGGCTGCCAGTCTGCCAGAGGTCTTGCGCAACCCGCCCTGGCTGGGCAAGCAGCGCCAGCAGGACTTGCCTGCCTTTGAGGTGGCCACGTTGCCCACGCCCGAAATCATGAACTGGACAGCGCAGGAGCTGGCCCAGGCCAGAAGGTATGAAGTCAGGGCGTACCTTCGTCAGCCTGGTTTTACCGATGGTTTCCCTAACGATCTGGCCATCCATGCCGCTGGCGTGCAGCGTCTGCTGGCTGGGCAGGGCTTGCTGCCTGGTGATGTGGCTACCCGCTCATACAACTATCAGTCACCTAACTTGCTACTGGTCGTGCCGGAAAAATATCGCCTGGCCTTATGGAACAGCTACCCGGTCAACCAGTGGTGTCTGTGGGACAGCAACGAAGGCGCGATTCGCCTGCTGTTGGCTGACTACGGCCTGGCGGCTTTGCCAGGTGTGCTGGCCTGTCTGCAGTTCTCGCCAGAAAAAGGTTTGCCCCTGATTGAAAGAATCGACAGCCCGCAACTGGTCGATGCCGTGCTGCATATCGCCAGCAATCTGAAAAAAGCCAGGGCACAGGCCCAGCTCTGGCTGCGTGACCATCCGCGCACGGTGTTGTTCAAAGCCCTGCCAGCAGCTTTTCACCCTAAACCCAGCCCGTCCCGCGACAACGCCCGCCACGGCATACGCTGGTTGTGCAGCAATGGTTTTGATGTGTTGGCGCGTGAGGTGGCACAGGCGTATGGCGGTGCCATGCCCGCTGCGCTGGAGGCCCTGATCCATGTCAACCCGCTGCTGGTTTTGCCCGGCAAGATGCCCAAACTGCCGACCTTTTTTGTGCCTGGCGCGCTGCGTCGGCCAGAGCTGCGCGAAAGCGGCCTGGCTCTGCCCGCCAGTGCGGTTGAACACATCGCCAGCATGTTGACCATCAGCCCGCTGGAGGCGCCGTACCCTGGTCTGCAAATCGTCAAGGAAGTCTGCACACCCGCCAGCCTGGCCGAATTTGCCTGGGATGTGTTTGACGCCTGGACTACCGCCGGCTCACCGTCCAAAGAGGGCTGGGCCTTTACCGCGCTGGGTTTGCTGGGCGACGACGAAACCGCCCGCCGCCTGGCGCCGCGCATCCGCCTGTGGCCGGGCGAATCTGCCCATGCACGTGCCGTGACCGGTCTGGATTTGCTGGCCGCCATTGGCACGGATGTGGCGCTGATGCACCTCAACGCGATTGCTGGCAAGGTCAAGTTCAAGGCGCTGCAGGAGCGCGCAAAAGAAAAAATCAGCGCGGTGGCTGAAGCGCGTGGTTTTACCGCCGAAGCGCTGGCCGACCGGCTGGTGCCCGATCTGGGCCTGGATGACACCGGCACGCTGGTGCTGGACTTTGGCCAGCGCCGGTTTTTTGTCGGTTTTGACGAAACCCTGAAACCACTGGTCAAGGACGCGCAGGGCGTGCGCCTGAAGGATTTGCCCAAACCGCTCAAAAGTGATGACGCCACCCTGGCCGAAGCCGCCACGGCCAGTTTCAAACAGATCAAAAAAGACGCCAAAGCCATTGCCAGCCAGCAGGTCAGCCGGCTGGAGATGGCCATGGTGGCGCGCCGCCGCTGGCCCGTGGCTGATTTCAAGCTGTTTTTTATTGAACACCCGCTGATGCGCCATCTGGCTGCGCGACTGGTCTGGGGCGTTTACGAAGCAGGCAAACTGGTGAGCAACTTCCGCGTGGCCGAAGACTGGAGTCTTGCTGATGCAGACGACACGCTTTATGAATTGCCTGAACAAACAGAAAACAGCAGCGTCGGCATTTCACACATTCTTGAAATGCCCAAAACAAACCTGGCCGCCTTTGGCCAGATCTTTGCCGACTATGAAATTTTGCAGCCCTTCAAACAGCTGGGCCGCGAAACCTACAGCCTCACGGCAGAAGAGCAGGGCCTCAGCACCCTGACGCGCTTTAAAGACAAACAGGTCGCCACCGGCAGCGTGCTGGGTCTGGTCAACCGTGGCTGGGAGCGCGGCCAGGCGCAGGATGGTGGCTGGGTGGGCGAGTTCAGCAAACTGATTGAAGGCCATCTGCAGGTGGATGTGCAGCTTGACCCTGGCACCACTGTGGGCGACATATCCTGCGAGCCCAAACAGAAACTGCCCGCCGTCACCCTGATGAGGCGTGGCAGCCACGACCCAAACAGCCTGCTGACCTTTGACCAGTTGCATCCGGTGGTGATCAGCGAAATCTTGCGTGATCTGGAGCTGCTGGCCGTCGTCAAAGACTGAATGTTGTAAATTTCAAGCGTTTTAGGCCGGCCGCGCACGTGCAGCGGGTATAAGCAGCTATCTAAGTTGTAGCAAATGGATGCTTTCAAACATGACAAACAACCAACAGACAGACGCCTCCGTCAATTCTGAAACCAGCAGCGAGACGCTGGTTTCCCTGCCGCCATTGCTGCTCAACCCGCCCTGGCTCGCCAAAAAGCGCCAGAACCCGCTGCCCGTGCTGGATGTGGCCACCATCCCGACGCAAGACAAGCTGCACTGGACAAAAGAGGAGCTGGAAAAGTTCAGGCATTACAAGGACAGATACAACCCCGCTGCTGCCGTGGCCGACGTGTTTCCGCAGCGCCTTCGCCTGACCACGGCCGGCATAGCGCGCCTGCAGCAAGGGCAGGGCCTGTTGCCCGGTGACGTGATGGACGACTGCCGTGCCTTCATGAGCGATGTGCTGCTGGTGCCCGAGCCGGCCCGGCTGTTGCTGTGGAACAGTTATCCGGCCACCGAATGGCTGAGCTGGCAGGTCAGTGGCGACGTGATACGCAAGATGTTTGGCGACTACGGTGTGGTGGCCATTCCTGGCCTGGTGCGGCTGTTCCAGAGCCAGCCAGCATCCGGCTACTACAACACGCCCAAGGTGGACAGCCCGCAACTGGTCGAGCCTTTTCTGCACACCCTGCGCCACAGCAAAACCCTGAAGACGGTTGCCCAGAAATGGATTCTGGCCCATGCCCGCACCGTGCTGTTCAAGGCGCTGCCGCTGGCTTTTCAGGCCAGCCACAGCCAGGCGCGTGACAACGCCAGGCACGGCCTGCGCTGGCTGGCAGCCAACGGCGGCGAGGCACAGGCCCGTGAAGTCGCTGCAGCCTATGGCCAGGGTATGACGGATGCATTGCAGGTGCTGCTCAGCGCCGACCCGCTGCTGGTGCTGCCGGGCCGCATGCCCAAACTGCCAGACTTTTTTGATGCAGCCAAATTTCACCGGCCCACACTGCTCAATGGTCAGCCGCTGCCGCTGGAAGCGGTTGAACACATTGGCCTGATGCTGGCCATCAGCAAAATTGACGCGCCTTACGCCGGTCTGGACATCGTGCGCCAGACCTGCAACCGTGCCAGCCTGGCCGCTTTTGTCTGGGATTTGTTTGAGGTGTGGCTCTATTGCGGCACACCGGCCAGCTACAACTGGGCTTTCACCGCGCTGGGCCTGCTCGGTGACGACGAAACCGCCCGCCGCCTGACGCCGCTGGTGCGCGAGTGGCCGGGCCAGTCAGCCACCGCCCGCGCCGTGACCGGGCTGGACATGCTGGTGGCCATTGGCTCCGACGTGGCGCTGATGCACCTCAACGGTATTGCCGCCAAGATCAAATACAAACCGTTGCAGCAAAAAGCCCGGGAAAAGATCAAGGACCTGGCCGATGCACGCGGTTTCACCACCGAAGAGCTGGCCGACCGGCTGGTGCCGCGCCTGGGTCTGGACGAGGACGGGGGAGGCAGCAGCGCACTGGTGCTGGACTTTGGGCCGCGCCAGTTCAGCATCGCTTTTGACGAAACCCTCAAACCCATCGTCAAGAACGCCGAAGGCGTGCGCCTGAAAGACCTGCCCAAACCCAACCAGGGCGACAACAGCCGCCTGGCCAGCGAAGCGGTCGACCGTTTCAAAAAGATCAAGAAAGACGCCAAAACCGTCGCCAGCCTGCAGTTGCTGCGGCTGGAATCGGCCATGGTGCTGCGCCGCCGCTGGACGGCAGCCGATTTCAGCGCACTGCTGCTGGGCCACCCCGTCATGCGCCACCTGGCTGCCTGCCTGGTCTGGGGCGTGTATGACACCGACCAGCCCGACGGCAAACTGCAACAGAACTTTCGCATTGCCGAGGACTGGACGCTGGCCGATGCCGACGACAGCCTGTTTGAATTGCCAGCCGATGTGTTTGTCGGCCTGACGCACCGGCTTGAAATGCCGCTGGAGGTGGCAGCCGCTTTTGGCCAGATTTTTGCCGACTACGACATCCTGCAACCCTTCAAACAACTGGGCCGCGAAACCTACACGCTGACCCCCGAGGAAGCACAAACCAGCGTGCTGACCCGTTTTGCCAGCCGCGTGCTCAACACCGCCAGCGTGATGGGCCTGGCCAATCGCGGCTGGGAGGGTATGGAGCATGGCGGCGGCTGGCTGGGTGAATACCGCAAACCGCTGGGCGAAGAGCACCAGGTCACGGTGCAACTGACACCTGGCACCATCATGGGCAACCCCACCCACGAACCCCGGCAAAAAATCCCTACGGTCACCTTGACTGAGCGCAACCGCTACGGCGCGAGTGAACAGTTGAAATTTGGGAGTCTGGACACGATTCTGGTCAGTGAAATTTTGCGGGATCTGGCGTTGCTGGCGCTGGCGAAAAACTGACTCCCAAAGAGCTGCAGCGGTATTTTTTAAGCCTTGTAAGCCTGCCGTGCAAGTGCATCGGTCATAACCAGCTATCCATCAAGTAGCAATTAAAAGGGGATTCATGGTGCAAAAAGAGCACACAACAGCAACCATCACCACACTGACCGCCGGTTTTCAGTGGAAACCCGAGTGGCGCAAACAGCTTCCCGCTGTGCGGGGCATTCATGCGCCGAAGATGGAATCGCTTGAATCGTTGCTGGCCAGAGTGCCAAAGCTGCGCGACCGTGACGACTCGTGGTCAAGCTTTTCTCTGGATGATTTTCTCAAGGCCGCTCCATGGGTTTACGTGGGGTCTGCTGGTGCCGCCGTGTTCACGCACAAAGCCGCTCATGGCTTGCCCGACCTTGCGCTATGGCTAGAACTTTTGACCCAGGCTGCCAGCAGCGAGCAAATTGACTTTCAGGCACGCAAGGGCGTGCAAAACGGACTGGAACATACTGAAAAAGAGCGTGATAAAACGGGTTATGACAAACCGCTTGACTGGGTGACACGTATTTGCCTGGCGCGGCATGGCCTGTTTTTTACGCTGGATGTGGCGCTGCAGCTGGTCGCCTGGTCTGACAAGCTGAAGTCTCGCTGGTTTGAATCGGGCAAACAGGACTGGTTGCGCACGCTGCTGGCACCGCTGCGCCAGGCCATTGCCTGCGCCAGTGATGAAGACTGCGAGAAGGCACTTGCTGTTGCCAAAGCCGCAAAAAGCCAGAGTGCTGAGATGCACCGTTTCTGTGCCCACCTGTTTGCACATATTGGCGAGTGGGCTCAGGAGTGGCTGACCCAGCATGCCGAGCAGAACGCCGACCTGCACGGCTACCTTCTGAGGGACTGCGTTTTGCCTGCCTCTGTGTTTGCTCGCTACGTAGAGCAACACATTGACATGATGCACACGTCTCGCATCACGCAAAAATCAAAGCTTTCCATGCTTTTGCTGCAAGTCCACCTGCACCAGGATGCCGCCCTGGAGGCAATATCGCCGCTGCTGGCGCGTGCCATCAAGCATGAGGACAAGGTCGCACTGAACATGCTGCTTGATGTGCTTGTGCGCCTGCACGTTCCCCAAATGCCAGCCCTGCTGATGACTGGCATCGCCGTGCCCAAGGTGCGCTCGGCGATTGAAAAACTGGCGGCGCAATTCCCTGCTGCCGTGCTCAAAACTGCGATTGAACACAGTCTGGCCGGACGCAATCGCGCTACCGAAAACTGGACAATCCGCTTGGCCCTGCAGCACCCGGACGCCTTGCCGGGCACGCTGGCAGCGCTGGAGCCGTCGTCCCGCAAACGGTTTGAAACCCAGTGGGCTGCGCTTCACCGCGAAGTAGCCGCGCCAGACAACCTGCCGCCGCTGCTGCGTGAGCCGCCCTGGCTGCGCGCCGACAGGCCGGGCGAGTTGCCCGCTTTTGATGTGCCTGTGATCACCACACCCGAGACGCTCGCCTGGCCGCAGCCCACGGTGTGGCACCAGAGCAGCCAGGAAGAGGCTGCCAAATACACACCCAGCACTTGGCGTGTGCCTGAAAGCGACGAATGGGGTTTCCCCAGAACTCTGGGACTCAGACCGTCGGTTTCACAGCGTTTGCTGGCCGGCCAGCCGCTGCAGCCCGGTGATGTGGACGAGGCCGTCTTCCGTGTCGATTTTGATGACCTCTTGCGAGCGCCCGAACCGGCCCGGCTGGCCCTGTTCAACGCTTACCCCGGCATGGCTAGCCGCGATTGGACAACTACCCGTGTCATTCCCGCGCTGCTGGCCAGCTACGGCACGGCGGCTTTTCGTGGCACCGTGGCTTTTTTGACCACCCATGACGGCAAGGCACCGTGGCTGGCGTCCATGGTCGATAGCCCTGGCCTGGTCAATCACATGCTGCACGGCCTGCGCAACGTCAGGCTGCACAAGGAAAGTGCTGGCCGCTGGATCGAGCGCTTCCCGCGCACTGTGCTGTTCAAGGCCTTGCCGCAGGCCTTCGCAACTCAATACAGCGCGGGTCGTGACGATGCACGCCACGCGATCACCTGGCTGGCAGAAAAAGGCCATGCCGATCTGGCGCGTGAGGTGGCTGGTATCTATTGCGGTGCCATGCCCGCCGCGCTTGAGGCGCTGCTGACCACCGACCCGATCTTTCTGCTGCCTGGCGTGATGCCCGAGTTGCCCGATTTTTTTGTCGCCGCCTCATTTCGCCGGCCCGAGCTGCTCAGCGGCGGCGCGCTGCCCGTGGTGGCAATGGAACATATCGGCCGCATGCTGGCGCTGGAGCAGCCCGGTGTGCCTTATGCGGGCCTGGACATCGTCAAACAAAGTTGCACCCGCGCCAGTCTGGCCGAGTTTGCCTGGGACATTTACGAAGCCTGGGACGAAGCCGAAAGGCCGGGTAAACACCGCTGGGCCTTTACTTGCCTGGGTTTGCTCGGTGACGACGAAACCGCCCGCCGACTGTTCACCCGCATCAATGACTGGGCGGCCAACTACGCCCTGCGTGCCCGCGCCACCGAGGCCATGCACATGCTCAAAACCATCGGCAGCGATGTGGCGCTGATGCTTTTGAGTGTGATTGCCGCCAAAAGCAAACACAAAATCCTGCAAGAACGTGCGGGTGTGATGATCCAGGGTGCCGCCGAAACGCGCGGTTTAAGCCTTGAAGAGCTTGCCGACCGGCTGGTTCCGGCTCTTGGCCTGGATCAAGAAGCCGCTTTCGAGCTGGACTTTGGCCCGCGCAAATTCACCCTGGCTTTTGACGAAGAACTCAAACCCGTGGTGATGGACAGCAAAGGCACGCGCCTGAAAGACCTGCCCAAACCGAATAAAAGTGACGACGCAGTGCGGGCCAAGGCCACGGCAGACCGGCTCAAACTGCTGCGCAAGGACGCGCGCACGCTGGCCAGCTTGCAGATCACGCGTATGGAGCGCGCCATGGTCAATGCCAGGCGCTGGCCGCTGGCTGAATTCAAACGCTTTTTTATCGATCACCCGCTGATGCGTTATCTTGCCGCGCGGCTGGTGTGGGGGCGTTATGAGGGTGACCAGATGGTGCAGGCGCTGCGCATTGCCGAAGACTGGACGCTGGCCGACGGCGGCGATGAATGGGTCGAACGGGCAGACGACGCGGTGCTGGGCATCCCCCATGTGCTGGAGATGAACCCCAGCGTGCTGGCCAGGTTTTCGCAGGTGTTTGCCGACTACGAAATTTTGCAACCCTTCAAACAGCTGGGCCGCGAGACGTATGCGCTGACGCCGGACGAGCAGAAACAGCACATCCTCAAACGCTTCGAGGGCCAGTCTGTTGCGTCAGGCGCCATCATGAGTCTGCAGCCCAGGGGCTGGGAGCGCGGCAGCCCGCAGGACGGCGGCATGATTTGTGACTACAGCCGCAGGAGCCGTGACGGCCTGGAAGTCAGCCTGAGCATTTCACCCGGCATTTTCATAGGCGGCGGCCAGATGGAGCCGCGCCAGGACATCGGCGAGCTGTGGCTGCTGCGCCATACTGAAGGCGTGGCACAGCAACCCGCTACCTTTGACAGCCTGGACACTGTTTTTATCAGCGAAGTCCTGCGTGACCTGAGCCTGCTCAACCCCTACAACATCATGACTGCACCATGACCCCAGCGCCCCCCACACGCCAGCAGCGCCCGCCCGCCGAGCATCTTTACGCCGATGAGCTGGCGCGGCTGAAAAAGTCTGACCGTGACCCCAAACCGCCAGGCTGGCAGTTGTCGATGAAGGCGGTGCGGCGTTTTATTGTGGGTGACAAGGACATTCGCACCAAAATTGTCTGCGCACCCAGCCTGATTGAACGCGCCATGGTCACGCTGGCCTCCAACCGTGCCTTGCTGCTGGTGGGCGAGCCGGGCACGGCCAAAAGTCTGCTGTCAGAGTTGCTGGCGTCCGCCATTTGTGGCTCCAGCTTGCTGACGATCCAGGGCAGCGCCGCCACGACGGAAGACCAGATCAAATACGGCTGGAACTACGCGCTGCTGCTGGCTGAAGGCCCCAGCACGCGCGCACTGGTACCGTCGGCGTTGTACCGCGCCATGCAGGACGGGCGCATTGTGCGGTTTGAAGAGATCACCCGCTGCCCGCCTGAAGTGCAGGACGGTTTGCTCTCGATATTGTCTGAACGGCTGTTGATGGTGCCCGAGCTGCCCGGTGACAACGCGGTGTTTGCCGCGCCGGGTTTTAACCTGATCGCCACCGCCAACACCCGTGACCGGGGTGTCAACGAGATGTCAGCCGCGCTGAAACGCCGCTTTTCATTTGAAACCGTCTTTCCGATTGCCGATTACGACCAGGAGCTGGCGCTGGTGCAAAGCGAAGTCGCACGCCTTTTGGCCAACGACGGCCTCAAATTGCAGCCCGCTGCCGAGGTGCTGGAAGTGCTGGTCACCACCTTCCGCGAGCTGCGCCAGGGCGTTGACCGCGACGGCGCGGCCAGCGAGCGCCTGTCCACCGTGGTCAGCACGGCTGAAGCTGTGAGCGTGGCCTACAGCGTGGCGCTGCGGGGCCACTATCTGCGTGGTGATGCGGGCCAGCCATCAGACATCGTGGAAGCGCTGGCAGGTGCTGCCGCCAAAGACAACCCCGATGACCTTAAAAAGATACGCCGTTACATCGAAAACAAGGCCGCCAAACGCCAGGGCGAGCACTGGCGCGACTTTTATGCAGCGCGGCATTTGTTGCCCTGAGGGCATTGTGATGTCTGAATTTGCTACGTATTTGATAGCTGTTCATGTCCGCTGCAATTGCGCAGGGGCCAAAAAAGGCATGAAAAAATGACCGTTCGCGTCATCGGTGTGCGCCACCACAGCCCAGCGTGTGCCCGGCTGATCCAGCGGGTCATAGAACGCGACAAACCTGCCGCTGTGTTGATAGAAGGCCCAGGCGACTTCAACCCGCGCATGGCTGAGCTGTTGCTTGAGCACACGCTGCCCGTTGCCCTGTACAGCTACGCCAATGAAGGCCAAAGCCCGGCGCAGTGCTGGTTTCCTTTTCTGGACTGTTCGCCTGAATGGGTGGCCCTGCGCAGCGCCCATCAAATCGGCGCGCTGCTGAGGTTTATAGACTTGCCGCACTGGCAATACCGGGCGATTGCGGACGCACATGAGCATAAAAGCGGTTTGCAGCCCCACTCACGCTATGCCGAGGTGCTGGCGCTGATGTGTCAGCGCTTTGGCTGTGATGGCAGCAATGCCCTGTGGGATCACCTGTTTGAAGGTGAGCTGAACGACGCCGCCCTGCAGCAGCGCCTGGACCTTTATTTTGATGAGCTGCGCGGCGACGACCCCGGTACACCCCAAGACCAGGCGCGTGAACAACACATGGCGCGCTGGGTGGCCTGGGCGCAGCAGCAAGTCACAGGCGATGTGCTGGTGATTTGCGGCGGCTGGCACAAACGGGCGATTGAACAGCTCTGGCCGCTGCAGCCGACCGCGCCAGAACCCGTGTCGCCCGCGCCAACTGATGTGCGGGCCGCCGGTTGTTATCTGGTGCCTTATGAATACCGGCAGGTCGATGCGCTGGGCGGCTACAGCTCGGGCATGCAGTCGCCCATTTTTTACCAGTGGGTGTGGCAATCGGGGCTGAAAGCTGCGGGCGAGCAGGCGCTGCAGTGCATCACCCGGCGTTTGCGTGCAAAGGATGTGGCTTTTCCGACGGCTGAAATGATTGCCATGCGCTGCGCCCAGCAATCTCTGGCGCAACTGCGCGGCCATGCCCAGCCCTTGCGCGGCGACATTCTGGATGCGCTGCAATCCACAGTGATCAAGGAAGCACTGGACGCGCCTGCCCCGTGGGCCAGCCAGGGTTTGCTGGGTGACCGGCACCACCCGGTTTTGCGTGAAGCCTTGCTGGCTTTGACAGGCGAGGGCGGCGGTACGCTGCACACCGACACGCCTTTGCCGCCGCTGGTGCATGACGTGGCGGCACGGCTGGTGCAGTGTGAGCTGGCTGCGCAATCGCCACATCAAACCGGCAAGGCCAGGCAAAACATCATCATTGACCGCCGCCGCGCCGCTGACCTGCCACGCGCCCACACCTTGTGGCAGTTGCAACTGATTGGTCTGGAAGGCGCAAGACTTGTCGAAACCCGCGCCCCGCATGCCGCCCGCCAGCTGCCTGCCGCACTGAATTTTGAGGAACACTGGTCACTGATCAAAAGTGATCGCTGGTTTCCCAACCTGATCGAAGCCGCCGCATACGGCGCGACGCTTGAGTCAGCGGCCAGAAACCGCCTGACCCAACTCATTGCCCAAGGCCAGGGCGATGTGGCCCAGGCCACCAGCTGCCTGCTAAAAGCCGTGCGTGCCGGTTTGCTCGACATGGGCGATGCGCTGGGCCAGCAGCTTGAAGCGGCGATTCCTGCCGCGCATGACCTGGCCGCGCTGGCAAAAGCCGCCGGCTTGTTGCAGCAGGTGGTGCAGGCCGGTTTCTGGGGTCAGAACACACGCGCCCTGCTCGCGCGGGCCTTGTCGGTGCTGGCTGCCCGAATCCTTTGGCTGCTGGAAGCTCGCCAAGGCTCACAAGCCCAACAGATGCAAGCCGACGTGGCGGCCGTCAGCATTTTTGACAGCCTGCTGCGCCTGCAACTGGAGGCCGCCTCCGGTTTGAGTCGTGATGCCACGCTGGCGACCTTGCTGCGTCTGGCACGCAGTTCTTTGTCTCCACCGGCTTTGCGGGGTGCGGCCCTGGCCGTGGTGTATGTGCATGACGCATTGGGCGAACAAGGGCGTCAGCAAATTTTGGCCTTGGTACGCGCCGTGCCGCCGCGTGACGAGCTGGGCGATTTTTTATACGGCCTGTTTTGCTGCGCGCGCGTGCTGGCCACCGAGTCAGACGCCATCGTGGGCGCAGTGCATGAGGCGCTTGAAGGTATGGGCAGTGATGATTTTCTGGTCGCGCTGCCGCAGTTGCGCGCCGCTTTTGCCTGGTTTCCGCCGCGTGAGCGTGGCGCGCTGGCCCAGCGCGTGGCGGCCTTGCTGGGTCTGTCGGCCAACGAACAATCGGGCCTGCTGTCACTGCACACCGGCAGCCGGGTACTGCTGGACGCCAAACGCATCGAGGCGCAGGCACTGGCATGGGCGCGTGCGCTGGAGATTCAGGCATGAAACCAGTCATCGTGCTGTCTGCAGTAGAACGCTGGCGTTTGTTGCTCGGTGAAGCCGCGCAGCAGCCTTTGGCAGGTGGCCTGGGCAGCGCGGGCGACATGCAGGCCATGGCGATGGACCGCGCCCTGGCCTGGCTTTATGGCCGTGATGCACCCGACGGCCAGAGTGATGGTGGCGGTGATGCCGCAGACCGGCTGGACCGCCACGGCGGCGCGGGTGCTTCACAACTGACCGTGCCTGAATGGATTAACGAGATTCACGAGCTGTTCCCCAAAGAAACCATTGAAAGGCTGGAGCGCGACGCCATCGAGCGTTACGGCATTGACGAGGTTGTGACCAACCCCGAAGTGCTGGCCCGCGCCACACCCAACCCCGCGCTGCTGCAAGCCGTGATGCGCACCCGAAACCCTGCAGCGCAACCTGAAGCACTACGACCAGCGCCGCCAGCGCCTGCTGATTGAAAAGCCGCTGTTTTATGTCAACACCCGCCGCTCGCTGCAGCCGTGGCAGGTTTTTCTGCTGGTGGACCAGAGCGGCAGCATGGTCTCCAGCGTGATTCATTCGGCGGTCACGGCCTCATGCCTGTGGGCCTTGCCCGGTGTCAAGACCCATCTGGTGGCGTTTGACACCGAGGTGGTCGATTTGACCGACAGCGTGCAAGACCCGGTGCAGGTGCTGATGGCTGTGCAACTGGGCGGCGGCACCGACATCGGCAAGGCCGTGGTGTACGCCGCCGGGCAGATTGAAGCGCCACGCCGCGCCATCGTGGTCATCATCAGCGACTTTTATGAAGGCGCAGCCGAGCATGTGCTGGTCAGCCAGGTACGCGCCCTGTGCGCCCAAGGCACCCAGGTTTTGGGGCTGGCCGCACTCGATGAGAAAGCCAACCCCGACTACGACCGCACCCTGGCAGGCAAACTGGCCGACGTGGGCGCGCACATCGGCGCGATGACGCCGGGCCAGCTGGCCGCATGGCTGGCCGGAAAGCTGGGGTAATCGCTGTATGAATCCACGTCAGGATTTGCTTCACCTCAGCCCCGAGGCGCTGGCGCAAGCCGCCAACGCGGGTGTGGTCAAACGCGCTGTGCGTGAGCTGCAAGGCGGTTACCGCCCGCAACTGGCGCTGGGTGCAGATGGCACGCTTGAAGCCACGTTCAGCGACGGCATCAACACCGTCTGGCCTGCTGCCACGCCCATCGGGCAGGTGCGCTGCAGTTGTGGTGCGGCGACGGTTTGCAGGCATCGCATCATTGTGGCGCTGGCTTACCGGGAAAAGCTGCAGCAAGAGGTGCGGGACGCTGCACAGGCTGGCGATTCTGGCGATTCGTCTGGCGGGGCATCTGCCGGTTCGGCTCAACCTGCTTTAGCCGCATCACCCGGCCAGGCCAGCGATGACATGCTGGCACGGGTCATTCCCGCCGCCTTGCTGGCCAAGGCCGCGCTGGCGCGCGATGCCGGTATCTCCATCACCATTCGCCGAACTGCCAGCGGCGAGCCTTGCGACACCGCGCGCCTGCCATCGGCCACAGTGCGTTTCTGGGCGGGTGCTGCGCTGGAGGCAGCCCGTTGCGACTGCATTGCTGCTGCGGCCTGTGAACACGTGGCGCTGGGCGTCTGGGCTTTTCGGCAGGCTGACAGGGAAGAGGCAACTCAGTCAGCACAGGTCGTGCGTCTGGGCAGTGACGGCACGCGTCTGGTGCTGGACACTGCGCCCTGGCAGGCGCTGGTTGAAGCGCTGCTTCTTCACGGTGTCAGCGCCGGTGCAGCGCCCATCGCCCAGGCTTTAAGCCATGCACTGGATGCCAGCCGTGCCCTCAACGCCACCTGGCTGGTCTATCTTCTGCAAGATTTTGAGCACTGGTGCGGTGCCTGGTCAACACGCAGTGCTACATATCAGCCAGCAGACGGCCTGGCGCTGGTGGCAGAGCTGGCGCTGCGCCTGCACGCCGGGGTCTTGCCCGGCAACGCCAGAGCCGTGCTGGGTCTGGCCGAACCCGGTGAGACCGAACTGGATCGCCTGCGCCTGGTCTGCCTGGGCGCCCGCACGGTGCGCGACGGCCCCAACCGCCGCACCCGCCTGCTGCTGGCAGATACCGACACCGGCACGGCACTTGTCTTGAATCATGAATGGAAGGTGGCAGACGGTACAACGGCGGACGAGATCAGCACCCGTGCATCAGAACGCCTGGCCCCTGGCGTCCTGCTTGAAGCCCTGAGCCGGGGTCAGCTGCTGGCCCGGCAAGCCCGCAGATTGCCCGACGGCAGCCTCAAACTCGCCAAAAGCCGAAGTTCGCACAACAGCGTGTTGCCGCAGGTGCCCGACTGGATGCAGTTTGGTGCGCCACTGCGTTACGACAGCGTGCGCGCCCTGGCTACAGCCCAGCAGGCCCAGCCCACAGCACAAATCCTGCCGCGCCATGCAGCCCAGCGGTTTGTCGTGTTCACACCCGCAAGAATCGAAACCCCGAGTTACGACCCGCACGCACAAGCCCTGATGGCCGTGCTGCATGACGCCGATGACCAGCCCATGCTGCTAAAACGCAGCTTTGAGAGCCACAACCGCCACGCCCTGGCCGCGCTGGCCGATGCACTGTCAGGCAAACAGGGGCCAGTCAGTCATCTAGCCGGTCTGCTGCACTGGTCAGGCGGCCTGCCCGTGATCGAACCCTGGGCAGTGGCCGCCAGCAGCATCGTCGTGCCCGACTTTGCCGCCGCTTCAATCCAGAACAGCGACGCACTTGCCCGCCTGCCGCTCGGTTTTTTGCCCGATCAAGCAAGTGACCCGGTCGTAGAAGCATTGGCCAGCCTGCGCGACGTGCTGGCCACTTTGCTGCACCACGGTTTGATGCAACTGCCCGCCAGCTGGAGCACCGACTGCAACCAGACCATACGCCAGCTCACCGCGCAAAGCCTGTTTGCGCTGGCCGATGCGCTGAAAACGCTTCTCGGAGCCACGTTAACCGCACAGGCCATGCACAAAGATGCGTGCCTGGCCCCGGCGTTGATGAGAATGGCGGCCTTGGCACAGTTGCATGAGGATGCGCGGGTGGTGGTGGGGTTGCATGGTGGTGGGTGATCCTGATTCATGGGTCTATTTGCTATTATTTAGATAGCATACAATCCTTGTAGATATTGCTGCAGGGCCGGTTTTAGACCTTGATATCGAAACGATCAGGCTGTGGGCGCGCCTGCCATCAGGAAGAAGAAACTTGCACAAGGTGATCAGGAGGAAAACGCACTGATCACTTGGCATGGGCCTGTAAAGCCCAGCCGATCTGCTCCCTGACCACCTCGCTTGCATGCCCTTGCCGCGCCAAGAGCGCCTCGCGCACGCCGCCGTCATGCCCGGCGCGCAGGGCGTTGCCCAGGGCCAGGGCGATGTTGCGCAGCCAGCGCTCATGGCCGATGCGGCGAATGGCACTGCCTTCGGTCAAGCTTAAAAACTCGGCCTCCGTCCAGGCAAACAGCGTGACGAGTTGCTGGCCGCTCAAGCCCTGGCGCTCGTCAAAGTCAGGCAGGGCACTGCGTTGGGCAAACTTGTTCCACGGGCACACCAGCTGGCAGTCGTCGCAGCCGTAGATGCGGTTGCCGATGGCGGCCCGGAACTCCAGCGGAATCGGCCCGGCATGCTCAATCGTCAGGTACGAAATGCAGCGCCGTGCATCGAGCCGGTAGGGCGCAACAATGGCCTGGGTGGGGCATACGTCCATGCAGGCGCTGCAGCTGCCGCAGTGGGCGCTCACAGGCGCGCTGTGCGGCAACGCCAGATCAACGTAAATTTCACCCAGAAAGAACATGGAGCCAGCAGCGCGGTCAAGCACCAGCGTGTGCTTGCCGCGCCAGCCCTGGCCCGAGCGGGCGGCCAGTTCGGCCTCCAGCACAGGCGCTGAGTCGGTAAAAGCGCGGTGGCCGAGCTTTTCAACATGCAGCGCAATACGTTCCCCGAGTTTTTGCAGACGTGAGCGCATGACCTTGTGGTAGTCGCGGCCCCGGGCGTACACCGAGACGATGGCCTCGCCTGGGCGCTGAAGGCGGCTGAACTCCAGTGCCTGCCAGCCAGCCTGGGTAGAGCCAGGCAGGTAGTCCATGCGCGCGGTGATCACGCTGACGGTGCCAGGCACAAGCTCGGCGGGCCGCGCCCGTTTAAGCCCGTGCGCTGCCATGTAATGCATGTCACCATGAAAGCCTGCGGCCAGCCAGGCTGATAATCCAGGCTCGGCAGACGACAAATCGACGCCTGCAATGCCAATTTGCGAGAATCCAAGCTCAAGCGCCCACGTTTGAATTTGACTTGCAAACCGATGATCGATCTGACGATTGACTTGATGACTGACTTGATAACTGATCGGTTCCACACCTTGATTGTAAAAACATCGACATGGCTGGACGAAGCCGCCACGCAGGCCTTTGCCCAGAACCTGGCCACGCGGGCCGCGCTTGGCCACGCCACGCTGGCGCTGCATGGTGACCTGGGTGCGGGTAAAACGACATTTGTACGGTATCTGCTCCAGGCGCTGGGCGTGGCGGGCCGCATCAAAAGCCCGACCTACGCCGTGGTCGAGCCGTACACGCTGGCACATCTGAACATCTGGCACTTTGATTTTTACCGCTTCAATGACCCCAATGAATGGGAAGAGGCGGGTTTTCGCGAGATTTTTGCCAGCCCCGGCCTCAAACTGGTCGAATGGCCCGAAAAAGCCGGGCCGCACCTGCCACAAGCAGACCTGCGGGTGGCCATTGAGGTGCGGGCTGACGATACACGCGCATTGACGCTGAGCGCATTGAGCCCAACAGGCGAGGCCCTGCTGGCATGAAAGACACACCTCAGAACTTTGCGCGACCCAACAGGCGCCAGGCCCTGCAATTCGGCAGCGCCGTGCTGTTGCTGGGTGTGCAGCACATTGCGCGTGGCGCGACGATTCTGGCGGTACGCGTCTGGCCGTCCAAAGACTACACGCGGCTGACGATTGAGTCCGACGGCGAGATCAAGGCGCGTCAGTTTTTCATTGCCGACCCGCCACGTCTGGCCGTGGACATTGAAGGCATTGACCTGATTCCCGCCCTGCGCGAGCTGGTGGCCAAGGTCAAGTCGGATGACCCGAACATTTCCCGCATTCGTGTCGGGCAAAATGCGCCGGGCGTTGTGCGTCTGGTGATGGATTTAAAGCAACCCATGCTGCCGCAGGTGTTCACGCTCAAACCCGTGGCGGCCTACCAGTACCGGCTGGTGTTTGACTTGTACCCCGCGCAGCCTGTGGACCCGCTGGAGGCGCTGATCGCTGAAAGGCTCATCGACAAATCAACAGCCCCGGCAACTGCAGCGCCGCCTGCTCCCGGCACAGCCAGACCCGCACGCGACGAGCTGGGGGAGTTGATGGCCCAGCAATCGGTCAAACCTTCCAGCGCACCTGCGCCCTCTCCTGCCCCTTCAACGACAAGACCCAGCATCAGCAAGCCCGCCCCTGCGCCGCCCGTACAAGCCGCAACGCCTGCAGCACCCGCAGCACCAGAAGGCAAAACAGACCGCCTGGTCATCGTCGCGCTGGATCCGGGCCACGGTGGCGAAGACCCCGGCGCCATCGGCCCCGGTGGCACGCGTGAAAAAGATGTGGTGCTGCAGATTGCCCAGCGCCTGGCAAGCCGCATCAACCAGCAACCGAACATGCGGGCTTACCTGACGCGTGACAGCGATTTTTTTGTGCCGCTGCACATCCGGGTGCAAAAAGCGCGCAAGGTGCAGGCCGATTTGTTCATCAGCATTCACGCTGACGCTTTTTTCACCGAACGCCCGCAAGGCGCCAGCGTCTTTGCCCTGAGCGAGAAAGGCGCTTCCAGCAGCGCCGCCCGCTGGATGGCCGACAAGGAGAACTCTGCCGATCTGGTGGGCGGCTTAAACGTCAAAGCCAAGGACGATCAGGTACAAAAAGCCATGCTCGACATGAGCACCACCGCGCAAATCAGCGACAGCCTCAAACTCGGCAGTGCCATGCTGGGCGAGATCGGCAGTGTGGGCAAGCTGCACAAACCCCGGGTGGAACAAGCCGGGTTTGCCGTGCTCAAAGCGCCCGACATTCCCAGCGTGCTGGTGGAGACCGCGTTCATCAGCAACCCTGACGAAGAGGCCAGGCTGCGCAGCGAAGACTACCAGGCACAACTCGCAGATGCCTTGATGCGCGGCATCCGGCGCTACTTTGCACGCAACCCGCCGCTGGCGAGAAACCGGCCACTGTAGCCGTTGCCAGCACTGATGTGCGCACCCTGCCATACAGGTTCAGGGCAGCCCTTCAAACTTGACATTCGGCGGCACCACCACCCGAACGATGTGTTGCACATCGGGGATGAGTTGATTGGCGAAGTAGCTGCTTTGCGTGTCAGGCTCCAGTGCTGCCACCACCAGGTTGCCCAGCGGCTGGCCAAGCGGCACATAGTAGCTGCCGCGCGGGACATCCACCAGACCCCGGCTCAGGCTGACTTCTACCCGTGTGATGGGGCTGGCGTCTGCAATGGTGCCGCGCACATCTTGCCGCTCGCCTGCCGTGCGTGCGGTTTCCTGGTAGCGCTCGCCCAGCATGCCGCCCGACTCGGCCACCCGCAGTACCTGCACGCCATGCAGCCGTAGCCGCTCGACAGCCGTGCTGGATGACGCAGCCAGCCAATAGCCACAGGGACGCACACGCGCCTTGACAGTGCGCAGCAGCAGCGCGGAACTCCAATCGACTGTGACGGCTTTGTCAGCACCACTGGCTGCATCGAGCATCACCAACTCATGGCTGCCAGGCGTGAGGCCGGCTTGCACAACCGCTTCACCCTTGCAGGCCAGCAGGCTGACTTCCTTGTCAATGTAGGCACGCAGCTGGCTCAGCTCAGAGGCGCGCTGGGCCGTGCTGGCCAGCACGCTGGAGACGGCCACCACATGCGTGTGTACGCGCCGCTGGATGTGCAGGCGGCCAATGCCCACACCACGGGTTTCAATCAGCAGACTGACGGCATTTTTAAGCCCGCTGACGTTGCGACCCGTGTCGGGTTGCACGCCACCCATCGAGATTTTTTTGTCTTGCAGATCACTCGACGTGGTGTAGTACCACTCGGTGCTCAAGCCTTCGGTCTTGAGTGCTGCCAGCAGGGGGCGGTGGTACCACTCGTCGGCCGCTTTGGTCAAAAACTCCGGCAGGTTGGCGGTGGTGGCGTACTGCAGCAGCGCGTCAAATTTTTGCACCGTGCCAAATTTTTCAAGGTAGCGCCCCACCACGGTGTATTCATGTGCATCGACGACGACTGTGGGCTGGTAGCTGTGTTGCAGCCTGGCCAGCGCCTGGGCCTCGGGTGTGTTGAGCAGCAAGTGGTCGCGGTTCATGTCCAGCCCACTGTGGGTGGGGCGCAGGTCTGCGTTGGCACCGTCCGGGTTGGCGCGCGGGACGATCACAACATTGATCTTCTCAAGCAATGGCTGCAACAAGCCCTGTGCCAGCTCGCGTGCTATGACCAGCAGCGCCTCGCTGCCCGCAGGCTCATTGCCGTGCTGCTGGCCCACCAGCAACACGGTCGGTTTTCCTGACGCGGCCAGTGTGGCGGCGTCGGTGCGGGTACTGCGGGCCAGAACCAGTGCTTCAAGCGTGACCCCGCGCTGCGTCTGGCCAATCGGCAGCACCGTTGCCACAACGCCTGGCGTGCGTGATGCCGCCGCCGCTTGCTCACGCAACCAGCCCTGAATTTCTGCTGGCGTGGTGAAGTTGACCCGGCCACTCTGCAGACCTGGGGTGGTGTACGTCACCGATGGGGGCGCAAAGCGCGCCGCCACAGCCGCGTTGTAAGGCGCAGTTGCATTGCCAGGCTGGGCGGCTGGGGCGGTTGTGATGGCCGTGCCCGGCAACGCAGGAACAGATGCCCGTGGTAGCACTGGCGGTATCAAAATCGACGGTACCGAGGCAGTCAGCGGGGTGACAACTGGCATGGGTACAGTCGCTGTCGATGGCTTTGAGTCAACTGCCCTCCAGTCCGGCAATGGCACAGAGTTGCATGCCGCCAGCAGACTCATGGCAGCCAGCAAGGGCAGCAGGGCAACCAACCTGAAGGTGTCTGGATTACCACGCTTGAGACGGCGCGCGAACTTTCCGGTTGTTAACCCTGCACGGGTTTGGGTGGTGGTCATTTTTGTTCCTCTGCTCTGATGGTTCGGTGACGCGGTGACGCGGTGACGCGGTGATGGCATGGGCCTCATGTGACCGATGTGCCTGCATGTTAACTGTCTGGGCCAGCTGGGTCCAACCGCTGCCTGATCTGCAATACCTGACCTTTCCGGCCTTTCTGAGAAAATGCAGAGATGTCCGCGCCCTTACCCGCCCCCCACATGCCACACCCCAACGCATCGCCTTGGCGCATGTCAGTCGCCCCGATGATGGATTGGACAGATCGCCACTGCCGATACTTTCACCGCCTGCTGTCGCGCCATGCGCTGCTTTATACCGAAATGGTCACCACCGGCGCTTTGATCCATGGCGACATTGAGCGCCACCTGCGCTTTAACGCCCAGGAGCACCCGCTCGCCCTGCAGCTGGGCGGTAGCGAGCCGGCTGATCTGGCGCATTGCGCCAGACTGGGCGAGCAGTGGGGCTACGGCGAGATCAACCTGAACTGCGGCTGCCCCAGTGAGCGGGTGCAGCGTGGTGCTTTTGGCGCTTGCCTGATGGCCGAGCCGGGTCTGGTGGCGGACTGCGTCAAGGCGATGGTCGACAGGGTCAGTGTGCCCGTGACCGTCAAGCACCGAATTGGCATTGACAAAACTGAAAACTATGGCTTCGTGCGCGATTTTGTCGGCACGGTGAGCGAGGCGGGTTGCAGCGTTTTCATTGTGCATGCGCGTAACGCCTGGCTCCAGGGCCTGAGTCCGAAGGAAAACCGCGACATACCGCCGCTGCGCTACGCACTGGTGCATCAGCTCAAGCGTGAATTTCCGCACCTCACCATTGCCATCAATGGCGGCTTGAACACGGGTGGGCAAGTCGCCGAGCAGCTGCAGCACGTCGATGGTGTCATGGTGGGCCGCGAGGCTTATCACAACCCGTTTTGGCTGGCATCGTGGGATGCAGACTTCTTCGGCGCTGCGCCAACGCACCTCACCCGCGAAGCGGTCGAAGCGCAAATGGTGGACTACATGGCACGCGAGGCCGCCGCACACGGCACGCCCTGGAGCGCCATGGCCCGCCACATGCTGGGCCTGCGCCACGGCCAGCCGGGCAGCCGCCGCTGGCGTCAGGTCTGGAGCGACCACCGCCTCAAAAGCCTGCCTGTCCATGAGGTGATGGCGCTGGCCAGTCAGCACTCAGGCTCAGAGTCTGCAGGGCAAGCTCTGGACACGCTGCATGCCTGAGAGCACACCGCAAAAAATACGCATCGCCCTGGTGCTGGTCTGGCTGGTGCCCATGTTGTGGACAGTCAACTACGTGGTGGCGCGTCAGGCCCCCGGCGTGATCGGGCCGCACCTGCTGGCCCTGGGGCGCTGGGCTTTGGCAGCAGCAGTGCTGCTGGCGTTTTCTGGCCCCGAGCTGTGGCGTCAGCGTGCTGAAGTGATGCGGGTGTGGTGGCAATACGCCATTTTGGGCGCGCTGGGCATGCTGGTGTGTGGTGCCTGGGTGTACCAGGGTGCCCGCTCGACCGAGGCCATGAACATTGCGCTGATCTACGCCACCTCACCGGTGCTGATTGCACTCGGGTCAGCGCGCTGGCTGGGTGAGCGTTTTGGCTGGCGACAAGGCTTGGGCGTGGCACTGGCACTGACGGGGGTGCTGCATGTGGTGGTCAAGGGTCAGTGGACAGCGCTGGCGTCTGTCAGGTTTGTACCGGGGGACGCCTGGATTGTTTGTGCCACGGTGGCCTGGGCAGGCTATGCGTTGCTGCAAAAAAAGTGGCCCAGCAGTTTGAGTGCCACAGCGCATCTAGCCGCCATTTGCCTGGGGGGTGTGGCGGTGTTGCTGCCATTTGCCGCCTGGGAGACGCAGCAACCAGGCTTGACGGTCTGGGGTCTGCAAGCCGCCTGGCTGGTGGTGGTGGCCGGGCTGGTGCCGGGTCTGGGGGCCTACTGGATGTATGGCTGGGCGCAAAAATTGCTGGGTGCCAGTCGTGTGGCGGTGGCACTGTACCTGGGCCCGTTGTATGCCGCTGTGGTGGCCTGGGTCGTGCTGGGGGAGTCGCTGGGCTGGCACCATCTGGCGGGTGCGGCGCTGATTCTGCCTGGGGTTTTTCTGGTCACCCGCTACGCGCAGGGTGCGCGGCAACCGCTGCCTGCAACACGCCCGTCTTGACCATTGACCCGCTACTTGGCCTCGCCATCACCACCCTCAACCGACCATGACCATGACCATGACCATGACCATGATGACGACTGTCCGCAAACTTGTGCATCGCCTGGCCTTGTTGCTGGCTGGCCTCAGTGCCGCGCTATGCGCCCAGGCGCACGAGTTCTGGATCAACCCTGCACCCAACCCGCTGCAGGTGGGTAAGACAGCCCGCTTGACTTTAGAGGTGGGCGAGTATTTCCAGGGCGAGCCATTGCCTTTTGCCGCAGGGCAAACCGTGGCGTTGCGCATCTACTCGGCGTCTGGTGTACGAGACTTGGCACCGATTCTGTCTCTGCGCGCCACGCTGCCCGTGCTGTCGTTGTCGCTGCCTGCTGCGGGCACGCAGATGGTTATTTTTGACAGCCA
This sequence comes from Polaromonas sp., assembly GCA_004293655.1. Taxonomy (GTDB): domain Bacteria; phylum Pseudomonadota; class Gammaproteobacteria; order Burkholderiales; family Burkholderiaceae_C; genus Polaromonas. The sequence continues at coordinate 754 of RDZZ01000046.1, read as the reverse complement.
GCCCAGCTTTATTTCACTGCCAGCAGACACGTTTCATGCGTACCTGCATGAAGAGGGGCTGGACTTCATCAAGGCCATGCGTGTGGCTGCAGGCACCGCTGCCCAGCCCGGTCGCGAGCGCTATCGACGTTATGTCAAAACCCTGGTGCGGGCAGTTGCAAGCATACGCCCCCTTGACGCCGGGCAACCGGCAGTGCCTGCTGCCAAAGACATGACGTATGCCATTCGCACAGGCCAGCGGCTGGAACTGCTGCCGCTGGCTGACCCGCTGAGCCTGGCACCGGGCGATGCGCTGGGCTTGCAGGTGCTGTTTGACGGCGCGCCGCTGGCCGGTGCGTTGCTCAAGGCCTGGCACAAAGGAGGTGGCGAGCCGGGCAACAAACGTGAAGGACAGACCCTCATGGTTCGTGCCATCACAGCCGCAGACGGGCGGGCAACGGTCAACCTGCCTTACGCCGGTGCCTGGATGGTCAGCGTCGTTCATATGGTGCCTGCTGTGGGCGAGAAAGACATCGACTGGGACAGCCTGTGGGGCAACCTGAGCTTTTCAGTGGCTCAGCCAGCCGCTGGGCCAGGCTCCTGAATCCGAGCTGCTTTGCTACCAAATAAATAGCTGCCAGCCTCGATGCTGATTGCCGTAGAGCCTTATTTGATATGCGCGGGTCTATGCCCGCATGGCAGGCGGCCTGCGCCATGAGCAGCCGGATCACGTTGTAGGCCAGCAGATGGACCCACAGTTGTTTCTCATTCATCT
>RDZZ01000164.1 GCA_004293655.1 Polaromonas sp. | reverse complement strand
AGGCCCATGCCGACCTGCTTGCGCGCCCCCAGGTAAGCGCCCGTCAGGGTGTCGGCGTGGCGCAGGTCTTCCGGCGTGCCGTCAAACACGATCTGCCCACCGTGGATGCCGGGGCCGGGGCCCATGTCAAGCATGCGGTCGGCGGCCAGCATCACGGCGGGGTCATGCTCGACCACCACCAGCGTGTTGCCTGCATCGACCAGTCGGCGCATGGCCTGGGTGATGCGGTTCATGTCGCGCGGGTGCAGGCCAATCGAGGGTTCGTCCAGCACAAACAGGGTGTTGACCAGCGACGTACCCAGCGCGGTGGTCAAGTTGATGCGCTGCACTTCGCCGCCTGAGAGCGTGCGGCTCTGGCGGTCCAGCGTGAGGTAGCCAATGCCGACATCACACAGGTATTTCAGCCGCATCTGAATTTCTTCAAACAGGGACTTCAGGGCTTTTTGCTCGGCGTCGTCACCCACAGCTGCCAGCGACAAACGGGCAGAGAATTTCTGCAATTTGTCGATGGGCAAGCGCATCAGGTCATGCAGGCAAAGGCCGGGCATGGCTTCGAGCTGGGCGCGGCTCCATTGCACGCCCACTGGCATGAAGCGTTCCGCAGGCGGCAACACGGCATCAGCCGCTTCTTTGGTGCCCAGACGCCACAGCAGCGGTTCGAGTTTCAGGCGTGCGCTGCCGCAGGTCTCGCAGGGCGTGTAGCTGCGGTACTTGGACAGCAGCACACGGATGTGCATTTTGTAAGACTTGCTCTCCAGGTAATCAAAAAACCGTTTGATGCCAAACCAGTGCTGGCTCCATTTGCCATTCCAGTTGGGCGAGCCGTGAATGACCCAGCCTTGCTGCTCGGGCGTGAGCTTGTACCAGGGCGTGTCACGCGGTATGCCTGCAGCTTCTGCATGGCGCATCAGATCGTCTTGCGCCTCTTTCCAGGCGGGGGTTTGCATGACCTTCACAGCGCCCGCACGCAGCGTGAGCTTGTCGTTCGGAATCACCAGGCCATAGTCCACACCAATGACGCGGCCAAAGCCCTTGCAGGTGGTGCAGGCGCCCATGGCGGAATTGAAGGAAAACAGCGAGGGCGTGGGCTCCAGGTAGCGGGTGTCGCTGTCCGGACAATGCAGACCTGTGGAGAAGCGCCACATCTGCTCGTCTTGTCCGCCGGACTGCAGGTACACATTGAGCTTGCCGCCACCGCGCTTGATGGCCACTTCAATCGCTTCAACAGCCCGTGCTTTTTCAATGGTCTGGATGCGAAACCTGTCAGCCACCACATCCAGCAGTTTGTGAGGTCCGGCGGGCGTTGCGACTTCGCGCTGCGCATGAACGCGGGTAAAACCACTTGCCGATAGCCATTGCTCTAATTGCTCTGCGCTGGTGTTGCCGGGCAACTCGACGGGGAAGGTCATGACCACTCGTGTGTCAGTCTCAAGGGTACGCGCCATCAACTCCGCGTAAATCGACTCCGCCGTGTCGTGCCGCACTGCCTGCGCTGTCTGTTTGTCAAACAGTTGCGCTGAACGGGCGTAGAGCAGTTTCAAATGGTCATTCAGCTCCGTCATGGTGCCAACGGTAGAGCGCGAGCTGCGCACCGGGTTGGTCTGATCAATCGCAATGGCGGGCGGCACGCCTTCAACCTTGTCCACGGCGGGCTTGTCCATGCGGTCCAGAAATTGGCGCGCATAAGCCGAGAAAGTCTCCACATAGCGGCGCTGGCCTTCGGCGAACAGGGTGTCAAACACCAGTGATGACTTGCCAGAGCCACTGGGGCCAGTGACAACGGTCAACTCGTTGGTACGAATATCGAGGTCAATGTTTTTGAGGTTGTGCTGACGCGCTCCGCGAATGCGGATGATTCCCTGGGACATGTACTGAGTGCTTTCCTGAAGAGGTCAAACATTCTAGACAGACCGGGTGTGAAAGCTGGGGTCAGGGGTTTTGCCTGAGCAGCCGGGAGCCGTCAGCACACCGCGTGCAGGGCTGCTAGAGCAATGCAGCGACACCTTCAGTAATACAGCGCATTTTCAAGTTCCAGAAATTTTTCTGGCCCTACCGCTTCCCGGATCTTGGGAGCCAGCTCCTTGAGCTTGTCCAGGTCGCCTGCCCCCTCTACGGCCAGATTGAGTCGAAAGCCACGCAGACCCAATGTCGCCGTCAGACGTATGGCGATGGGGTACGCTTTTGAGTAGCGCGCCTGCGCGCTGGCCGTTGGCTGGCCGTTGGCGTCAAATGCCAAAGTCGCCGCCTGTGGCGCAGCAGCATGGGCACCCACAGTGGGGGCAGCAGCAGCGGCAGTAGCCGCAGTGGGTGTTGGTGCCAACACGGCAGGCGGGGGCACATGAGACGTAAGAGACGCAAGCACGCCCAGTGCCACCAGGTGATTCACGTCTTCCGGTGTTGCGCCAAGACCTGCCGTAGCCTTCATGACATCGTCAACCGTTCGTTTGCCGTCAAACATGATGAACATGGAGCGCTGCCGAGGGCTCAGGGCCAATGAGCGGTTTTGCAGGGCAGTTTGACCCAAGGCTGTCTTTATCAAAATCATTGAGTGTGTTCCATGAGAGAGTCGCCACGCGGTCTGCAACTTGGCGACACTTTGTTATTGAACGACATTGTGGTGATTTTTTTTCGTCGTGTAAATTAATCTACCCCATTTCTACAGCTCACGCATCCGTTTTTACGCGTGGCAACTCATCCGATATGTGCTGGCTGATGCGCAGCCTTGGTCATTGTCAAGTCAAAAGCAACCGAGTCGTGCTGCTCAAGAAGGCCGTGCTTTTCCCCGCCCAAATCAATGTCACCACCGCGGCTGAGCATGTACAGCGCCAAGGCCGCGAACACAATGAATCCAACAGCAATCTTCCACATCATTGACTCCATAAAAAACGTAAAACAAACTAAAAAGGCTCCAGCCAAACCGACGGGAGCCTCTTTTTAAAAAACTGGGCTTGCTTTGCGCAACCCCAGCAACGTGCCTTAATCCGCCTTAGTCATCCGCGCCTCAGTCATCCGCATAAATATCAACATCTTTGGTTTCCTTGACCAGCAACAAGCCGATAACCAAAGTCGCTGTCGCCACAATCACCGGATACCAAAGGCCATAGTAAATATCTCCGGTAGCAGCCACCATGGCAAACGCGGTTGTCGGCATCAATCCACCAAACCAGCCATTGCCAATATGGTAGGGCAAACTCATTGATGTGTAGCGAATCCGTGTGGGGAACATCTCAACCAGGATGGCTGCAATCGGGCCATACACCATGGTGACAAGTATGACCATGTAAACCAGAATGACGCCGATCATGAGCTTGTTCATCGATTTGTCATCTGCTTTAGCACTCAAACCGTTTGCCTTGGCTGCGTCCAGCACTGCCTTCTTGAAGTCAGCAATGCCTTTTGCACTTTCAGCAGAAAACGCGTTTCGCTTTTCATTCAAAGTCGGGTTCAAAGAGGTGATGGTGGTTGTACCGATTTGCACAGTCGCCACTGATCCTGCCGGGCCAACAACATTCCTGTAGGGAATGAAGTCCTGAGCCAGAACCCGCTTGGCGCGGTCGCAAGAGCTGGTGAAATCAATATCCCTGGCAATCGGGCTGCCTTGAAATGAGCAGGTTGCCGGATCGGCAGTCACCGTAACGGTCACCGTGTCATGTGCTTTCTTCAGCGCTGGGTTGGCGTATTCCAGCAGCATTGGGAAGACGGTGAAATACGATACAGCACCCAGCAGGCAACCGGCCATGATGACAGGCTTGCGGCCAATCTTGTCAGACAGCATGCCGAAAACGATGAAAAACGGCGTACCAATCACCAATGCAGCAGCAATCAGCAAGTTGGCGGTAACTCCATCGACTTTGGCAATGGTTGTCAAGAAGAACAACGCGTAGAACTGACCGGTGTACCAGACCACCGCTTGACCCGCTACCAGGCCGAACAATGCGATGAGCACAATTTTCAGGTTGCGCCATTGGCCAAACGACTCTGACAGGGGGGCTTTCGATGTCTTGCCTTCAGCTTTCATTTTCTGGAAGGCTGGCGACTCATTCATCGACAAACGAATGTACACAGACACAGCAAGCAGCAAAATGGACACCAGAAACGGAACGCGCCAGCCCCAATCGGCAAAAGCAGCCTCGCCGACAGCCTGGCGCACACCCAAAATAATCATCAAAGACAAAAACAGACCCAAAGTGGCTGTTGTCTGAATCCAGGATGTATAGAAACCGCGCTGGCCCTGCGGTGCATGCTCTGCAACGTAAGTTGCCGCACCGCCGTATTCACCGCCGAGTGCCAGACCTTGCAACATGCGCAGCGCGACCAGAATGATGGGGGCTGCAATGCCGATGGTGGCATAACTGGGCAGCAAACCAACAACAAATGTTGCCGCACCCATGAGTACGATGGTGACCAAAAAAGTGTACTTGCGGCCAATCATGTCGCCCAGACGGCCAAATACCAATGCGCCAAAAGGACGAACCAAAAAGCCTGCAGCGAAGGCCAGCAGCGCAAAAATGTACGCCGCTGATGGGTCCAGACCCGAGAAAAACTGCTTGGCAATAATTGCCGCGAGTGAACCGTACAAATAAAAGTCGTACCACTCAAATACGGTGCCGAGCGAAGAAGCGAAGATCACTTTCTTCTCCTCGCCGGTCATCGGTCGATTTTTGACTGCTGGTGTTGCCATGCTGTTGTCTCCTGAGATAAAAAGGGGCTTCCGAGTCGAAAGCTGACTGATTATTTTGCAAACGCCTGACCCAACTCTGACGTGAAAATAACACAAGCTTGCACCAAACTTATGCGAAGCTGACAAGTCAAGGGGAAACCCTTTAGATACTTTTCAACATGCGAACTGCATCAGGGAAAACGCTTATCTTCTACACGCGGCTGCGACTGACACCGATAGAAACCTGACAGGCATTTTCCCAGTCAGCACCATCAAACCAGGTATCGCCCAACAGATAAGCGCGCAGCATCGGCAAAGCATCCAGACCCCAAAAAAGCTTGTCGTCTACTGCGAATGAAGGCACACCAAAAACACCTTTGACAATCGCATCCTCGGTATTTTTTTGAAGCTGTTCCTTGACGCTGGCCGCGTCTTGCATGTTTCGCCCTTCGGACAGATATTGCGTCAATGCCTGCAGACGCTGCGCATCGCCTGCCTCAGCCCCACCGTGCCAGACATGTCGGAACACTGTCTCACAGACATGGCGGTTGGGCTGACCCGGTGCTGCCTGCGGGCTGCAAGCCAGGGCCAGACGCAGCAGGGGAAGGGGGTTAAATGGGTGACTGGCAGGCATCTGCAGCTCAATACCGAGACTTCTGGCCAGCCACAGCACCTGGCGGTAAGTCCAGTCGCGCTTGGGGGCGATTTCAGCTGGGCCTAACTGCCGATGGTGTTTGAGCATGCCGGCAAACAGCACCGGCTGGTAGCTGACGCTGTAGCTCAGGCCCTCCAGAGCGCCGGGCAAGCGCTCAAAGGCCAAGTAGGCATAGGGTGAGATAAAGTCCAGATAGAACGTGATGTGTTTCATGGGCCGCCGCTGCTGGTGGTGGTGGTAGGCATCAAGCGTTCAAGGCTGCAGTGCCGCAATACGCTGCTCAATGGTCTGCCACAGTTCCCGCTTGCCTTCGACGGGCAGGCGGCTCCACGCTGAAATCTCGCCCAGCGTGCGAAAGCAGCCCTCGCACAAACCGCTGTCCGTACTGATACGGCACACCGAGATGCACGGTGATGGAAGATTTTCGCTGCTACAGCTTATCTGACGGGCACGAGCAGCTATTAAATCAATAGCATTTTGCCGCGCAGCGTTTTCTTCGTTGGCATCTACCGCCACATCTACCACCGGAGCACCTGTCAGCAGTTCAAGCGCTTGCGGCATCATTTTGAAAACCGCATGCGGGTGACCTGCGGCAGCCCACACCTCGTCAAAACGCATCAGGCTGCGGTCTATCAAGGTGAGGACATCACCCGCATGGGCCACAGGTGCCACACCACCGATGGAAAATCCTGTCCTGGCTTTGACAAACGCCGCATCGGCCCGGCCAATGCGCTTGCCATCAAGGCATACCAGGGCTTCAAGTTTTCTCTCATCTACCCGCCTGTCACCAGAAGTGACCACCAACACGGCAACGTCGTCTGACTTGCGGCGAAAGACAATGCTCTTGGCGATCTGGCCGAGCTCAACACCCAGCGCATCTGCGGCCTGCTGGGCCGTACGGGCAGCATCATCGAGCATGACAGGCGCATGCGGATGGCCGCCAGCCTCCAGCCATGCCGCGACTTTTTGAACACCTTCAGGCAAGGCCATCAATTCAGAACCACACATGTCAAGCGTTCCTTTTGTTGAGCAGCGCGGTGGCCGCACGCGAGTTCGGCTTGCGCACCAAGAAGTCACTGATGAATTGACCCGCGTCCACCAGCAAGTCCAGGTCAATGCCGGTGTCAATGCCCATGCCATGAAGCATGTAGACCACGTCTTCGGTCGCGACGTTGCCGGTTGCACCTTTGGCATAGGGGCAGCCACCCAGCCCGGCGACAGAGGTGTCAAACTGCCACACACCAAGCTCCAGACTGGCCAGCGTGTTGCCCAGCGCCTGACCGTAGGTGTCGTGAAAGTGGCCTGACACATCGTTGATGTCGTAGTGCTGGAGTGCAGCGTCGATGGCGCGCTGCACCTTGACAGGCGTGCCCACACCAATCGTGTCCGCCACACCGATGTGCTGCACACCAATGCCCTTCATCAGGCGCGCTACCCGTTCGACCTGCTCGGGTGGAACCTCGCCTTCATAGGGGCAGCCCACGGCACAGGAAATAGCGCCGCGAACATAGATGTTGCGGGCTTTGGCAGCTTCCACAACAGCACGAAAGCGTTCAATACTGTCAGCAATTGAGCAGTTGATGTTGCGCTGGCTAAAAGCTTCACTGGCAGATGCAAACACCACGACCTCATCAGGTGCGCAGGCGGCAGCGGCTTCAAAGCCCTGCATGTTGGGCGTGAGTGTCGAATAACGCACGCCGGGTTTACGCTGAATACCTGCCATCACCTCGGCGTTGTCAGCCATTTGCGGTACCCATTTGGGCGAGACAAAACTGGTGACCTCAATCTCACACAGACCGGCTGCTTGCAGGCGATGCACCAGCTCGATTTTTACAGCGGCTGGCACCATGGCTTTTTCATTTTGCAAACCATCGCGCGGCCCAACATCGACAAGCTTGACTTTGGAGGGGAATTTCATGTCGTCAATATCCTTTTTTAAGGTCCACCAAACCGGCAAGGCCAGTGACGGGTTCGCCTTCATGCAGAGCGCGGATTTTCCTGGCGATCTGGGCAATGCTTTCTTCACGCAAAGTGCGGGCAGACGTGTGCGGCGTGATGGTGATTTTAGGATGGTGCCAAAACGGGTGGGCTGCAGGCAAAGGCTCGACGCGAAACACATCCAGCGTCGCGCCCGCCACATGCCCGCTGGCGATCAGGGCCAGCAAATCATCATCGACCAAATGGCCGCCGCGTGCCACGTTGATCACATAGGCACCAGGCAAAAGCTGCGCTAAGGTATCGCGCCGCAAAATGTCCTGTGTCTCAGGCGTCAAGGGCAGCAAGCAAACCAGAACCCGGGTCATGGCCAGAAAGTCAGCGAACTCTGCCTGACCTGAAAAACAGCGCACACCGTCCACCGTTTTGGGCGAACGGCTCCAGCCTAGCGTCGGAAAATCAAACTGCGCCAGCGCACGGGCAACGCGTTCGCCCAGCACGCCCAGGCCCATCACACCCACCGGGAAGTCACTGCGCAGGCGCGGCTTGCGGTAAGACCACTTGCCCGCTGACACATCGGCCTCATAGGCATCAAACTCACGAAAGTGCCGGATCACGGCGTGGCAGACATATTCAGCCATCTGCACCGACATGCCTGCGTCGTCGAGCCTGACGACTGCGGCAGTCGCTGGCAGGCGCAGCCCCATCAGTGCATCTACCCCAGCGCCTATGTTGAAGATGCCTTTGAGCGCCACCTGCTCATCAAAAAACGCTTGGGGTGGTGCCCAGACTACCGCGTAGTCTGCGAGGTTTGCACCAGCGGTCCACTGTTCAATAGTGGCATTGGGCAAGGCGGCTCGCAGGCCTTCCAGCCAGGGCTGCGCTTTTGTGTCGGTACAGCAAAAAGTAATGCGCATGGGTGCCACTGCCACGTTCAAACTCCTATCTTGAGCAACTCTGCCCCTTCAGCGACTTGGTCGCCCGGCGCATACAGCAGCTCTTGTACTTTGCCATCGGCAGGCGCTGCAATGGTGTGCTCCATTTTCATGGCTTCCATGACGGCCAGGGGCTGACCCTTTTGAACCAAGTCGCCAGCCTTGACCGCAAATGACACGACTCGGCCGGGCATGGGAGCGGTCAAGCGTCCAGCCTCGGCAGGGCTGTGACCTGCATGCGCGAGTAAATCTACCGTTGCGATCTGCGTAGCTCCACGGGCTGTAAAAATGTGGTCTGTCTCGCCTTGCCGATGCACCGTCGCTGCCATGCGCTGGCCAGCAAACTCGATGTCTATGCCCTGCGGTGTCTGCGAAAAAACCAGTCGTCCACAAACTTCACCCAGCACCACCTGCAACACGCCGTCATGCAGGTAAGTCAGCTCTGCACTCGCTGCTACCCCCTGGAATTCAAACTCAAAACGCCGAACATTGACGCCATGCGAGCGCCAGCCGTCACGTCGGCTAAACGGGTCAGCGCCTTCAAGGGTGCGCTCGTCGAGCAAGGTTTTTGCAATGGAGCTGGCAGCGGCCATGACAAGGCCGACCGGCTCTTGCCGGAACAGCGTTGTGCGCTCGCGCTCAATCAGTGCCGTGTCCAGGTTGGCAGTGGCAAACGACGGGCTGCGCACCACATAACGCAGGAACTGCACGTTGGTGTTGAGCCCGACGATGCGGGTCTGAGCCAGCGCCGCGTCCAGGCGGGCGAGCGCTTGCTCACGTGTTTTGCCATGCACGATCAGCTTGGCCACCATCGAATCGTAAAACGGTGAAATCGCATCGCCTTCGCGCACGCCATCGTCGATGCGGACTGTGCCTTTCTCAAAGTTGGTGCAGGCAGGCTTGTCGTACACATGCAGGGTGCCGGTTGCAGGCAGAAAGTTGTTGTCGGGGCTTTCCGCACAAATGCGTGCCTCAATCGCGTGGCCATCGATATGCAGTTCATGCTGTGCCAGTGGCAGCTTTTCACCGCTGGCCACCAGCAGTTGCCATTCCACCAAATCAAGACCGGTAATTGCTTCAGTCACGGGGTGCTCAACCTGCAGGCGTGTGTTCATCTCCATAAAGTAAAACTTCATCTCGCCGTCGGGCCGTTGTTCGACAATGAACTCAACCGTGCCCGCACCCACATAGTTGACGGCACGCGCGGCGGCTACAGCAGCTTCGCCCATCTCTTGACGCAGCGCCTGGCTCAATCCGGGTGCGGGTGCTTCCTCCAATACCTTTTGATGGCGGCGCTGCACCGAGCAGTCGCGCTCGAACAGGTAAACATAGTTGCCATGCATATCGCCAAACAC
>RDZZ01000163.1 GCA_004293655.1 Polaromonas sp. | reverse complement strand
TACGGCGTGGTCATCGGGCTGGCCACTGCCTTGTGCTTTTCGCTGGCCGAGCCGATTGCCCGCGTGCTGGGCAAGACCGGCATCAACGTGATGACGCGTTTGATGGGCCTGATACTCGCCGCGCTGTCCGTTGAGGTGATGGCCGATGGCCTGGGCAAGCTGTTTCCGTTTTTGCGCGGCTGATGCTGCGGCCGTTTTTTTGTTGAAGCTGTTGAACTTGTGATGTCTGCTCCCGCGCACGTTTTTGGCGCCACCGTCTTGCTGGTTGAAGACGACCCGGCCATTGCCCGCACCATCATTTATGCCTTGGAGCGTGATGGCTTGGTGGTCACGCACTGCCTGCTGCTGAGTGATGCGCGCCGCCAGCTGGCACTCAGGCCACCCGATGTGCTGGTGCTCGATGTCGGTCTGCCCGACGGCAACGGGCTGGACCTGTGCCGCGAAGTGCGTGCCTTCAAAGGCCATGCAGGCAGCCTGCCGGTGCTGATGCTCAGTGCCCACGGTGAAGAGCTGGACCGCGTTCTGGGTCTGGAACTGGGTGCTGACGACTACGTCAGCAAACCCTTCAGCCCGCGTGCCTTGCCTGGCCCGACAGCAGGGGTGAGCCCTTTTGAAATGGATGTGGCTGGCCAGCGCGTGAGCTTCAAGGGGCAACCCCTGCTGCTGACCCGGCTGGAGCTGGGTGTGCTGGCTGATTTGTTGCAACACCGGGGCCGCATTCGCTCGCGGGACGATTTGTTGCGCACGGTCTGGGGCCATGACTCTGACAGCACCGACCGCACCGTGGACACCCACATCAAGACCTTGCGCGTCAAACTGCAGCAAGCCGCACCGGGCAGTGACTTCATCGTGACGCACCGCGGCATGGGTTACAGCGCAGAGGTCTGACGTGCGCCTGGGCATTCGGCTGCTGTTCGGCTTTTTTCTGGTGACCGGGCTGGCTGCGTTTTTTGTGCTGCGGGTGTTTTTGGCGGAGGTCAAACCCAGCGTGCGTGAGGTGATGGAGGACATGCTGGTAGATACCGCCAACATCCTCGCCGAGCTGGCCAGTGATGACCTGGCCGCGGGCACCATGGCCAGCGGCCGGTTTGCCGCGCAGGTCAACAGCTACGCTCTGCGGCCTGTGGATGCACAAATCTGGGGCCTGGCCAAACAGTCGCTGGACTTTCGGGTGTATGTCACCGACGTGCGCGGCATCGTTTTGTTTGACTCTGAGAACATCGCCAACGGCAAAGACTATTCACAGTGGCGCGACGTGGCCCGCACGTTGCGCGGCCAGTACGGGGCCAGGGCGACACGCGAGGTTCAAAGCGATGACCGCACGTCTGTCATGTATGTGGCCGCACCGGTCGTGCGTGACGGCCAGGTCATGGGTGTGCTGACGGTTGCCAAGCCGATGGCCACGATCCAAGCCTTTATTGACCGCGCCGAACGCAAAATTTTGCTCAATGGCCTGCTGCTGCTGGCACTCTCGCTGGCCATTGGTGTGGCGGTAACGCTGTGGGTGGTGTGGAGCATTCGCAAACTGCGGCATTACGCCCAGGCGGTGGGCCAGGGTGCGCGGCCTGCCGTGCCGCAGGTGCCGGGCGAGCTGGGCGACCTCGCTGTGGCCATGGACACCATGCGCCTGAAACTGGAGGGCCACGAGTACATGGAAGCCTATGTACTGGCGCTGACGCATGAGCTGAAAAGCCCGCTGGCAGCCATTCGGGGTGCGGGCGAGCTGCTGCAGGAAGACTTGCAGGAGACCGACCGGCGCGAATTTGCCGGCCTGGTGCTGGCGCAAACTGGGCGTCTGCAAGCCATGGTGGACAACATGCTGGCCTTGAGCCGGCTGGAGCAGCGCCACGGCGGCTTGCAGAAAGAAAGCCTGCTGTGGCGAGATTTTTTGAAGCCTTTCAGGCCGCTACCGCACGTCAGTCAAGCTTTTCATGCTATTGAAATCATAGTAAATCCAGCACTGGCCAGCGTTTGGGCTGAACCCGCCCTGCTGGCGCTGGCGTTGGGCAGTCTGCTTGAAAACGCCCGCTCGTTTGCCCCGCCCGGCACCCGCATCGTGATGGAGGCAACGGACAGCGCCGTGTCCATCCGCGACTTCGGCCCAGGCGTTGCCGACTACGCCTTGCCGCGCCTGGGCGAACGCTTTTTCTCAACCGCCAGACCCGAGTACCCCGGTATGGCCACCACCAAGGGCTCAGGCCTGGGCCTGGCCATCGTCAAGCAGATCATGGTGTTGCATGGCGGCAGCATGGAGGTGGCCAATGCGGGGCCAGGATTGCGGGTGACCTTGCGGTTTTGAGGCGGCGGGCCAGTGCTTTTCAGTGCTTTTCAGCGTTTTAGTCACAAAACCGCGCACTCGACTTGACCGTCGCCCCGGCAAAGCCATTGGCTAAGTTGCCACCCGCGCCGCCTGTTGCGCCAGCACCGCCCGATGGGGGTGGGTTTTTTCCGGGTTTGGTGCCGCCCTTGTCAGCGTTTTTCTCCGCCTGATCGGCCTGATCGAACTGATTAACCCGCTCAAACCGTGCATACCAGTCCACATGCCGGGTCAGCAGCATCACAGCGCTCAACACCACAAACAGCGTGATCGCGCCCAGCACCAGCGCGGTTTGCTCCATTTGCAGCAACACAAACAGCATGCCGTACAGCACCGCCAGCCCCAAGCCAAACGGCAGCCCACGCAACCAGCTTTTCAACATGTAGCAGGCGTAGTACATCAGCAGCACAACGCAGGCTGCAGCGGCCAGGCCGTACGCCAGACCAAAAGGCAGGTGTTCAGACAAGCTGACCAGCAGCAGGAAAAAAATGCACACTGCGCTGCCCGCCAGCAGGTACTGCACTGGGTGAACCCGCAGCGACTTCATGAACTCGAACAGCCCAACCGCCAGAAAGGTCAGGCCAATAAACAAGACGCCATATTTGGTGGCCCGGTCGCTCAATGCGTAGGTGTTGCCGGGGTCTACGAAGGCCACGCTCAGGGTTTCGGCGTCTGCTTTTTTTTGCGCAACGTCCTGCTGTGCCGTGCTGGCGAGCGACGAGATGCGCCAGCTGGCTTCAAAACCCCGGTCAGTCACCTTGCGCTCCACAGGCAGAAACTGGCCACCAAAGCTCGGATGCGGCCAGTTCGATGTCAGCTTGACTTGCGTATCGCTGCCCATGGGCACCATGGCCAGTTGCTCGGTGCCGACCAGTTCCAGCTCAAGCACCGCCTCCAGTGGCTCAGCCAGCACCAGTGCAGCTGGCAGCGGGGCGTGTACGCCACGCGGGTAACTGCCGTAAAAAGTACCGGGCTTCAGCGGCACATTTTGCGCACCCGTTGGCCCGGTCAGGGTCAAACTTGCATGCCGGATACCGCGCGCGTCAGACACTGAAAGCATCAAAAGCGGCTGGCCACAACTCAGGCGTGAGCCCCTGTGTTCAGGCACTGGCTGCAGGCCGGCCAGGTCAGACCACTGCGCCGTCAATCTGGCCTTGAGGTTAAAAACCTGGGTCGCATGCAGCCCCCTTGCCCGCGCCTCCAGCTGGCTACCGCCCTGCACTGCCAGCGACGCAGGTGCGAGGGTCAAGTGGAACTCGCGCCGCCCGGTCTCCACGCGCTTTTCGGGCAGCGCAATATCCCACTCCTCGGTACAAGCCCGGTGAATCAGCGGTCCAGTCAGCGTCTGCGGCCCGGCCAGGCTTTTGGCAATACCGTCAACCACCAGTTGTCGGTACGCTTGCCTGTCCCGCACCACCCCGCTGATCTGCATCAGTGCGACAAACAGCAGCAAAACAACCGCCGCAATGGAGATGAGTTTGGCTTTCACATTAAATCCTTTCGTTTTTGATGAACGAAAGGGAGTGTGCAGACGCTCTGTGAGGCCAGTTTGAAGAACTGGAGGGATTGTGAAGTGGCAGTGAAGCGGCCCCCTACAGCCAGGCAGCCACCACCCGGCCCTCGCCGAAATGCGGCCAGGGGACATGCCCGAGCTGTTTTTCTGCAACAACTTGACCAGCTGATTGCTGGCATTGCTGATTGCTGGCATTGCTGGTGCTGGCATTCGAGGTAACGACCGACGGGCTGGGCAAGCGCAACCGCGTTTTGACACGATGGCGCGTGTCTGCCGCGCGCTGGGGCTCAAGCTCGCGGCGCAAGTGCAGATTTGACTGATAGAAAATAACGCCCATGAAAAGAACCCTCATCAGCTCTGGCTCGCCTTTTGAAGCGCAAATAGGCTACTCGCGCGCCGTTGTCGCCGGCAACTGGGTATTTGTGTCGGGCACCACCGGGTTTGACTACAGCACGATGACGATTTCAAGCGACATCGTTGAGCAAACCGAACAGTGTCTGAAAAACATCGCCTCTGCCTTGCAGCAAGCCGGTGCGTCGATGGCGGATGTGGTGCGGGTGACGTATGTGTTGCCTGATGCGTCGCAATTCGAGCCTTGCTGGCCTGTGCTGCGCAAGTATTTTGGGGCGGTGCGGCCCGCTGCAATGATGGTGTCTGCCGGGCTTCTGGATGAGCGCATGAAAATTGAGATTGAGGTGACGGCGCTGCGCCAGTCTGTCTGAGCTGAAAACGCACAGGGGTATTGACAGCCTGTTGTGAATTTGCACCCACCCCGCCCGCGCAAAAAACCTTCAGGAGCCTGCCTGGCCACCGCCGCCTGTCAGCGTGGCTGAGTTTTGCTGCAGCCAACTGTCGATTTCCTCAATCGCCGCATCGGTTGCTGCGGTCAATGCGCGCACACCGCCCGGTGCGTCGGCAGTCGGTGCGGGGCGCTGCACCACCACGCTGCGCTGACCCAGGAATTTTTCGCCCGCTGGCGTCACATCGACCAGCGTGGCACGCAGGCGGATCACGCCAACGCTGGCGTCAGGCGCGGTAAACAGGTGGCTGAACTCTTCAAGCTCCAGCCGCAGACGCAGCGGCAGCACCGCCCCGCCAGACCGGTTGATGGCCACGCCGTCGCGCGCATTGAACACCGGGCGGCGCAGGCTGAGCTGCTCGCGCAGGCGCTGACGCACCAGTTGCGCGGGCGGGGTGCTCCAGCGGGCGTTGGCGTACGGCCGCAGTGCCTGCACTTCGGTGTAAGCCAGGCGGTAGAGCAGCGCGGTGTTGTCCAGCGCGCCGCCACTGGTGGTGATGTCTTCCAGCGCCAGCGCGGGCAAGGGTGCCTGCCGGGTGGCGGGTTCAAGCGTGATGCGGCCCGGCCCGAAGTCGTACAGCGTGGGCCGAACGGGCTTGTCAGGCAGGGCTGAGCAGCCGCTCAGAAGCAGCGCGGTGGCCATGACCCAAAAAAATACAAAAAATATGCCGCCACAGCAATCTGCATATGGTTTTATAGCTATTATTTTAATAGCACAAAAAGGTTGCTGGGCGTTCAATGCTTTGAGGAGTTTTGTCATTTTTTGTCTCCACTGGGGGAAAAGCCAGGCTCGCCCGGGCCGGGCAAGGGCAGGCCGTTGCCAAAAATCAGTGCCTGCGGGTTGTCGTCCACCGAGTTCACGGTGCGCCGCAACTGGCGCATGGTGCGCGCGGTCTCATCAGCGACTTCACCGAGCTTGGGCAAGGTGGCGGCGCTGAAGGTTTCAACGCCCGCCGCCAGCGCCGTGCCGCCCTCAGAGAGCTTGTCGAGCGGGCCGCCTTTTTCATTCAGGCGCTGCGCGGTTTGATTGACTTCACCCAGGGTGATGGCGGCCTGGTCTGACGTCTTGCGCAGAGATGTGATGGCCGCATCCGCGTTCTTCACAAAAGCGGGAATGTTGACCCGGTCTGGGCCCAGCTGCGCATTCAGGAGGCTGCTCATGCCGGTGGACAGCGCAGTCACGCTGCTGGCGGCCTGCCCGGCCTTGTCCAGCGCGGTGATGATGCGCTTCTGGTTGTCAAGGCTCAGCAGCTCGCTCAGTTTGGCGGTGGCCTGCTCGGCCTGGTTGAAAATCGTCTCGCTCTGCTTGAGCAGCTTGTCCAGCCCGCCAGGCTTGAGCGGTATGCGCGGCGGGTCGTCGTCGTTGGGCAGCAGGCGCTCTTTTGATTCGCCGTTGTCGTCGAGCTGGATAAAACCCAGGCCAGTCACGCCCTGCGAGGCCACGGTGGCAAATGCCGATTTGTTTAACGGCGCACCACGGTCCACCGAGATGCGGATCAGCACATTGCCCTTGACCTTGGCATCAAAACCAATCAGCTCGACCTTGCCCACGGGCACACCGCGAAAGCGCACCACGGCCTGCGGCTGCAGGCCCGAGACGGTTTCAGACGTGGACATTTCGTACATGTCGCGCTGGGTGTTGTCACGCATCAGCCACACCGCCAGCCCGGCCAGCAGGGCGGTGACCACCAGCACGAAGATGCCAGCCGCCAGGGCATGGGCTTTGTTTTCCATTTCAATGTCCTTTCTCGTCAGGTCTCGGGGCGGTCAACGGCAGGCCATGCAGCACGCCCATGGCACGCTGGCCCCTGCCACCCCTGAAAAACGCTTCAACAAACGGGTGGTTGAACGCCACAACCTGCTGCGGTGTGTCAACCATGATGACGCGTTGCTCTGCCAGCACGGCAATGCGCGTGCTCAGCTCAAACAGGGTGTCCAGGTCGTGCGTCACCATCACCACCGTCAACTCCATCGCCTGGTGCAGCGAACGCAGCAGCGCACAAAAACTGTCGGCGCTTTCGGGGTCCAGCCCGGCGGTAGGCTCGTCCAGCAGCAGCAGCGGTGGGTCCATGATGAGGGCACGCGCCAGCGCCACGCGCTTGACCATGCCGCCCGACAGATCACTGGGCATTTTTTCAGCAGCATCAGGGCCGAGGCCCACCATCTGCAGCTTGACCATGGCGGCCTCGCGGATCAGGCGGGGCGGCAAAGCCTTGAGTTCGCGCAGGGGAAAGGCAATGTTTTCCAGCACCGTGAATGCCGAGAACAAGGCCCCTTGCTGAAACAGCATGCCCACACGGCTGGCCGCACCGCGCTGGCCCAGCTCTGCCGCCGGCTGGCCCAGCACCTTTATCTCGCCCTTGGTCGGGTGCTCCAGCCCCAGCATCTGGCGCAGCAGCACGGTTTTGCCCGTGCCCGAGCCGCCCACCAGCGACAGGATTTCGCCACGCCGCACCGTCAGGTCGAGGTTTTTGTGAACCACTGATTCTTTGTCGCCGTTTTTAAAAACAGTCCAGAGTTTTCTGATGTCAATCAGGGCGTCGTTTTGAGCTTGCATGGGGCTAGACACCCACGTTCTTGAACAGCACGGCAAACAGGGCATCAACCAGGATAACGATCGTGATGGACGTGACCACCGACGCCGTGGTGCCCTGCCCCAGGCTTTCGGTGTTGGGTTTGACGCGCAAACCGAAGTGGCAGCCGATCAGCGCAATCAGCAGGCCAAACACCACAGACTTGGCGGTGGCCAGTGCCAGGTTCGCCACCTCAACGGCTTCGGGCAGCGCATTGATGAAAAACGAAGGCGTGATGCCCATCGCCACCTGCGCGGCCAGCATGCCGCCCAGCAGCGCGGCCAGCGTGGTCCAGACGCTGATCAGCGGCATCACGATGGCCAGCGCCAGCGCACGCGGCATGACCAGTCGAAAACCTTTGGCGATGCCCATCACGCGCATGGCGTCGAGCTCTTCGGTGACCCGCATCACGCCGATTTGCGCGGTGATGGCAGAGCCTGAGCGCCCCGCAATCAAAATAGCGGCCAGCACTGGCCCCAGCTCACGTATGAGCGATATCCCCAGAATATTGACAATGAAAGCATCGGCACCAAACTGCCGCAGTTGCTGCGAAATCAAATACGCCAGCACCACGCCAATCAAAAACCCGACCAGCGCCGTGATGGGCAAAGCCGTTGCACCAATGTGGTACAGGTGCCCCGAAAAATCACGCCACGGCCCTTGCTGCGGATGCCGAATGAGCCGCAGAATGTCAAGCAGCAGTTGCCCGATCAGCCGCGTCAGCGCCTTCAGGTGGTCCAGCGCATGCAGCAGGCGGCTACCCAGTGCCAGCACGGGCTCGCGCCATGGCGACTGGGCAGATTGAGCGGATTTGGCGGATCTGGCAGATCTGGCCGCAAATTTGGCGACGGTTTCCAGCACCGCGCGCTGGTTGGCACCGACGGCGATGCGGGCGGGCCACTGGCGGCCCCAGTGGTTCCACAGCACCTGTGCGCCCAGGTGATCGAGCTGTTGAATTGTTTGCAAATCCCAGCTGCTGGCAGACCCTGTGCCTTCGCGCTCCGCTGCGGGCAACTGCTGCGCGAGGCGGCCCAGTTGCACCGTCAGGGCGCGCCAGGCCCCAGGCTGCGTCAGGGCCGCTGCCGTCCATGCCCCGCGCACAACCAGCAACCCACCGTCGGGTGTGTCCTGCTGGTCGATGCGGGGGCTGGAATCATCCATAAATTGAGCGCTTTGTAAATCCGGCTGTGTGGGCTTGCCTGGGGCGCGGCCACCCCGTCAAGCACAAATGGTAACTGCTGGCGCTGCCAAACAGACCGCCTGCGCGACTCTGGCTGCAGTCCTGCAAACAGGTGGGTGTCATTGGCAGGACGGCAAGCGGGTAATATGCCCGTCAGCGTGATGTTAGGCAACACATGCACCATCGGCCTGGCGCAGCTTCAAGACACCACGGCCCACAACAGCGAGACAGACAGACCCATGCAAGACGACAACCCAGTCTTTGACTACATCATCATCGGCGCGGGCACAGCGGGCTGCCTGCTGGCCAACCGCCTGAGTGCTGACGCGTCCAAGCGGGTGCTGCTGATCGAGGCGGGCCGAAAAGACGACTACCACTGGATTCACATTCCCGTGGGCTACCTGCACTGCATTGGCAACCCGCGCACCGACTGGCTCTACCACACCGAGCCCGAGGCGGGTCTGAATGGCCGCGCACTGCGCTACCCGCGCGGCAAGACGCTGGGCGGCTGCTCCAGCATCAACGGCATGATTTACATGCGTGGCCAGGCGCGTGACTACGACGCGTGGGCGCAGCTCACGGGCGACATGTCGTGGCGCTGGGACAACGCGCTGCCGTACTTCAAGCTGCACGAAAACCATTACAAGGGCGCCAATGAATTTCATGGTGCTTTCGGCACAGCGCCCGAGCTGATGCAGGACAAAACCGCACCGTACCCAAAAATCTTGCGGCACCGCAAGGCAGGCGGTGAATGGCAGGTCAGCAAACAGCGCCTGCGCTGGGATGTGCTGGACGCGTTCTCGAAAGCAGCTGTGCAGGCGGGCATACCGGCCACCGACGACTTCAACCGTGGCAACAACGAGGGCGTGGGCTACTTTGAGGTCAACCAGAAAGACGGCTGGCGCTGGAACACCGCCAAAGCCTTTTTGCGCCCCACCTGCTACGCCCGACCCAACTTTGAACTCTGGAACAAAGCCCAGGTCAGCAAGCTGATCATTGAAAAACAGCCTGACGGCAGCCAGCGCTGCACCGGTGTCGAGGTCTGGACGGGCCTGGACCACGTGAACGTGATGGCCACCCGTGATTCAGGCAAAGAGCGTGGCCTGATCGGCGAGGTCATCCTGTGCGCGGGCGCGATTGGCTCACCACAAATTTTGCAGCTCTCGGGCATTGGCCCCGGCGCATTGCTGCAGCAGCACGGCATACCCGTGGTGCAAGACTTGCCGGGCGTGGGTGCCAACCTGCAAGACCACCTGCAGATCCGCTCGGTCTATAAAATCAAAGGCCCGGCAAACATCACGCTCAACACGCTGGCCAGCACCACACTGGGCAAGGCGCGTATCGGACTGGAGTATCTGTTCAGACGCACCGGCCCCATGAGCATGGCCCCGTCGCAGCTCGGTGCGTTCACGCGCAGCTCGCCAGAGCAGCCCTACCCGAACATCGAGTACCACGTGCAGCCGCTGTCGCTGGACGCTTTTGGTGAGCCGCTGCACAGCTTCAACGCTTTTACCGCCAGCGTGTGCAACTTGAACCCCACCAGTCGCGGCACCGTCCACATCAAGAGCCCGCACTTCAAAGATGCCCCGGCGATTGCACCCAACTACCTGTGTACGCCTGAAGACCGCCAGGTTGCCGCCGACTCACTGCGTGTGACGCGCAAAATTGTCAGCCAGAGCGCACTGGCCAGCTACCAGCCTGAAGAGTTCAAGCCGGGCGTGCAGTTCCAGACCGACGAAGACCTGGCCAGGCTGGCAGGCGAGATTGCCACCACCATATTCCACCCGGTAGGCACCACCAAAATGGGCACGGACGACGACCCGATG
>RDZZ01000162.1 GCA_004293655.1 Polaromonas sp. | reverse complement strand
GATAAGCCAGCTTTGGCGTGACCGTATTGTTGTGCAAACAGCGCCAGTGCGCCCGCGACCACGCCCCAGAATGCAGAACCTACTCCGGCAATGACCACGCCCGACAACGTGACCAGAAATGTGATCAGCGCGGCTTCGCGGTGCGACTCGTCTTTCATGGCGACTGCCAGGCCGCTGCCGATGGTGCCCAGCAATGCCAGCCCGGCAATGGCGGTGACCAGCTCTTTGGGAAACGCTGTCAACAAGCCCGTGATGGCCGCACCAAAAATACCGATTGCCACGTACATCACGCCGCAAGACACGGCGGCGGTGTAACGCTTGCTGGCGTCCTCATGCGCTTCACGCCCCATGCAGATGGCGGCGGTGATTGCGCTCAGGTTCAGCGCAAACGCGCCGAACGGTGCCAGCAGCAAGGTGGCCACCCCGGTGAGGGTGATGACCTTTGACACCGGAATGCCGCCGCCCTCGCTCTCAGGCCCGTAGCCCGCAGCGCGAATGGCCGCCCGTAGCCCGCAGCGCGAATGGCCGCCACACCCGGCAGGTTTTGTGAGGCCATGGTCACTACAAACAGTGGCAGTGCCAGGCTGACGGCGGCTGCCAGCGTGAATTGCGGCATCACAAACACCGGCACGGCCAAAGAAAAGGTCAAGCCTTGCCAGGCAAACTGCCCGCGTGCAGCGACAAAAACAACCCCGACCAGCAAAGTCAGCACGACGGCATAACGAGGCAGCATGCGTCTGGCCAGCAAGTAGGTCGCCAGCATCAAAACGACCAGCACCCAAGCTGTCTGCGCCGCCGCAAAGGCCGCCATGCCAAAGCGCGCCAGCACCCCCGCCAGCAGCGCAGAGGCAATCGCCACAGGAATGCGGTTCAACAGCTTTTCAAACCAGCCCGTGATGCCAAACAGCGTGATCAGCACCGCGCTGACCATGAACGCGCCGACTGCCTCGCCCATGGTAAAGCCGCCCGCTAAACCCGCTGTGGCCAGAACAGCCGCGCCGGGCGTGGACCAAGCCACCATGACCGGCTTTTTCAGCCACAGCGAAGGAATCGCCGAGCACAGCCCCATGCCCAGGCCAAGCGCCCACATCCACGACGCGGTCTGGGCGGGTGTTGCATTGAAGGCCTGCGCCGCCTGAAACACAATCGCCACCGAACTGGTGAAGCCGACCAGAACGGCGACAAACCCTGCCGTGAAGGCCGAGGCATTGAGGTCTTTGAAAAATTGCATGGTGCGATTTTGGCAGGGACAGGAGAGCGTCCCAAAACACACGCTATAAATTCAATAGCGTATTACGTCCGTACTTGTTGCCGCAGGGGCCAGAAAGGCTTTAAATCTCGTAACTATTGACCTTGAGTAATCAGGAAATCTTCACCGCTTCAGGCGCAGAGTACGCAGACAGCCGCAGAGAAAGAAGCAAAAACTTGGTTTCCCCCTCGTCTTGCTCTGCGTTCTCTGCGCCTCTGCGTTGAATGAACCCGCTGCCTTCGACCTTTGTAGTGACTCAAATCTCGATCTTGCCGCCCAGCTCCACCACGGCATTGCTGGGCAGCTTCAGAAAGTCCGCCGCACCGCTGGCGTTGTGGTGCATTTGCGCAAACAGCTTCTCGCGCCACGAGGTCATGCCACCGCCGATGGTGGGCACCACCGTGTCGCGCGACAAAAAGTAGCTGGTGTTCATGGCTTCAAGCTCGCAGCCTCGGCCCTTGATCTGCTGCAAAGCTTTGGGCAAGTCCAGGTCGTTTTTAAACCCATAGTGAACCGTCACCTGCCAACAGTCATGGCCGAGTGCCTCAATCTCCAGGCGCTTGTTCATGCCAATCCACGGCACCTCGTGGGTGCGCACTGTTACAAACAGGTTTTGCTCGTGCAACACCTTGTTGTGTTTGAGGTTGTGCAGCAGGGCGTTGGGCACAATGCCTGGCTCGGCTGTCAGAAAAACAGCGGTGCCGTCCACACGGTGTGGCGGGCTGACAAACACTGCGTCGAGAAAGCTGGGCAGATCAATCGCGTCAGCGCGCATTTTGTCATTCAAGATGCGCCGCCCTTCTTTCCAGGTGACCATGAGTGCGAACACCACGCCGCCAATGACCAGCGGGAACCAGCCGCCGGCAAACAGCTTCATGAGGTTGGAGGCAAAAAAGGCAAGGTCCACCAAAAGAAATACGCCCGTGGCAGCCAGGCACAGGCCCAGCGGGTACTTCCAGCCATAGCGAATCACATAGAAGGTCAAAATCGTGGTGATCAGCATGTCGGTACACACCGCAATGCCGTAAGCCGCCGCCAGGTTGCTCGATGAGCGAAACATCACCACTGCCAGCACGATGGTGCCAAACAGCGCCCAGTTGATGAACGGCATGTAGATTTGCCCTGTGTCACGCACGCTGGTGTGCAAAATGCGCAGGCGCGGCAAGTAGCCCATTTGAATGGCCTGCTTGGTCACGCTGAAGGCCCCGGTGATCAGCGCTTGCGAGGCAATCACCGTGGCCATGGTGGCCAGCCCCACCAGTGGCAGCAGCGCCCACTCTGGGGCCATCAGATAAAACGGGTTTTTGACCGCTGCCGGGTTGTCAAGCAGCAGTGCGCCCTGACCAAAATAGTTGAGCACCAGGCACGGCATGACCACCGAAAACCAGGCCAGGCGAATCGGCTTTTTACCAAAATGCCCCAGGTCAGCGTACAGCGCCTCGGCCCCTGTGACGCAGAGCACCACCGCCCCCAGAATAATGAAAGTAACGCCGGGGTTGGCCCACATGAACAGCACCGCGTAATGCGGGCTGATGGCTTTGAGAATTTCCGGATGCGTGACGATTTGCGAGATGCCCAGCACGGCCAGGGTGATGAACCAGGCCAGCGTGATGGGGCCAAAGAACTTGCCAATACCAGCGGTGCCGTGTTTTTGAACCGCAAACAGCCCGAACAAAATCACCAGCGTGATCGGTATCACGCCTTTGGCAAAGGCCGGCGACACCACTTCAAGGCCTTCGACGGCCGACAGCACCGAGATTGCCGGTGTGATCACGCCATCACCGTAGAACAGCGACGTGCCAAAAATGCCGACGATCAGCAGCACGCGCCTGAGCTGGGGTTTGTCTTTGACGGCATTCGATGCCAGGGCCAGCATGGCGATCAGCCCGCCCTCCCCGTTGTTGTCGGCGCGCAGCACGAGCAACACATATTTGATCGACACAATGACCGTCATGGTCCAGAAGAAAATCGACATCAGGCCATAGACGTTGTCTGGCGTGACGGCCACATGCCCGTGGTTGAAGACTTCCTTGACGGCATACAAGACGCTGGTTCCAATATCGCCATAGACGACACCGATGGCACCCAGGGTCAACGCTGCGAGAGATGATTTTTGACTGGACACAAAAAACGTCCCGTCTTTGGCGAGTCAGCAGGCCGAACGACTTCAGACTGCGCCCCGACGACAGGAATGGTTAGCTTGGGGAACGCTATTTTGCGCCAGCGCGTTCTGCCAGAGCGTCAGAAAGCGCTGTTAAATTCAACAAACCCGGGTTTTGTTGCCATGCAACAACTTGTGACAGGGTCACAGCCCAGTTCGACAGCCTGCACAAACGCGACCCGCTTCAAGCGGGGAGTTCACTATTTTTTTTATAGCGCGTTAACCCCGTACCGATTGCGTGGAAAGCCTGAAAGACACCCCGACCTGAAGCCTGGTGCCAGGGTTTTAAAGCGCCTGTGCATCCAGCTCAGTCGTACACCTCGGCATTGGGGTCGGTGGCTTCCAACTCGTAGCTGGCAGCGAGCATGGCCAGCCGGGCAATCACGCCGTACATGTAAAAGCGGTTGGGGCTGCTGGAGCCGGGCTTTTCACCGTGCTGGGGGAGCCGTCCACTGTCGGCAAAGGCCAGCGGTACATAGCTGGAGCCGGGCACGCTCAGGCTTTCATCGGCGGTGCGCTCTGCGTGAATGCGGTAAAAACCGCCCACCACATAGCGGTCCATCATGTAAACCACAGGCTCTGCCACGGCTGCGTTCACGCGTTCGTGCGTCAGCACACCTTCCTGGATGATGACTTCAGGCAGCGTTGCCAAACCTTTGCCAGCACCGGCTCTGGCTTTGGCTTGACCGATCAGGGCGTCGAGGTCTTTGACGTCGCGCACCGTCATGATGCCCATGCCTGCACTGCCGCCGTCTGCCTTGACAACGACGAACGGCTTTTCATGGATGCCGTACTCCTTGTATTTACGTTTGACTTTGGTCAGCAGTGCGTCCACGTTGGTACTCAGGCAGTCCATACCGCTGCCATGGGTGAAGTTGACACCCCTGCAGTGCGCAAACATCGGGTTGATCAGCCAGGGGTCAACGCCCAGCAATTTGCCAAAGCGTTTGGAGACCTCTTCATACGCCTTGAAATGCAGCGACTTTCGGCGAACCGAGCCTGTAGCGTGCAGGGGTGGCAGCAGGTACTGCTCGTTCAAGTCTTCCAGAATGCCGGGAATGCCTGCGGACAAATCGTTGTTGAGCAAGATGGTGCAGGGATCGAAATCTTTGAGCCCCAGACGGCGGTCGGTGCGAATCAGCGGCTCGATCGTGACGCTCTCGCCTGCAGGCAGGTTCAGCGTCACATTTTGATTCACGTCCGGGCTGAGCGAGCCGAAGCGCACGTTCAGACCGGCCTGGTGAAAAACACGCTTGAGCTGCAGCACGTTGGCCCAGTAAAAGCTGTTTTGCGGCTGGTTTTTGGGCAGGATCAAGAGGTTACGGGCCTCGGGGCAGATTTTCTCAATTGCCGCCATGCCGGCCTGCACCGCCAGCGGCAGCATGTCCGGCGTGAGGTTGTTCCAGCCGTCGGGAAACAGGTTGCTGTCCACCGGGGCCAGTTTGAAGCCCGCGTTGCGCACATCGACCGAGCAGTAAAACGGCGGGGTGTGCTCCATCCACTCCAGCCGGAACCAGCGCTCGATGGCCGGTGTGGTGTCCAGGATGCGCTGCTCAAGCTCGTTGATAGGGCCGTTCAGGGCGGTGATGAGGTGCGGAACCATGCGGCTACTTTCAGGAAAAAATCAGTTGAAATTGTTGGCGTTGATTCTGCGGTCGAGCAGTTGAGCAGTTGAGCGACCGATGGTAGGCCATCGAGACACCGAAAAGGCTGACAAAAATGGCATCAGCCAGGTGTTGTGCCTTAGCTGCGCACTTCCCCATCTCCCAGCACCACATATTTGAGCGATGTCAGGCCCTCGATGCCTACCGGTCCACGCGCATGAAACTTGTCGGTAGAAATGCCGATTTCAGCACCCAGACCAAACTCGAAGCCATCGGCAAAACGGGTACTGGCATTGACCATCACACTGGCCGAATCGACCTCACGCAAAAAGCGCTGGGCATGCATGTGGTCGCGCGTGATGATGGCATCGGTGTGGTGACTGCTGTAGTGGTTGATGTGGGCAATCGCCTCGTCCAGGCCATCGACAACCTTGATGCTGATGATGGGGGCGAGGTACTCCTCATACCAGTCCTGCTCGGAAGCCAGAACGATGTTTGCTGTTTTTGCTATTGAATCAATAGCGGGTAGCGCCCGCAGAATGTGCGCTGCAGCCGAATCACAGCGCATTTCTACGCCTTTTTCCGCATACACCGCAGCGATTTCTGGCAAAAACGCATCGGCCACACCCCGCGCCACCAGCAGGCCTTCGGTGGCATTGCAGGGGCTGTACTTCTGGGTTTTGGCATTGTCGGCAATGCGCACCGCCATGGCGATGTCGCACGGGTCGTCCACATACACATGGCAATTGCCGTCCAGGTGCTTGATGACAGGCACCTTGGCATCGCGGCTGATGCGCTCGATCAGGCCCTTGCCGCCACGCGGAATGATGACATCGACATACTGCGGCATGGCAATCAGGCAGCCCACAGCCGCGCGGTCAGTGGTGTGTACCAGCTGCACAGCGTCTGGTGGCAAGCCAGATTCAGCCAATGCCTGCTGCACCAGCGCCGCCAGCGCCTTGTTCGACTCAATCGCCTCAGAGCCGCCGCGCAGGATGCAGGCGTTGCCGCTCTTGATGGCCAGGCTGGCCGCTTCAATCGTGACGTTGGGCCGACTCTCGTAGATCATGCCAAACACGCCAATCGGCACCCGCATCTGCCCCACACGGATGCCGCTGGGTTGTTGCTTCAGACCGATGATCTCGCCAATGATGTCGGGCATGGCAGCGAGCTGCTCGCAGCCCAGGGCCACGGTTTCAATGATGCCGGGCGTGAGTTTGAGGCGGTCCAGCAGGGGGCCATCCAGCCCGGCTTGCGCGGCACGCTCCAGATCGCGCTGACTGGCATCCAGCAGCACGGGCAAGTTGCCCCGCAACAGCTGGGCCAGCGCCAAGAGTGCTCTTTTTTTGATAGCTGCTGGCGCACGTGCTACCTGCGCTGAAGCGGTTTTTGCCTGCAGACCCATGGTGTTCATGTGTTCGGCAATGTTCAAGGCGTTCATTCTCAAGCTTTCGAGGAAATTTTAGTCAGGCACTTTGCACTGGGCAACGACACCCGTCATTTTGCCTGCAGCTCATGGCGCGCCCCAGTGGCATGGAGCCAACATTCTGGCCAAGCCCCAACACAATGTCATGACCGTAACGCTTCGATACCCGAAAACCAATAAGCCCATTAATAAACTACTTGGTAAGTATAAAGACTGTTCGGTATATTTCTTTCTGCGCCATGAGGCGTATTCCGGCAGTTGTCTATTTCAGGCACGGCCATCAACCCACCTCACGATTCACAGACGATTAACAGACGAGCACCAGACATGAAAAAATCCCTGATCGCATTGGCCCTTTCCGCCGCAGCCCTGGCACCGGCCTGGGCCGCTGACATTGTTGACACCGCCGTCAAAGCGGGCAACTTCAAAACCCTGGCCACCGCGCTGACCGCAGCCGGTCTGGTTGACACGCTCAAAGGCCCTGGTCCATTCACAGTGTTTGCACCCACGGACGAAGCCTTTGCCAAAATCCCGAAAGCCCAGCTTGATGCACTGCTCAAAGACAAAGCCAAACTGACGGCTGTACTGACCTACCATGTCGTGCCAGGCAAGGTCATGGCCGCCGATGTCAAGGCTGGCAAAGTCAAAACCGTGCAGGGCAGCGAGTTGACTGTTGCCACCACGGGCGGCGTGACAGTTGACGCAGCCAAAGTCACCAAGACTGACATTGCTGCCAGCAACGGCGTGATTCACGTCATTGACTCGGTCATCATGCCGAAGTAATACGCTTGCGGCGTCATTAACGCATCTGACTGATGCAGCCGCCCTCGGGCGGCTTTTTTTCGGCTGTCAGATTTGCAGGCCAGCTACAAGGATGTTGATGCGCTGGCCTGCACAGACTTGTCATTCCATTTCCATTTCCATATCAATACGATATGTTGTTGCTTCGCCTTTGCCGTGCTAAAGCACTGTCTGCGGTTTCGCGCCTAATCTCCTATCGATCTGAAAACGGAATCAGGCAAACGACGGCGGCCAGGTCTGCCCGGCCACACGCAGCATGTTGCCGCCCATCACCAGTGCGGCCTCGGCGGGTGTCATGCCCACCCCTTGCAGGGCTTGCGCCAGCAGGAGCCAGGTTTGAGGCGGGGTGAAGGTGATCTTGTTCAACCCGCGCTCGTAGCCTATGAATTTCGCAGGCCACCAGTAGCTGGGGTCAAACTGGCCGGGTGGCGTGTCGTCCAGCCCCGCCTGGGAAAAGCAGATGTCCAGCCCGATACCGGTGTGCGCCACGCCCACCAGGTCGGCAACATGGGCGGCATGGCGGGCCACGTCAACCGCTACAGGGCTGCTGCTGCCCAAAAACATGGACACGCCCGACACGCAGGTCACGCCGCCCGTGGCCGCGCAGGCCCTGATTTGCGCGTCAGTGACGTTGCGCCCGTGGGCCACCAGTGCATCGGGGTTGGAGTGGCTGAAGATCACTGGTTTGCTGGACGCGGCCATGATGTCCAGGCTTGCTCGCCTGCCGGTGTGGGAGCAATCCATCAACATCCCGGCGGCGTTGATGGCGGCCACCACCTTGTGCCCCAGCGGCGTCAAACCCTGCTCGTCGTCATGGCACCCCCCGGCCACGCTGTTGTTGCGGTTGTAGGCCAGGTGCATTTGCCGCACCCCCAGGCGGGCATACAGCGCCACCATGTCGGGTTGCTCCAAGAGCGGCATGGCTCCTTCGAGGTCAAAGCCAATGGCGATGCGGCCAGTGGCTGCGGCGTTTTCAATGTCTTGCAGGCAGCGCACCAGCAGATAACGTTCGGGCTGGGCGGCAATGGTGGCCGAATAGCCCGCAATCACCGACATGACCTGCGCCAGCGGGTTCATGTCCATCCCGACATTGACCGATACATAGTGAACACCTGCAGCGCGCAGCTGGTTGATGGGTTCAAAGTCAGCCTGCGGGTGCAGGCGCAGGCAGGCGTGGGCGTCCCAGTGGATCATGGTTTGGGTGTCTCGGCAGTCAGTTTCATTTGTGGCCTGATTTTGTTGTAACTACTAACCTCGCGGAATAAGGAAACCTTCAACGCTTCAGACACAGAGTACGCAGAGAACCGCAGAGAAAGAAACAAAAGTTATTTCCCCCTCGTCTTACTCTGCGTTCTCTGCGCCTGAAGCGTTGAATGACTTCACTGCCTTCGACCTTTGTAGTCACATTTTTTTAACAAAAAAAGGCTCTACGGCATATTCTACGGGGGCTAAGCGCTATAAATTCAATAGCATTCAGACAACAACGGTTTCCCCGCGCTGAAAGCCCGCTGACGCATGCATCAGGCTCAGCGTGTACGGGTTGCTGGCGCGGCGCTGGGCCAGGTCGGTGGCGGCCAGCTGCTCGACGGTTTTGCCGCGCTGCATCACCATCAGCCGGTCGCACAGGTGCGTCACCACGGCCAGGTCGTGGCTGACCATGATGAAGGTCAGGTTGCGCTGGCGGCGCAATTCTTCGAGCAGGTTCAGCACTTCGGCCTGCACCGACGCGTCAAGCGCCGAGGTGGGTTCGTCCAGCAGCAAAATCGCGGGCTCCAGAATCAGCGCCCGGGCAATCGCAATGCGCTGGCGTTGCCCGCCTGATAGCTGGTGCGGGTAGCGAAACCGAAAACCCGTGCCCAGCCCGACCTCATCGAGCGCCCGTTCGATGCGCGTTTGGGCATCGCCCATGCCGTGAATGGCCAGCGGCTCGGCCAGAATGCGGTCCACCGTCTGGCGCGGGTGCAGCGAGCCATACGGGTCTTGAAACACCATTTGCACCTGCCTGCGAAAAGCCTTGCTGCCCGGTAGGGGCTGGTTATCTGGGCTATGGGTTGACGTGGCTGAGCTGGTCAGTGTGACGGTGCCTGCCTCAGACTTAGCCAGCCCGCACAAAGCGCGCAAAACAGTGGACTTGCCCGAACCCGACTCGCCCACAATGCCAAAGCTCTCGCCCGGCGCGACGTTAAAGCAGGCGTCTTCAACCGCGACAAAGCCGTCATAGACCACGCGCAGGTGGTCTGCTTTCAGGCCAAGACTTTGGCCAAGGGCTTGGTGGGCGCTCACAGGGCCCACTCCGGCTGCCGGTTCAGCGTGGCCAGTGGATGGGTGGACTGGCCCAATTGCGGCAGGCAGGCCATGAGGCCGCGCGTGTAGGGGTGTTTGGCTTCGTGCAGACCGCCTGCGGCCAGCTCTTCGACCACCCGGCCCGCGTACATGACCAGCACACGGTCACAAAAACTCGACACCAGCCGCAGGTCATGCGAGATCAGCACCAGCCCCATGCCGCGCTCGGTCACCAGGGCATCAAGAATGGCCAGCACCTGCAACTGCACCGTCACGTCCAGTGCCGAGGTGGGCTCGTCGGCAATCAAAATGTCAGGCTCGGCAATCAGCATCATGGCAATCATGGCGCGCTGGCCCATGCCGCCCGACACCTCATGCGGGTAGAGCTTGTAGACCCGCTCGGGGTCGTCAATGCGTACCGATTCAAGCGATGCCAGCACGCGATTGCGGGCCTCGGCTTTTGACAGCCGGGTGTGCGCCAGCAGTGTCTCGGCAATCTGCGCGCCAATCGTCATGACGGGGTTGAGGGAGAACTTCGGGTCTTGCAGCACCATCGCAATACGCCCGCCCCGCAGGGCGCGCCGCTGCTGGGGGGTGCAATTGAGCAGGTCAACCCCGCCAAACGCAAGCCGCCGGGCGCTGATTCGGGCTTGGGGCGCGGTCAAA
>RDZZ01000161.1 GCA_004293655.1 Polaromonas sp. | reverse complement strand
TCAACCCCTGGCTGCTCAAGCACGGCTGGCCCACCGACCGGCTGCTGCTGTGGGGTGTGCCCTTGAGCATGGCGTGCCTGGCCGTCAACATTGCACTCGGCGCATCGACCGGATGGCTGGGATGGGCCGTGTTTTGCATGACGTCCAGCGTGATGGGCCTGGCACAGCCAGCAGTTGGCATGTCTTTCAGGCCCGCGCTGGCCGGGCGGGCCTTGTCCGCTTACAACCTGGTGATTTTTTCAGGCGTGTTCTGTGTGCAGTGGGGCATTGGCCTGGCCATTGATGCGTTTGCCCGGGCTGGTTTCGGTCCGGTGGCCCGCTTTCAGGCGGCAATCGGTGTGTTTTTATGTTGCTGCGTCGCCTCATACGCTTATTTCGTCAGTCAACCTGGCGTCAAGGTTGATAATCTTTCGCAATGAACGGCATTTTCATCATCGCCCACGCCCCGCTGGCCTCCGCCTTGCGCCAGTGCGTGCTGCATGTTTTTCCAGACAACGCTGCTGGCCTGGCCGCGCTGGACGTGCAGCCCAACACCCCCCCTGAAGAAACGCTGGCTCAGGCACGTATCATGCTTGGGCAATTGAACACAGCCAACGCGCTGGTCATGGCGGATGTGTTTGGTGCCACGCCTTGTAATGTGGCTCAAAAGCTGGTCGATGGTGTTCACTCCCGATTGATCACCGGCATCAACCTGCCCATGCTGCTGCGCACGGTGTCTTACCGTCATGAGCCGCTGGACGCGCTGGTGGCCCGTGCCCTGGCAGGTGCCACGCAAGGCGTGATGCAGGTGGCGATTACCGCACCCCAAAATCAGACCAAAAGAAACCATGATCAAGACCAGCACCAACATCAGCAATAAGCTGGGCCTGCACGCCAGAGCATCGGCTAAATTGACCAAACTCGCGGGGAGCTTCCCGTGCGAGGTCTGGATGCGCAAGGGCGAACGCCGCGTCAACGCCAAAAGCATCATGGGCGTGATGATGTTGGCCGCCGGTATGGGCAGCACGGTAGAAATCGAAACCGACGGCGCCCAGGAGCAAGCGGCGATGGATGCGTTGCTGGCACTCATTGCAGACAAGTTCGGAGAGGGTGAGTGACTATTGCGTTCGTGATGACGGATGTTGATTGGCAATCGCCGACATTCAACGCAGAGGCGCAGAGTGCGCAGAGGTTCGCAGAGAAAGAAAAATTACACTTTCGTCTTCCTCTGTATTGCTTACTCTGCGTTCTCTGCGCCTCTGCGTTGAATGAAGTTCGTGTTCGGCTGTGCATTCACAGGATGTCAAGATGACGTTTTCCATTCACGGTCTCGCGGTCTCGCGGGGCATTGCGATTGGCCGGGCGGTGCTGGTCGCGTCGAGCCGCGCTGATGTGGCGCATTACTTTATTGACGCTGCCAAGACCGTCGAAGAAGTCACGCGGGTCCGGGTGGCCCGCAACGCGGTCACTGAAGAGATCATGCGGGTGCAAAAAGACCTGCCCAAAGACGCGCCGCATGAGTTGGCGGCGCTGCTCGATGTTCACCTCATGCTGCTCCAGGACGAGACCCTGATTGCGGGTGTCAAGCACTGGATCACTGACCGGCTCTACAACGCCGAGTGGGCACTGACCACGCAGTACGAGATCATTGCGCGCCAGTTCGATGAGATGCAAGACGAGTACCTGCGCGAGCGCAAGGCTGACCTGGAGCAGGTGGTCGAGCGTATCTTGCGCTTCATGAAAGGCGCGCCGTCGCCGATGCAGCCACCCGGCCATTCGGTTCGCCAGGCCGGGGCCAGCCGCAAAGAGGCCAACCAGGGCCTGCTGCTGGACGACACCGTTGATGTGCCACTGGTGCTGATTGCGCACGATATTTCCCCGGCTGACATGCTGCAGTTCAAGCAAAGCCTGTTTGCGGGTTTTGCCACCGATGTGGGCGGCAAAACTTCGCACACGGCGATTGTGGCGCGCAGCATGGGCATTCCGGCGGTGGTCGGCGCGCGCAGTGCCAGCCAGCTGATCGAGCAGGACGACTGGGTCATCATTGACGGCGAAGCGGGCGTGCTGATTGTGGACCCGTCGCCGATTATTCTGGCCGAATACGGCTTCAAGCAGCGCCAGGGCGAGTTAGAGCGTGAGCGATTGAGCCGGCTCAAACACACCGCTGCCGTGACGATTGACGGCGAGCGTGTCGAGCTGCTGGCCAATATTGAACTGCCCGAGGACACCCTGGGCGCCATCCATGTCGGGGCGGTCGGCGTGGGGCTGTTTCGCAGTGAGTTTTTGTTCATGGGGCGCGACTCCAAGGGCCTGAGCCGCCTGCCCGATGAGCAAGAGCAGTACGCGGCCTACCGGCGCGCCATTGAAGGCATGCAGGGCCTGCCCGTGACCATACGCACGGTGGACATTGGCGCAGACAAACCGCTGGACCGCAAAGACCGGGGGCAAGACACGCACTTGAACCCGGCGCTCGGTTTGCGCGCCATTCGCTGGAGTCTGGCCGACCCGCCCATGTTTTTGACCCAGTTGCGGGCCATTTTGCGAGCCGCTGCCCATGGCCAGGTCAACTTGCTGGTGCCCATGCTCGCGCACGCCAGCGAAATCCGCCAGACGCTGTCGCTGATTGACCACGCACGCGCCACGCTGGACAACAAAGGCATGGCCTATGGCCCGGTGCGGCTGGGTGCCATGATAGAAGTCCCTGCGGCGGCCCTGACGCTCAAACTGTTTTTAAAGTACTTTGACTTCTTGTCCGTTGGCACGAACGACTTGATCCAGTACACACTGGCCATTGACCGCGCTGACGAGGCGGTAGCGCACCTGTATGACCCATGCCACCCGGCCGTGCTGCGCCTGGTGGCCGACACCATCGCCGAATGCAATGCCCAGGGCAAAGGCGTGAGCGTGTGCGGCGAGATGGCCGGGGACATCAGCATGACGCGTCTGCTGCTGGGCATGGGGTTGCGCAGTTTTTCCATGCACCCGTCACAAATCCTGGCCGTCAAGCAGCAGGTGCTGCGCTCAGACGCTGGCAAGCTCAAAGTCTGGGCGCAGCAGGTGCTGGACAGTGACGAGCCTGCGGTGCTGCTTCAGGCGGCCTGAATACGCTCCAGCGTGGCAGAAACCGGCAGCACAGGGGTCGGTTTATCCTGCACACCAGCAGCATGAGCCTGCAAGTCTGCGTGGTAACTTGACCGGACCATGGCACCGACTGCGGCATGGGTAAAGCCCATCACGCGTGCCTCGGCTTCAAACATTTTGAAGGTGTCCGGGTGAACGTAACGGCGCACGGGCAAGTGGCTCATGCTGGGCGCCAGGTACTGGCCAATGGTGAGCATGTCGATGTCATGCGCACGCATGTCGCGCATGATCTGCAAAACCTCTTCATCGGTTTCACCCAGGCCCACCATGATGCCGCTTTTGGTGGGAACGTTGGGGTGCAGTGCCTTGAATTTTTTGAGCAGGTTCAATGAAAACGCGTAGTCGCTGCCGGGCCGGGCTTCTTTGTACAGGCGCGGCGCGGTCTCCAGGTTGTGGTTCATCACATCCGGCGGCGCGGCTTTCAAAATCTCCAGTGCGCGGTCATCGCGGCCCCGGAAGTCGGGCACCAGAATCTCGATCGTGGTGCTGGGTGAGAGTTCGCGAATTTTCTGGATGCACTGGACAAAATGCCCGCTGCCGCCGTCGCGCAAATCATCACGGTCCACACTGGTGATCACCACGTATTTGAGCTTGAGTGCGGCAATGGTGCGGGCCAGGTTCAAAGGCTCGTCGGCATCCAGCGGGTCAGGTCGGCCGTGGCCCACGTCGCAAAACGGGCAGCGGCGCGTGCATTTGTCGCCCATGATCATGAAGGTGGCCGTGCCCTTGCCAAAGCATTCGCCAATGTTGGGGCAGCTGGCTTCTTCGCAGACGGTGTTGAGCTTGTTTTCGCGCAGAATCTGCTTGATCTCGTAAAAACGCGTGGTCGGCGAGCCCGCCTTGACACGAATCCAGTCCGGCTTCTTCAAGACTTCAGCGCGCTCGACCTTCACAGGTATGCGCGAGAGCTTGGCTGCGGCCTTTTGTTTTGCCAGCGGGTTGTAGTCTTCAACGCTCTGGATGTCGCGAACGACTTCTTGTGTACTCATGATGTTGGCTTTCTTGAAAGCTGATTTCACGGTGCCAGGTAGGCGACCAGTTTTTGACTCAGCACGTCAGCCGCATCTTGCCAACTGACCGAGACCCCGATTGTAGAAAGGTCTGTGGTGACCAGCCCCGCATAGCCGCAGGGGTTGATGCGCGAGAAGGGCTCCAGATCCATCGCCACATTCAGCGCCACGCCGTGGTAGGTGCAGTGGCGGCTGACCTTGATGCCCAGCGCGGCGATTTTGCCCAGCCCGGCAAAGGGCTCGAACGGATTGGCAGGCCCCGTCAGCGCGGCATGCGAGGCCGGATCACCCAGTCGTACATAAATGCCCGGCGCGCCCATCACGCGGTGGCCGGTCACGCCAAAATGCGCCAGCGTGCGAATCACGGCCTCTTCAACCCGGTAAACGTATTCCTTGACAAAGTAGCCCGCCCGCTTAAGGTCAACCAACGGATACGCCACCACCTGCCCCGGCCCATGAAAAGTGACCTGTCCGCCCCGGTTGGTGTACACCACGGGTATGTCGCCCGCATTGAGGACATGCTCGACTTTGCCAGCCAGACCCTGCGTGTAGACCGCAGGGTGCTCACAAATCCATAGCTGATCGTCCGCATGCACATTGCCGTAGAGGCCGTTTTTATCTGTCAATTCAGTATTGGCAGGGGTATCAGTATTGCGGGCAGCGGTAAAAGCCTGCATCGCCTCGTAGGTGGGCAGGTAGTCAACGCGGCCAAGCTGGCGGATTTCCATGTTCAGGCCAGCAAAGCGTCGAGTTGCCCGGCCACGCCTACGCCGTTTTTGTCTCTGGCTATTTGCCCAAACACACATTTGCCACCGCTTTTGCTGGCCCACAACTCGCCAATTTGCCGCTTTTCAATCTCATACGGTTCATTGAGCAAGTGCGCGCCTTTGTACTCGACGACCGCCACACGCCCGTCCCTTGGTTCCGCCACAAAGTCTGGAAAGAAGCGTCCGCGCGACGTGGCCAGCGCAAAGCCGCAGGGTTCAGTCACCCGGTTGCGCACCCAGTGCTTGACCTTGGCGTGGTTGTCCAGCAGTTGGGCGCATACAAACTCTTCGCCACCGTCTTTCAGGTCAGCCAGCACCGGGTAAAAATGTTTGTTGAACTGGTACCGCCCAGCGTAGCGGGAGCCTGCAGGCACGGGGTAGCGATTGGTTTCAAACAGCAGCGGGCGCGTCCAGTCGGGCTCAATCGTCCATTCGCCTTCCAGTACCAGTTGGCGAAACTGCGCTTTGGCCGCCTTGTCTTTCAAATCACCGACCCGCGCTTTAATGTCTTGCGCCAATTTAAACCGCGCTTTGGCCAGCGTGACCAGCGGCACGCCGCGCTCATGCATCAGGTGGCCGACTACCGCCGCAAAGTAGCTGCTGCGCTGGCCTTGCGTCAGGTCAGGCAGTTTTTGAAACAGCGACTGGTCTAGCCAGCGCACCAGGTCTTGCGCGGTGATGGTTGTCGAGCCGTAGTCAAACGCGATCTGGCTGGCATCTGCAGCACGCAGATTAATTTTGGCGTCTTTCAGGTAAATCTCAAACGTGTTGGACTGCTCCACGACTTGAAAGCCTGGCAACGCAATCGCATCAACGCTGAGTAAATCCAGCTCCACGGCTTCCAGCACGGCCTCACGCTCCAGCGGCCACAACTGGCCTTGCGGCGTGCTGCGGTAACCCAGCGTGGGCACAGGCGCAAAGCGCTCACCGCGTGATGCGGGCGCGGCCTGGGCGGCTGCCAGTGCGTTGTGTTGCGCTACTTGGGCCACCAGCAGCGCTTCCATCTCTAGATTGATGTGGCCGGTGACGACCAGATTTTGCTCCCCAGCAATATGCGTGACTTCAACGCCAGCGGCCTGGCGCAACTCGTCGGACACCCTGGCCGCTATGAAGTTAGTAGCTACCAGCGCAATATTCATGGGCGCTAGAGGCTCATTTGATACATTAAATAGATCAAAAAGCGGCAAACTGGACTGCTGCACCACCATGGATGCGACATCCAGTGCTTCAAAGCCCATGCTGTTGATCAGCCTGTCGGCCAGCTCATGCGCAGCGGTTGAAAACTTGGCCTCATACACGTGTGCCAGCCAGTTGGCCAGGCTCCAGCGCGGCTGATTGATAAAACCCGTCAGCACGCCAGTTTTGTCATTCTTGGCTTCGTCAGCCGTGACCAGCGCATCCGGCAAGCCGTGCAGCACCCGCAAACGATGCTCATCACAAGCCCTGAAGTGCCTCTCAAAGCTTTCAGAAAAGCTGTACACATTGCGTTTGTCGAGAGCGTCAATCCGAAAGCTCTGGATGGTGGCCACAACAACGACCGCGCGCTTGCCCCAGTCGGGCGGGGCGATGTTGGCCAAATCTTCGAGCACACACACCCGCACGCCGCTGCCGTAGCTGGCCTCCAGCGCCTCACGGTACGGGTGACCTGCGGTTTGCAGCGCTTTCAAAGTCTGGCTGCGAATCGTGTCACTCGGCACCAGCCAAACCACCACTGGCGCGTCGGTGGCGCGCCACTCCCGCGCCAATACGTTCACCGCATGCGCCGCCATCAGCGTTTTGCCGCCGCCCGTGGGTATGCGCAGGCAAATGCACGGCACTTGGCCAAAAGGGTCAGCGTTATAAGGCCTTCCTGCCGCCTCGCCAAAAGCCAGGGCCGCGCCTTTGAGCTGCGCTGAACGGGCGAAGGCCCGCAGCGCGCTTAGCGCGGCTTGCTGGTAGGACTTGAGGGTGAGGGTGGTCATTTAGATAAATTTTGAGGAAGATGAAATAAATTTTCAACCAACTATCCAATGTAACTGCTTGATTTGTAAAGGATAAATTTTCGAATTGGATAAATTTATTGGATAAACGAGATTGAAAAAAGAGGTTTTATCCAATGGAAAATTACTTTTTGAGTTGCCATTTGGCTGACCTTGTCGCGCCACCGATGTTCTCAATCTGGTTTTCGCGTGACATTTCTTGCAATAGATTTTTAATGAATTCCCCGCGTCGCTTATCCCCTTTGATCGATTCGGGCAACTGCGGGAGAAGTAACTCGTTAATTTTCGAACGGGCTTGTGGATTCAAGGCCAAAAGATCCAATATGCGAGCCTTGTAGTACTTGGCATCAAGCCCCTTATGGTTTACGAAGCTGACCTCCTGCCCGGTTGCAACAGCTACTTGTGCGGAAATGAAAATTCTTGTACCCCGACCAGCAACAAGTTTTTGAGCTCGTAAACGTTTCACCTGCTCAGGCAGCAATGATTGGTTTTTCTGTACGCGATCTAGCAAAATCGCGTCTTCAAGCGTCAGATCAGTCGCAGCCATTAGTGCATGGACATACTTTTCATCAAGTGTTTTGCCATAGAGGCGCACGCTGACAGAGTCCGGCGCATGTTCAAACTCAAAATCCGGCATTGGAAAAAACCGTTCGCGCTGGAGGCGGAACATTTTTGGCACACCGCTGTTGAGTGTCTCCATCAAGTCCAACTCCACCATGGCATTAGCCAGACAAGCATTGCGATAGCGCTGTTCCGGTTGCCTGCTGCCCAACACGCGTGCTACGGTACCCGGCAGGAAAGAGCCCAGATTAAAAAAAGTCAGTGAATCGGGCGACTCGGTGACCCTTAACCGTCCACCTTGTGCGTAGTCCTGGTGGGCGATGCAGTTGTGCAAAGCCTCGCGAATTACCCAGTCGTCGTAGTTGGGCAGATTCAGGGGCGCGGTTTGCCGAGGCGGGAGCAGGCTCACCTCAATAATGCGCAGCTTGGCGACCAACTGGTCAATGGCCATCACTAGCGGCAAGTCAAAGTGCTGGTGGGTTTGAATGGTGCCAGTGTGGTCGGTCAACACCCAGGTCAGTCGCGGCGTAGGGCCGCCCAAAACGGTTGCTGCCGTTGGCTTACCCATGAGCACTAAGGCCGCGCGGGTTAACTTGCCATCTTTTGCCAGCCGTAAACCATGCAGCCAGTCGGCAACCGACTGATGCTGCAACGTTCCAAGCACCTGGGTGTGCATTGCGTGGCGGCGTTTGTAAAGCGCTTGGCTGTGCTCAACGGCCAGTGGGTCTAGCAAACTCCAGTCATCAGTCGCCAATACTGCCGACCAGTCCTGCAAGCTTGATTGGGCGCGTATCGCATCGAATTTATTGATTGGCAGCGCCACAAGTGATTCGCCTGCACGCCCCCAGTGATGACCTTTCCACGCCACCGGCATACCCCGTGCCGCTGCAGGTATGCGCCACATTAGCACTCGGGATTCAGGCGGGCAGTCAGAATGCGCCACCTCAATAGGGTTGTCTAAACCAAGTGCGGGCGCAGTGTGGTTAAAGACCTGTAACTTCAATTCATTGAGATTGGCCGGTTTTGCCGCGAACTGGCTGCCCATCACCGGCCGAGTGCCTGTAGCGGTTGCTATTTTGTCTTTCACCCCAAGGATCAACCAACCAGCTTCGCGACCGAGCAAGTTGGCCTCATTGGACAAGGCGGACACATAACGCCCGAAGGCGTCGTTGTCAAAGCCGCCCTTGGCCTCTTTGAACTCAAGCCATTCCGTCTCTACAGGCATTCGCCTGAACTCATCGAGTTGTTTTAAATACATCATCGTGGTCATCATCACCGCCCCTTCACGTCATACGGAATGTGCTTGAACGTCACATTCGCCTGCTTCAGGCGCTCTGCGCCCAGGCGGCAAGCTTCGCCATACACAAGTAATGGAGCGGCGGGGTCGGGCGTGGTGGCGTGCAGGGCTAGCAAGGCGGCCAGTACGTCGCGCGTCAGGACGTTGCCGCTGGCGGGGCGTTTGTCGCCGAGGATGCCGTTGTAGAGCAGGTAACAGCAAAACGCCGCTTTTTTTACTGGCTCAATCATGCCCTGTGGCAATATTTGTGGGGGCTTGTAGCTATCAATTTCATAGTGAGTACCCAGATAGGGCGTACCCGGTCTGGCGGTGGTGGCGTCCAGGACACTGCCGGTTTCCTGCTGCCAGACAAACGCGGCCAGGGTGGCAAAGCACACAGCGGGGTTGATGGAGCCTTTCTCGTCAAACACGGCTTCACCCAGCCGCATGAACCTGAAGCCGCCACCGCCCGCCCATTCAACGGCTTTGCTGATGCCGCCCTGCTCGCCGTCAATGACTTTTTGCAGGCGCGGCAGGCAGTGGGTGGCGGCGTGCTCGCCCATTTCAATGCCGATCCAGCGGCGGCGCATTTTATGGGCGACGGCGGCGGTGGTGCCTGAGCCGAGGAAGGAGTCGAGGATGAGGTCGTTTTCGTTGGTGGCGATGTGGAGAACGCGCTGGAGCAACCGTTCTGGTTTTGGCGTCATGAAATTTTCGCTACCAAATATTGCGACGACTTCCTTTTTCGCTTCTTGTGTATTACCAACGTCAAAGTTCATCCACAGTGTTTGTGGAACAACTCCTTGCTTTACTTCCGTCAAAAAACGTTTGATACGAGGAGTATTGTTTCCATCAGCGCCCCACCAAATTCTTTTGTCTTCGTCCATGGAAGCGAATTTCTCTTTCGACACACGCCAGAACATCCCGTTTGGTGGTCCTTCAATGATTCGTCCACTTGGACAGGTGATCGGATAGGTACCAGCACCATAAAAATTTCGCGCTGACAAATTTCGCGCTGACAAATCACCTGAGGTCCAAACACCACGCGGGTCGTTATCAGTGTTTTTGTAGCTGGCGTTTA
>RDZZ01000160.1 GCA_004293655.1 Polaromonas sp. | reverse complement strand
ACGAAGCAGCGGTAAGATGGACTCTCTGGAGCCGATCCCTATAGAAATCAAGCACTTACAAGCGTTCACTGGTGACTGACTTCGGTGCAAAGCGACTTGTGTATAACGAAATGCCTATAAGGTGCTTTTTAAAAGCTTTGATCTGAATTTTTGCGTGTGTTAACATTGAAGAATGTTTTGTCAAAAATTTCAATATGTCAACAATGCACACTCAAGATTTTGATCGAAGTAAACACGTTTACAAAAATGATGCTTTTATAGAACTAGTTAAAGACGCTGTTCATTTTTTCAATGGAACACCCGTTCATACACTTCCACCACCAGAAATATTTTTTGGAGTAGGTGTATATGCAATTTATTACACTGGTCAAAATCCAACGTATAAAAAATATTCAGAGTTAAATCGCTTGTCTTATGATTTTCCAATTTACGTTGGAAAAGCTGTTCCTTCTGGTTGGAGACAATCGAGAATTTCCCATTCTGAGGACAATAGCTCCACCGAATTATTCAGCAGATTAAGACGGCATAGCAATAATATTGTTGCAGTTGAAAATATTAATTTGGAAGATTTTAAGTGCAGATTTGTGATTTTTGAAAGCGATGGTTCCGATATGATCAGCACTATCGAAGCCTTATTGATAAAATTGAATCGCCCATTGTGGAACTCTGCTTTAGATGGTTTTGGCAACCATGATCCAGGAAAAGGAAGATATGAACAAGCTAATTCTGATTGGGATGTAATTCATAAAGGTAGAGCTTTTGCAGAAAAACTCAAATGTATTCCGAAGCCAAAAGATATTATTCTTAATAACATTAAGAAGCACTTGGACACATTGAAGAAAACGTAATGAGATCGTTGGAAATTTTTTCTGGAACTGGTGGACTAGCAAAGGGATTAGAGCTAGCTGGTTTTGAACATGCGTCTTTTGTTGAGTTTAATAAACACGCATGTGCTTCACTTCGTGAAAATTTTGATCCCGACATAGTTTTTCATGGCGACATAGCCGATTATGATTTAAATCAATTGTCAAACATTGATATTGTTGCAGGTGGGCCACCATGCCAACCTTTTTCTCTCGGTGGAAAACATAAGGCACATGAAGACAATAGGGATATGTTTCCATATGCCATTCGTGCAATTGAAAAATTACAACCTAAAGCATTCTTTTTTGAAAATGTCAAAGGTCTACTTAGATCAACGTTTTCAGAATACTTTTCATACATTATATTAAGACTCTCATATCCCCATTTGGAAATATTAGAAAATGAGGGCTGGAAGGAGCACCTTTTTAGATTAAAAAAAATCAAAAAGAAAAGTTATATCGGACTCAAATATGATGTTAAATTTGAATTACTAAATTCAGTCAATTATGGAGTTCCACAAAAAAGAGAGCGGGTTGTAATAATTGGAATACGATCTGATTTAAATATTAACTGGAATTTCCCACCTCCTACACATTCAGAAGATAGACTTAATTGGGACAAGTTCGTAACTGGTGAGTATTGGGAACGTCACCAATTACAAGTTAAAACTGACCACTCAATTAGGAAATCTTTAGAGCAGAAATATGGAATATTTTCACCAGAAGAAAAAGCTTGGTTAACAGTTAGGGATGCTTTGAAAGATGTTCCCTGTCCAACAGAGAACCACACATTGAAAGATCATATCTTTAGAGATGGCGCTAGAACCTACCCAGGACACACAGGAAGCGAGATTGATCAGCCAGCTAAAACTATTAAAGCAGGCGGTCACGGTGTCCCTGGTGGTGAGAATATGATTAGGTATGAAGACGGATCTGTTCGCTATTTCACTGTTTATGAAGCAAAATTAATTCAGACATTTCCTAAAGATTTTATTGTTACTGGTGCATGGGGAGAGGCATTAAGACAA
Organism: Polaromonas sp.; assembly: GCA_004293655.1. Taxonomy (GTDB): domain Bacteria; phylum Pseudomonadota; class Gammaproteobacteria; order Burkholderiales; family Burkholderiaceae_C; genus Polaromonas. Next base: position 9,979 of record RDZZ01000160.1, on the reverse strand, counting down.
ATTGGAAATGCTGTTCCAGTTGCTCTATCTAAAAAAATAGGGGATCACCTCTATAACCACATTAATATTTGATTATTAAATATTTAACAGAAAAGCCACTCATTGAGCAAGCACATTGGGGTCAGGTCTTTCAATACACATTGGGGTCAGGTCTTTCAATATAAGATATTTCGCCAGCCAGTCCCATCAATGCCTGCAGGCTAGCAATGAATTGCTATTGAAACAGTAGCGGCCAAGCGGCCAGGTGCCAACCTCAACGGTTTGCTGGACGACCAGCTGCGTGACCCGCTGTCAGGCAACGCAGTGCTCAGCGGCATTGCAGTGCAGATATCGGTAATGTAGCCATCTGGCAACAAATGCCGCCAGCTATGTTATTGATAGCTGCTTACCCTTTCACTGATTGCCGTAGATGCCTTTTTCATTACTTTTTTTGTGACTACAAAGGTCGAAGGCAGACAAGTCATTCAATTCCCGTCCTACGCACGTCAAAGCCCAATTGGGTTATCGTCCAAAATCCTGATAATGCGTTTTCAATGTCTGTCAGGCGCTCTTGCATGCCTGTTTTCTTTCAAAGGGGTACTCACCATGAATTCAATCCAACGCCGGGCGGCTTTGCTGCTGGTCGCCACGCTGGCCGCCGGCAGTGTGCTGGCGCAATCTGTCGCACCGCTGCGCGTCGGCTCCAAAATCGACACCGAAGGCAAATTGCTGGGCAACATGATGGTGCTGGTGCTGGAGGCCAATGGCATCAAGACCGAGAACAAGTCGTCCCTGGGCAACACCAAAGTCATGCGCGGGGCCATCACCGCTGGCGAGATTGACCTGTACCCCGAGTACACCGGCAACGGCGCTTTCATCTTTTCAGAAGAGTCCAGCCCGGTCTGGAAAAACGCCAAAGCCGGTTACGAGCGCGTCAAAACGCTGGACTATGACAAAAACAAGATTGTCTGGCTGGAGCCGTCACCGGCCAACAACACCTGGGCGATTGCCGTGCGCCGTGAGGTAGCTACTACCAACAAGCTCAAGACGCTCGACGATCTGGGCAAGTGGCTGGGCACAGGCGGGCAGTTCAAACTGGCAGCATCGGCCGAGTTTGTTGAGCGCTCGGATGCGCTGCCGGCTTTTCAGACCGCGTACAGCTTCAAGCTCAAACCCGATCAAATTTTGACGCTGGCCGGGGGCGACACAGCGGTGACCATCAAGGCCGCTGCCGAAAAAACCTCGGGGGTCAACGCCGCCATGGCCTATGGCACCGATGGTGCAGTTGCCGCGCTGGGATTGGTCATCATGGAAGACCCCAAGGGCGTGCAGCCCATCTATGCGCCCGCACCTTTGATTCGTGAAGAAGCTCTCAAGAAAAACCCGAAAATCGCCACTGTGCTGGCTCCCGTGTTCAAGCTGCTCGACGGCCCGACGCTGCAAGGCCTGAATGCCAAAATCCAGCTCGAAGGGCAGGATGCCAAAAAAGTAGCGGGCGACTTCTTGAAGTCCAAAGGGCTGCTGAAATAAGCCACGCCCACATCTGCGTTGACGCCAACATCCACAGCTTTGCGGGGTAGCGGCCTGACCACCCACAACCCCCAGGCTGGCTTGCCAGGCCCACGCGGCAATGTTGCGCAGGCGACGCTGTGCGTCATGGTGGCCTTGGCACTGGCTGCCCTGCCTTTTTTAAGGGTTGCGCCAAATCGGCTCGTATCGGGCGAAGCCGTGTCTTTGGTGTCATTGCTTGAAGGCTTCTGGTGGTCGCTTGCCGTGCCCGGCCTGGCTTTGGTCGGGCTTTGTGTCTCAAAAAATCGTCGTGCTGGCCTGTGGCTGACGGTGGCAAGTACGGTCACTCTGGGGTTCGGCCTGGCTGCGCTGGCCGCTTCGCATGCGTCATGGGTTGCCCAGACAGGTAGCGCGTTGGCCCGCACTTCGCTGGGCAGTGGCTTCTGGCTGAGTAGTGTGCTGCTGATATTGGTGGCAGCCGATGCCTTGCAACGCTTGCGCTCTGGCAGCAGCGCCCGTATGGCTTGCGTTGCTGGCGTGGGTTTGCTTTTTTTCGTTTTGCTGGCTTCGGGCTGGTGTGACGATTTGTCGATCATGAAAGAGTATGCCAACCGCTCTGATGTGCTGGCCAGGGAGGTGGCCCGCCATCTTCAGATCGTGGCAACAGCGGTATCCCTGACTTTGCTGGTGGGCCTGCCGCTGGGCTGGGCAGCATGGCGCTTTGCCCGGGTGGGAAAAGCGCTTTTCCCGGTGCTCAACATCATTCAGACCATTCCGTCGATTGCCCTGTTTGGCTTGCTGATGGCACCGCTGGCCTGGCTGGCTATGGCCTGGCCAGCGGGAGGGCGGGCGGGCATCAGCGGGGTGGGGCTGGTGCCGGGGGTGATCGCACTGATGCTCTACAGCCTGCTGCCAGTGGTACGCGCCACGCTGACCGGGCTAGAGCAAGTGCCGTCCAGCGTGGTGCAGGCAGCACATGGTTTGGGGCTGACGAAGGCGCAAGTCTTTTGGCAAGTTGACGTGCCACTGGCTTTGCCGGTGGTGCTGGGCGGCGTGCGCACGGCCACCATTCAGGCCATGGGGCTGGCCGCTGTCACGGCATTGATAGGCGCAGGCGGCTTGGGCAGCATCATGTTTGAGGGGCTGTTCAGCAGTGCGCAAGACCTGGTGCTGCTGGGGGTGCTGCCCATCATCGCGCTGGGCGTGTTGGCTGATGGCTTGTTCAAGGGCTTGATACGGTTTTCCAGCCCGCACGGCCTGGGTCTGGGGGGTCAATGATCGAGTTTCAGGCTATTTCAAAATCGTATGCTTCAGGCTCTGAAGGTAGCGCTGCTGTCAAGGCCATTGATGGCCTCAGCCTGAAGATTGAGCGGGGCGAGTTTGTGGTGTTGATTGGGGCGTCTGGCTCGGGTAAATCGACCCTGCTCAAAATGATTAACCGCATGGAGGACCACGACGCTGGGAAAATTTTGCTCGATGGCCGCGAGATTTACAGCTTCAAGGTGCGCGAGTTGCGCCTGCGCATGGGTTACGCCATTCAGTCGGTCGGGCTGTTCCCGCACTGGACGGTCGAGCGCAACATTGGCGTGGTGCCGCGCATGCTGGGCTGGCCTAAAAGCAAAATCAGCGCGCGTGTGGCTGAACTGCTGCAGCTGTTTGACCTGAACCCAGCCACCTACCGCACGCGCTGGCCGCATGAGCTGTCAGGCGGTCAGCAGCAACGGGTAGGCGTGGCCCGGGCACTGGCCGCAGAACCGGACGTGCTGCTGATGGACGAGCCTTTTGGCGCGCTCGACCCGGTCATACGGGCATCACTGCAACTGGAGATGAAGCGCATTCACCGTGCGTCTGGCAAGACCATCGTCATGGTCACGCACGACATTGACGAGGCCCTGCTGCTGGCCACCAAAATCGTGCTGCTTGATCGGGGCCAAGTGGTGCAGGTCGCCTCGCCACTGGAATTGCTGACGCAGCCCGCCAATGATTTTGTGGTGGATTTTGTCGGCCGCAGTGACATGGGTATCAAGCGGCTGTCGCTGCAGCGGGCCGACGCTCTGGCGCGCCAGCAAACCCGCCAGGCTGGCCCCAGCCTGCGCGCGGACAGCAGCCTGCGCGAAGCGGTGTCCTGTCTGGCCATGCACCATATCGAATCGGTCAATCTCGACGATGGCGCGGGCGGCCACGCCGGGGTGTTGCACGCGGCAGATATCTTCAGCCAGCTCAAGCGGCCAGGCGCAAAAGGCTGACAGTGCGCACGCTGCTCAAAGATAAATTGCTCTGGGCTGTGCTGGCCCTGGTGGCCCTGGTGCTGTGGCTGCCGCATTCGAAAAGCCTGTTTGCAGGGCTTTTTCCGCAGCTGGAGCGGCCCGTCTATACCCAGGAGCCGTTTGCACAATTGCTGTGGCAGCACTGCGCACTGGTGGGCGTGTCGAGCTTTTTTTCAGCTCTGGTGGGCACTGCGGTCGGCATCTGGATCACCCGCCCCGTGGGTCAGCCGTTCAAGCCTGTGGTGGACGCCGTGGTCTCCATGGGGCAGACTTTTCCGCCGGTTGCGGTGTTGGCACTGGCTGTGCCTGCTGTCGGTTTTGGTGAACTGCCCGCCTTGATTGCGCTGGCACTGTATGGCTTGTTGCCCGTGGTCCAAGCCACTGTTTCCAGCTTGCAGTCGGTGCCGGAAGCCGTGCGGCAATCCGCCAGCGGCATCGGCATGTCGGCCTGGCAGCGGCTGGTTCAGGTTGAAGTGCCACTGGCGCTGCCGGTGTGGCTGTCGGGCGTGCGCACGTCTGTCATCATCAATATTGGCACCGCAGCGATTGCTTCGACGGTAGGTGCCAAAACGCTGGGCTCGCCCATCATTGTGGGTCTGGGCGGCTTCAACACCGCTTATGTGCTCCAGGGCGCGTTGCTGGTCGGCATGCTGGCTGTGGTGACAGACATGGGGTTTGAGCGGCTGGCCAGGCGGGTCGCATGGCGGCGTTGACGCATGCCGCGAATGGTTGCCATGCAGGGTTGGCTCAAACGTCCCGGTCACCTCTGCACAACTCCCTGCGGTCTGCTGCATGGTTTTTCTGGCCAACAGCCATGCTGCAAGGCTGCAGAAAGACACCTTGCAGCCCATCCCGCGCCAACTGCCACAGTTTCGCCAGATTTACAGAGGGCCATCAAAGCACCGCTTGTAGCTTCATGCCAGTTTCTTGTTGATCTGAAGACGCAATGAAGACGCAATGACTTGCTTTGAGACATTTCGGCGCTTTTCTTCACAACGTCTGCTCGTACCCGTACAGCCAAGGCATATCCATCAGCTTCTCACCGAATAACTTCATGGACGCATCACGCCCCCAGCGCACCAGCCCTTGTGCATGAAAAATCTGGCCATTGCGCTGCGCCCTGGCCTGCACGCGGGCACAGCGCTGCCAGCGGTTCTGGGCGTAGTGCTGCAACAGCACAGGCACATCAAGGGCTGAACCTGTGGCCTGGCCCAGCAAGTGGCCCAGCTCAGCCGCATCTTCTAGAGCCATGCCCGCGCCCTGCGCCAGGTAGGGGCGCATGGGGTGGGCGGCATCGCCCAGCAGGGCGACCCGGCCCTGTGCGTGTTGGTAAGCGCCCTGCATCGGGGGGCGGTCGCACAGCGGCCAGAGCCGCCAGCGGGTGATGGCACTGACCAAATCCTGCAGATCGCTGTGGCTGCCTGCCAATATGGCTGCGAGATCAGCAGCGTTGGCGCTGTGGTCCCAGGCGTCTGTGCGGGAGGGGGTGCCGGTGGTGACATTGCCATTGACGATGGCCACCACATTGAGCCAGGCCCCGCCGCGCACCGGGTAATGCACGATGTGCATGCGTGCGCCCAGCCAGACCGTGACGTTTTGGCCGCGCAGATGTGCAGGCAGGCTGCTTTGTGGCACCAGGGCGCGGTAAGCCAGGTGGCCGGTGCGCCGGGGCGGCCCGTCACCCAGCAGTTGCTGGCGCAGGGCGCTCCACAGGCCATCGGCACCGATCAGAACATCACCTTGAAGGCGCAGGCCCTCAGTGGTGTGGATGGTCACGGCGTGTGGGGTCTGGTGAAAGCGCTCGATGGGCTGCGCCAGATGCAGCTGAACGCCAGTGTGCTGCTGCACTGCGTCAAGCAGCAGGCCGTGCAGGTCTGCGCGGTGTACCGTAGCGTAAGGTGCGCCGTAGCGCGCAGCCATCACGCCCCCCAGACGCAGTGTGCCCAGCAAGCGGCCCTTGACGGCATCGCGTACCTGCAACAGCTCTGGGAAAGCCGCCACATGGCGTAAGGCATCCGCCAAGCCCCACTGGTGCAGCACCTTCACCACATTGGGCCCCAGCTGGATGCCTGCACCGACTTCACTGAAAGCGCATGCACGCTCGAATAACTCCACCTTCCAGTGGGCACGCGAGGCGGCCAGGGCCATGGCCAGCCCACCAATGCCACCGCCTGCAATCAACGCTTGTCTGTTCATGCTGCCTTGACCTGATGCACGCTACCAGAGCCAGGAGGCGCCACCCGTGAGGCTACAAACAGAATTTTTTGTGTACGCACTGCGTTGGGTTTCCAGTTAGCCAGCTCGGCAACATGCTCGTCGCTCACGCGCTGACCGTCGCAGTTGCGCAAAACGGGTTCAAGCACGACACGAACGGACACTGGCAGGCGGGCGATACCGGGGTGTTGTTTGGCCAGTGCTGACGGCGAATAGAGTTTGCCCGATTCAACACAAACCATTTTAAAAGATTTGAAAGTATGCGCAAAAGTGCATGCCCGGCAACGCGGGGAGACCTGACGGGTGGTGTGGTCATGGCGAACGCCTTGTCGTGAACTGCGTTGCTCATTTTGACAGGCAGTGGACACACAAAAAGCTCTTGCACCACACTGTAGTCCACAGCTGAAAGACAGCTGCGCTGCCTTGGCGGGTTCTCGAACTTTTCGTCCTGTTTTTTTGCGTAACTACTGCAGACCCGCTGCTGACCCTCGAAGCATCGGGAAACCTTCACTGTCTCAGGCGCAAAGTACGCAAACAGCCGCAGACAGAGAAGTAAAAACTTGGGGTTCCCCACCCCCCCCGTCTTGCGCTGTGTGCTGTACAGCCAGCGTGGTCAAGGACTTGTTTGCCTACGATCTTTGTGGTTGCGTTTTTGCGTGCCAGATAACCCTGTACTGCAATCCCTGTGTGCATGATCAGCTATTTAAAGCATAGCAAATATGACGCGACTCCGGCCATGACGGGCTTGAAAACTGGTGTAAATTCAAGCCATGACTCCAGACATCTCCCCCATGACGAACCCACCTCGCCCTACCCACCTGCGCACCCACACCTTCCACGCTCTGGCTCCTGGCCCCCGCCTGCTGGTCACGGGCGCGGTACATGGCAACGAAACCTGCGGCACGCGTGCCATCGCGCAGCTGCTGCAAGATCTTGACACGGGCGCACTCAGCATCGAGCGCGGCACACTCACCTTGGTGCCCGTGACCAACCCACTGGCCTACCAGCTCAAGCAGCGCGTGGGTGACCGCAACCTCAACCGCAACATGGCACCCAGCGCGATTGCGCAAGACTTTGAAGACCGTATTGCCAACGTACTGTGCCCGTTGCTGGACGCCCACGACGTGCTGCTGGATTTACATTCATTTCACACTGGTGGCGTGCCTTTTGTGATGATCGGGCCGCAAAACAACACGGGTACGCTAGAGCCTTTCAGCCAGGCTGCCCCAGAGATGCAGCTGGCCCTGCACACCGGGCCACACCGCATTGTCGAGGGTTGGCTGGACACTTATGCACGGGGTGTGGCCCGCCGTGCAGCGGCGCAGGGCTTGCCCAGCTACCGCACACAAGCACTGGTCACCAACCCCAACTACGGTGTCGGCACAACAGAGTACATGCGTTCACGCGGTGGCTACGGCGTGACGCTGGAGTGCGGCCAACATGATGACCCGGCAGCAGTAGGCGTTGCACGGCACGCGATTTTGCAAACCCTGAGCCTGCTGGGCATGAGCCGTCTTGAGCTGCAACGCCCGACCGGCGAGCGGGAAATTCTGCGGCTCCAAGACGTGACAGACCGGGAAAACGCAGGCGACCGCTTCAGCCGTGAATGGCGCAGTTTTGATGCTGTCAAACGCGGCGAGCTGATAGGTAGCCGACAAAACGGCGCAGAAGTCACAGCGCCCGCAGACGGCTTTTTGGTGTTTCCCAACCCACGCGCCGAGCCTGGTCAGGAATGGTTTTATTTCGCGCAACGGCGTCAATAAGCTGCTCCCGATGGCAAAGTCTGTGGACAACACAAGCTTTAAAGCGCGATGATAAGATCCGTGCAGTTCAGAAAACAGCTAGCCTAAGTAGAACGAGACTGCCTCAACGACCGCCCAACTGCCATCGTTTCTAGGACTGCTCCTTTAACAGTGCTTTAACGACTGAGGATGCGAATAATGTCAACGGCTGTGTTTGAGGCTCAACCACTAAAAAATCCGGGTGCAACGAGTCAGCTGCAACAACCCAGGCTCGCCACCCTCGCTTACCGCAGTAGGGCAACAACATCTTTGTCAGAAGGGCAGCTGCACGACTTGCTGGTGACTTCTCGGGCCAACAACCGCAGGTCAGGGCTGACAGGTTTGCTCATTTATGACAAGGGTCAGTTTTTCCAGTGGATTGAGGGCGAGCCTGACAGACTAGACCCCATGTGGGAGGCCATACAGCGCGACCAGCGCCACACGAATATCGAGTTGATTGGGCGGCAGTGCGTACCGCTCAGATTCTTTGGCGACTGGGATATGCGGCTGTCTGTGCGCAGCTCAGATCATTTTGGGAAATCTGAGGGCATTTCGCATGCACCTGCAGACTTGATTGACAGCCTGTTTCGCAGGCCGCAAGGCTTATATGGCGTGCAGGCTGATCTGTCCCCACTGGCCGCTGACATGCGTGCGCAGCATGCACTGGCCTCTGAGCAGAACCTGTCACCGAGTGCCATGCGCGGCGTTGACCCCACACTGCGCGACGTGATTCAAACCATTGTGGTGCCGCAGCTCATTGCCAGGCACAACCCGCGTCGCGAGGTACTGCTGCCTGTTGACCTGCGGGTAGGCGAGCTGGTGCGCCAGCTGACGCGCGCCGACCCGCAGGCAGGACGCAGCCTGATTGAGCAGTTCTACTTAGAGACCCATTCTTTGCGCAAACTCTGCGCCTGTCTGATTGAGCCTGCAGCACGCGGTCTGGGGGACTTGTGGCGTGATGATGAGTGCGAAGAAATCGACGTGACCATTGGTCTGTCACGGCTTCAATCCGCTGTACGTGGAACCAGCACGGACATCGTACCGGCTCATGTTACCAACGCACCTGCTGTGCTGGTTGTGCCACAGCCAGGCGAGATACATGTACTGGGTGCCATGCTGGACGCACAGTCCCTGTACCAGCAGGGATGGCAGCCACAAGCCGAGTTTCCGACTTCTGACAACGCACTGGAAAGCATGGTGTCAAGCACCTGGTTTGACGCGCTGGACCTGACACTCAGTACCGCTTTCAGGCGTGAGCACTGGCTGCCGCGTGTGGCCCAGACCATTGCCCGCGTACGGGCCGCTTCACGTAATCCGGCGCTGATTATTGTTGCAGGCGGCCGTGTTTTTTCAGAGACTTCCGGCGTAATCGGTGATGCTGATCATGCCAGCTCTGTGTCTGCAGACGCAACAAGCTCGACTGCTGGGGATGTTGCACCGCTGATATTGCAATCGTTGCACAAGCTGCGCACAAGGGTTTAGGCTTGCCAGTGGGTTGACCTCCGCAGCCTCCAGCGTGACACCAGTACCTCGGGCATCTATTTGTTAGTCTTTGTACCGCGAGGCGAAGGTTTTGCGAAACTTGGCAACTTTCGGCCCGGCTACTGCCACGCAGTAACCCTGGTTCGGGTTTTTCTCGAAGTAATCCTGGTGGTAATCTTCAGCGGGCCAGTAATTGGTTATTGGTAGCACTTCAGTAACGATGGGTTTGCTAAAAATCTTGCCCTCGCCCATCTGGCGAATCATGTCCTGAGCCACCTGCTTTTGTTCGGGCGTTGAGTAGTAGATGCCGCTTCGGTATTGCGTGCCGGTGTCGTTGCCCTGGCAGTTGAGTGTTGTGGCGTCATGCACGACAAAGAAAATTTCCAGAATTTCCTGGAGCGTGATGTCACTGGCATCGTACGTCAACTTCACGACTTCGTTGCTACCGGTGCGGCCGCTGCACACATCTTCGTAACTCGGACGACTGACCTGACCATTGCTATAGCCGGACTCCACATCCGTGATGCCGCGTACCTTGACAAAAACCGCTTCGGTACACCAAAAACAGCCTCCGCCCAAGGTGATGGTTTGTGAATCGCTCATATCATTTTTCCTTTGATTGCTTTGAGTTACAGAGGTTTTTCATTTGACCGACAATCAGCTCGTTGTCATAAGCCGCCGTGACAACAGTGGCGCCAGTCATGACGACACAAGACAAGTGATTAAGTGATTAAGTGATTAAGTGAT
>RDZZ01000159.1 GCA_004293655.1 Polaromonas sp. | reverse complement strand
CCGCCGTAGTTGAAAAAAGCCAGCGGTGACATTTTGCGGAAATAAGGGCTGCGCCAGACTTCGGCGTAACCTGGCGCAGCGGTGCGCAGCTCGCTGGACTGTTCGCTGGACTGCTCACTCGATGACGGACTTGCTGCAGCCACATCGGTGTTCCACCGGGGCACAGCATAAGCAATGGCACCCATGGCAGCCAGAATCATGGCCGCCAATAGCCAGAACAGGGGCCGCCAGCCCAGCAGGGGCATGAGCCACTGCACGGGCAGGGTCGAGGCCAGCATGCCCAGCGAGCCGGTCATCAGCATCCATGAGTTGGCGCGCAGCAGGGCGGACGCATCAAACCAGCGGCGGTAGCCCGTCAGAGGGGCCATCAGGCAGGCGCTCACGCCCATGCCCACCAGCACCCGGGCTGCCAGCAGACCCGTAAAACTGGTGGCCATCGAGAACGCAAGACAGCCCAGCACGGCCAGGCTGAGAAAACACAAGATCACGCGCTTGGGGCCGTGACGGTCCAGCCAGGCACCCAGAGGAAGCTGGGTCGCGGCAAAACCAAAAAAGTAGCCGCCAGCCAGCAGCCCCAGGTCACGCGCCTGCAAGCCAAAGTCTTGCGTCAGCACCGGTGACAGCGTGGCCGTGATGGCCCGCACCAGTGCCGAGCAGAAATAAGCCGCTGCAAACGCCGCAAAGACGATCACGCTGGTTTTTTTGTCCAGCCGCAAGGACAGTGGATTCAGTGGATGAAGCGGATTATTCAAACTTCAGGCCGGAGAAAAAAGTCTCTGCCACCTCGGGTTTGATCTCTGCCGCATACATTACCGCCTGAAACACCTGCGTGCCCTGCACAAAATAGGCCGCCTGCCCACTCACGGTACTGCCGTCTGCCCGCTGGCCCGTGGCCTTGACCAGCACCGCAGGCGGCTGCAGCGCCGCACCGGGCAACTTCAAGGGCACGACTTCGGTCGCAGTCCCGTCAGAAAGCTTTCCGGCAGGCGGTGCTTTCATGTTGGCCAGTGTGCCGCTTTGCCACTGCGCCAGCACCGCAGCAGCGCTTGAGGCATCGCCCACATCTGCCACCGCGACGGCAAAAGTTGCATCACCGGCATCACAACCGAGCAGACGCATCACCACCGGGCGCTCACCCAGAGGCACCTTTTTTTCGGCTTTGTCTGGCTTGCAGGGCAACAGCACGCTCAAAGCCGTGCCGTCCGGGCGCACGTCGCGCCAGTTGAATACCGGGTTGCAAGCGGCGAGCCCAATCAGGCTGGCAGCGACAGCCAGCCGCGCAGGCAGAAAAGTCAGGGGAGAACGTGGTGTCAAGGGCTTGAGGAACCTTCAGCAGAGGAAAGTTCTGATTCGTAAGTGAACACTCGACTTTACCGCTGTTTACACGTAAATCACGTGCAAATTACACGCCGGTGCAGCTTTGGCCGTCTCGGTCAAAATAGCCTCATGAACTCTTTAGATGGCATTCGCATTCTCGACCTCTCCCGCGTTCTTGCGGGCCCGTGGTGTACCCAGACCCTGGCTGACCTGGGCGCTGACGTGATCAAGATCGAGCGGCCTGGCACAGGGGACGACACCCGCACCTGGGGGCCGCCGTTTTTAAAAGACGCGCAAGGCGCAGACACGCAAGAGGCCGCTTACTACCTGGGCACCAACCGCAACAAACGCTCGGTGACCTGCGACATCGCACAAACTGCGGGCCAGGCGCTGATACGCGAGCTGGTGGCGCATTGCGATGTGTTGGTTGAAAACTTCAAGGTCGGTGACATGGCGCGCTATGGGCTGGACTACACGTCACTGCGCGCCATCAACCCACGTCTGGTGTATTGCTCGGTCACCGGTTTCGGCCAGAAAGGCCCGTATGCACAAAGGGCTGGCTACGACTACGCCATTCAGGGCATGGGTGGCCTGATGAGCGTGACTGGCGAGCGCGACGATCTTGGGGGCGGCCCGCAAAAAGTCGGTGTGGCAGTCGCAGACTTGATGACTGGCATGTACGCCACAGTGGGTATATTGGCAGCACTGCGCCATGCTGAAAAAACGGGCCAGGGCCAGCAGGTTGACATGGCCCTGCTCGACACCCAGGTCGCCATGCTCGCCAACCTGGGGGCCAATTACCTGGTCAGCGGCAATGTGCCGGGCCGGATGGGCAATGCGCACCAGAACATCGTGCCCTATCAGGTGTTTGAAGTCGCCCCAGCAGCAGACGGCAGCAAAGACCACCTGATTCTGGCCGTTGGCAATGATGCGCAGTACGTCAAGTTTTGTGCGGTGGCCAACATACCGGAGCTGGGCGTCAACCCGCTGTTTGCCAAAAACCGCGACCGGGTACGCAACCGTGCGCAGCTCGTGCCCATTCTGGAGGCCGTTTTGCGCACGCGCAGCAAAGCCGACTGGCTGGCCGCGCTGGAAGCCGCCAAGGTGCCGTGCGGGGCCATCAACAATCTCGCAGAGGTGTTTGCAGACCCACAAATCGAGGCCCGCAGCATGGTGAGCCAGTGGCAGCACCCGGTCAAACCGGGCCTGCGGTTGGTCTCCAGTCCTCTCAAACTCAGCGAGACACCGGTGCGCAGCCCGGAAGCGGATGGTTTGCCCCCGCCGCAGCTGGGCCAGCACACCGATGAGGTTTTACGCAGCGTATTGGGCTACTCCGAACAAAGGTTGGCTGACCTCAAGAGCCACCGGGTGATTTGATGGCGCGAACCGCATGGCGCAGGCGCGAGTTTTTCGGGGCGTTGGTGGCAGGTACACTGCTGCCCGCAACGGCACGCGCCAGAGACAGCGCGCTGCCGGTGCCTGCCTCATTGTCAGCCACAGCCGAGGCGGCCACGCGCCTGGGCGAGCCGCTGGTGCTGCTGGTGACGCTGCCCGGTTGCCCGTATTGCGAGCTGGTACGGCGCAGTTATCTGCTGCCCGCCCGCCAAGACGCTGGCCTGCATGCCTGGCAACTCGATGTGAGCAACCGCACCACGGCGCTGCTTGGTTTTGATGGCAAACCCACCACTGCGGCACGGCAAACCGCCGCCTGGAAAGCCAGTTTCACGCCGACGGTATTGTTTTTGGGGGCACAAGGCCAAGAGCTGGCCGAACGCCTGGTGGGTGTGGCTGTGCCAGACTTTTATGGCGCGTACCTGGAAGACCGGCTGGCAGCAGCCCGCAAGGTGTTGGCAGAGCGGCGTTAGCCCATGCCTGCCAGATCATTGTCAACAGCAGATTTTACTATTATTTTTATAGCGGATAGCGCCCGTGCATGTTGCCGTAGAGGTGGTTTTTGCATCAAGAAACGACCCCTGCAAGGCATAGGCCAAAAGCTTGTGCGGGGGGGCGGCATTTGAGGCACTCAGGTCACTTGAGCGCGCCAAACACCTTCTGCAAAATCGCACTGCCGCTGCGCACCGGGTCCTGGCGGATCTTCTTTTCTTCTTCGGCAATCATGGCGTACAGGCCATCGAGCGACTTGCCAGTGACGTACTGCTGAATGTTGGCATCTTCTTTTTTGACCAACCCAAACCCAGCCGCTTTGCTGGCAAAGTCGTTGTATTGGTTAGCCAGACCCACCTTTTCAGTGGCTTTGGTCACCACGGGCAAAAACTTCAGGCCCAAAGGTGCACGGGTTTTCTCGGCAAAAAAATCAGTGACCGAGCTTTGGCCACCCGTGAGGATATTTTTGGCATCGTTGACATTCATGGCACGCACGGTGCTGACCAGCAGGTCACGCCCCATGGGCACAGCGGCTTCAGCGGCGCGGTTGATCGACGTCACCAGCTCGTCAATTCGCTTGCCCTGACCCAGGTTTTTAAGCAGCTTGGCAGCGTCTTCAAGATAGCCGGGCAAAGGAATGCGAACTTTCGGGTTGCCAAGGAATCCATCGGGCTGGCCCAACAAGGCCACAGCGGCGATGGCGCCTTTTTCAAGCGCCGCTCTCAAACCGCTGGCGGCGTCTGTGTTGCTGATGCCCGCCAGGTCACTGAGGGCCAGGGCGTGGGCTTGTTGGTAGGTGGCCAGCATCAGTGCGCCCAGCGTGCTGATGCTGGCCTGGTTGAACCGTCTGCGTTGCATGGTGAAGTCTCCAAAGTGAAAAAAATCAAGGCCGTTTCAGTATGCCGCAGCGCCATTGCGGCGGCGATTCTTACAGTGGGCTTGCAGGGCTGCTCTGGCCCAAAAATGGCGCCTGATTCGACTTTCGTGTTGCTCGATGGCAGCAGGCAAACCACCGCAGACATGAAGGGCCGGGTAACACTGGTCAATTTTTGGGCCACCAGCTGCGCGCCTTGCATTGCAGAAATGCCACAACTCATCGCCACTCACAACCGATACAAAGCCCAGGGCTTCGACACGGTGGCCGTGGCCATGCGCTATGACCCACCCAGCTATGTTGTGAACTATTCACAAACGCGGCAGTTGCCCTTCAAAGTCGCCATAGACAACACGGGCACCATCGCCAGGGACTGGGGAAATGTGGAGCGCACACCGACGGCCTACCTGGTCAACAAGCGCGGTGAAATCGTCAAAAGCTACGTGGGCGAGCTTGAATTTTCCGCGCTGCACCTGCTGATTGAAAAGCTTTTGGCAGACACGCCAGGATAGCGCTTGAAAGACAGTGTTTTAGCCTGCTGTGGCAATTCGGATAAGCCTCATCAGCTATTGATTCAATAGCAATGAAAACATCAGTGCAGGCGTGATCTTGTCAAACTGCAGGCATCTGCGAGCATCTACGGGCATCTACAGTTTGGCCTGGTAGGCGTCGTGACATGCCTTGCAAGTCGCGGCAGTGGCACCAAAAGCGGCCTTCAGGGTGTCGAGGTTGCCGGCTTTGGCAGCGGCTGAAAGCTTGGTGGTCTCGGCCACCATCTTGTCGCTGTATTCCTTGAACTTGGCCTGCTCGGTCCAGATTTCTGGCTTGGCTCGGGTGTTGCCGCCCTTGTCAGTGCCTGGGCCAAAAGCTGCCCACGGGAGTTTTGCCATCTCGGCGACGATCTCTGCATTTTCGGCAGCGACCTTGGCATCAAACGGCACCCGGGCATTGGCCATGGCACCGATGCGCCCAAAGTGCGTGCCCATCACGCTGAATGCGCTTTGACGGTATTTGATGGCGTCTTCAGGTTTGGCAAATTGGGCAGATGCAGGAGCTGCCAGGGTGACCAGTGTGGCCGCTACGGCGATGCAGGCGAGAGTTTTCATGTATTTTCCTCGTGGGTTTCAAGTTATTTTCAATGGCAATACTGAACTTGTACCAGATTAAAGCAAATTGCCACAATGCTGGAGTCCAGAATATCGTCATGGGTTCCACAGGAACCCATCGACTACGGGAAAGCACCAAGAAACGGCATACCCGCACATTTGCGCATGCGCACCTGATTTACATACGAAAATAACTGGGCTGCCAATCAAAGACCCTCGGCAGCTTTGCCATCAAGAACCAACGAGTACCTGCGAGGCGTGTCATGCACATCCAGAAAAACCTGTTCAAAGTCCGCGTCTGGGATTTACCCACACGTCTTTTTCACTGGTCACTGGTGGCAGGCGTCATTGGCCTGGCCATCTCCGGGCTGATGGGCGGCAACGCGATGGTCTGGCATTTTCGCTTTGGCTATGCTGTGCTGTCGTTGCTGCTGTTTCGCGTGGTGTGGGGTTTGGTGGGTGGGCGCTGGTCGCGTTTTGGTGCTTTTATTTACGCCCCGACAAGCGTGATCAATTACCTCAAAGGTCGTGGCAAACCGGAGCATTCTGTGGGCCACAGCCCCATCGGCGCGGCTTCCGTGTTTGCAGTGCTGGGCCTACTGCTGGCCCAGGCTGGTACGGGCTTGCTCAGTGATGACGAGATTGCTGCAAGCGGGCCACTGACGCGTTTTGTATCCAATGCAATGGTGAACCTGGCGACCAACTACCACAAAAACATTGGCAAGTGGCTGCTGCTGGCCCTGGTGGTGCTGCACATCGGTGCCATCTTGTTTTACCTGTGGCGCAAGCACAACTTGGTCAAGCCGATGCTGAGCGGCGACAAAGACCTGGCACTGGCCGCGCCGAGTTCTCGCGACGATGCGCTGAGCCGCGCAGGTGCGCTGCTGGTATGGGTGCTGTGCGCAGCTCTTGTCGCCTGGATGGCCAGTCTGGCCGCCTGAGCCAGCAGTCATTGCGGCACTTGCAGACATCGGTATAGTCTGCAGCATGGCTGACACCCCTTACATCGCCGCACAGCAGGCAGCGCACTTTGGCACCCACATCAAGCTCATCACGCCTGCAAATCCTGAAGAGCTTGATGCCACCCGGCGCATCTTTGAAGAGTATGCAGCGCAGCTTGATGTTGACCTGTGCTTTCAGAACTTTGATGCTGAATTGGCAAACTTGCCTGGCGAGTACGTTGCACCAGAAGGCATGCTGTTGCTGGTCAGCGTTAACCAAGCTGTGGCAGGGTGCTGCGCCATGCGGCCATTGCACGGTGTGAATTACTCGAATGCCTGCGAGATGAAACGCTTGTACGTGCGCCCAACTTTTCGCCGTCTGGGTCTGGGCAGGCAGCTTGCCGAGGCCATGGTGGACGCCGCGCGTGTAGCGGGCTACCACCATTTGCTGCTGGATACGCTAAGTGATATGGAGTCAGCCCGCGCGCTGTACGCAGACCTGGGTTTTGAGGCCATACCCCCGTACTACCACAACCCCATCGCAGGTGCCCACTACCTCAAGCTCAGCCTGCAACGCTGACCGTCAAAGCACCTGGGCATTCAGCTTTTTCAGCCTTGAGCCTGGGCCAGCAAGGTAGCCGCGTCACTGACTTCAAACTTGCCGGGGCCTTCAATGTTGAGGCTGGCAACCTTGCCATCCTTGACCAGCATTGAATAACGGTTACTGCGCAGGCCCATACCGCGTGCCGTCAAGTCCAGCGTCAATCCGGTGGCTTGTGCAAATGCAGCGCTTCCATCACCGAGCATGCGCACTTTGCCATGCGTTTTTTGCTCGCGCGCCCAGGCACCCATCACGAAGGCATCATTGACGCTGATGCACCAGATCTCATCGACGCCCGCTGCCTTGAAAGCATCGAAATGCTCGACATAACCGGGTACATGTTTGGCTGAACATGTTGGCGTGAAGGCACCAGGCAGTGCAAACAGCGCAATGGTTTTACCCGCAACAGCTTGACCCACGTCAACAGCGTTGGGCCCAATGCTGCAACCCTCACTTTCGACTTCTGAAAACTCCATCAGCGTGGCTGCGGGAAGAATGTCGCCTACTTTGATCATGAGATGCTCCGGTAAATGAAAAATGAATGAATCTGTTGGAAAAACAAAAACGGCCCACATGGTGAGCCGTTTTCTAAAACCTTGTGAACAAGGCCTGTCTTGTCGAATCTGAGTAAATCAGACGATCAAGATTTAAACCGACGCCGCCTTCTCAATCAAACGGGTCACCACCCAATTCTTCGTTTTGGAAATCGGACGGCTTTCGGTGATCTCAATCACGTCACCAGTCTTGTACTCGCCCTTTTCGTCATGGGCGTGGTACTTGGAAGACAAGGAGACGATCTTGCCGTACAACTCGTGCTTGACGCGGCGCTCCACCAGTACCGTCACAGTCTTGGCGCGTTTGTCGCTCACAACCTTGCCAATCAAGGTGCGCTTGAGGGACTTTTTAACTGCAGCAGTTGCTTCCACCATCATTTAGCTCCTTGCTTGGAATTACTCGACGCAATGGTTTCGGCCAAAATGGTTTTGGCACGCGCAATGGATCGACGCGTCGAACGCAGCGTTGCAGTGTTGTTGAGTTGTTGCGTGGCTTTTTGCATGCGCAAGCCAAAGTGGGCTTTTTGCAGCTCTTTGACTTCCGTCTTCAAACCGGCAACGTCTTTTTGGCGCAGTTCAGTCGTGTTCATTTGTTCATTCTCCTAGTACTGAGCTGCTTTACTGGCCAATCATGCGGCTGACGAACGTGGTGCGCAGCGGCAGCTTGGCAGATGCCAGGCGAAACGCTTCACGGGCCAGTTCTTCAGGCACACCGACAATTTCAAAGACGATTTTGCCAGGCTGAATTTCAGCCACGTAATACTCTGGATTGCCTTTACCGTTACCCATACGCACTTCAGCAGGCTTTTGGGAAATCGGCTTGTCCGGGAACACGCGAATCCAGATACGGCCACCACGTTTGACGTGACGGGAAATCGCACGACGTGCAGCTTCGATTTGACGGGCCGTCAGGCGGCCACGGTCTGTGCATTTGAGACCGAAGTCACCGAACGCCACTGAGTTGCCCCGTGTGGCGATGCCGGTATTGCGGCCTTTTTGCTCTTTGCGGTATTTTCTGCGAGCGGGTTGCAGCATGGTTTATTCTCCGTTTTTAAGACCGCTTACGCGGTCTTGGCACCGTCAGCTGCTGCAGCTGGCGCGGCTTTGCGGACGCGCTTAACGGTGGATGTCGAGTCGCCGCCAGAATTGGCTTCAGCTGGTTTGTCGCTGCCATCGGCAGGTGCAGTGTTCATGCCGCCAC
Source organism: Polaromonas sp. (assembly GCA_004293655.1). Taxonomy (GTDB): domain Bacteria; phylum Pseudomonadota; class Gammaproteobacteria; order Burkholderiales; family Burkholderiaceae_C; genus Polaromonas. The sequence goes on along the minus strand of RDZZ01000159.1, from coordinate 1,515 downwards.
GTGCTGGAGGACGCGCACCACCACGAGGGGCACCACGGTCTGGGCGGTCGCCCGGACGTGCATCACGGCGTGGGCCGCGCGGCTTGCGTTCTTCGTCAGAAGGCGCAGCATCCAGTTTGGCACCCGGTGAATCACCCCGGCCCAATGTATCGCCCTTGTAGACCCATACCTTGACACCAATCACACCATAGGTGGTTTTGGCTTCAGAAGTACCGTAGTCAATGTCAGCGCGCAATGTGTGGAGGGGCACGCGGCCTTCGCGATACCACTCGCAGCGAGCGATTTCAATGCCATTCAAGCGGCCAGACGACATGATCTTGATGCCCAGGGCACCCAGACGCATGGCGTTTTGCATGGCGCGCTTCATCGCACGGCGGAACATGATGCGTTTTTCAAGCTGCTGGGTGATGCTGTCGGCAATCAGCTTGGCATCAATTTCAGGCTTGCGAACTTCTTCAATGTTCACAGCGACCGGCACGCCCAGTTGCTTGCTCAACTCTTTCTTGAGCGCTTCGATGTCTTCGCCTTTTTTGCCAATCACAACGCCCGGGCGTGCCGAGAAAATGGTGATGCGGGCATTTTTAGCAGGGCGCTCGATCAGAACGCGCGAAACTGCAGCGCTTTTGAGCTTGGCCTTGAGGTACTCGCGAACCTTGATATCTTCAGCCAGCATGCCAGCGAAGTCACGGTTACTGGCGTACCAGCGGCTGGACCAGTTGCGGCTGATCGAGAGGCGGAACCCGGTTGGGTTGATTTTTTGTCCCATAGTCCTGCCTTTAGTTACCAACCACCACGTACACGTGGCACGTGGGTTTGCTGATGCTGTTGCCGCGGCCTTTGGCGCGCGCGGAGAAACGCTTGAGCGTGGCACCTTGTTCAACGTAGATGGTTTTCACCTTCAAGTCGTCAATATCAGCACCGTCGTTGTGTTCGGCGTTGGCAATGGCTGACTCCACCACTTTCTTGATGATGCCAGCTGCTTTTTTCTGCGTGAAGGTCAGAATGTTCAATGCTTGATCAACGCGTTTGCCGCGAATCAGATCAGCGACCAGACGGCCCTTGTCGACCGACAGACGAACGCCCCGGAGGGTTGCACGTGTTTCCATGGTCTTTCCTTACTTTCTCACAACTTTTTTGTCAGCCGGATGACCTTTGAAAGTACGGGTGAGTGCAAACTCGCCCAACTTGTGGCCAACCATTTGATCGGTGATGTAGACAGGCACGTGCTGCTTGCCGTTGTGGACGGCGATGGTCAGGCCGATGAACTCGGGCAGGATCATGGAGCGACGCGACCAGGTCTTGATCGGCTTTTTGTCTTTGTTGGCAACGGCCTTGTCGGCCTTTGCTATCAAATGAAGGTCGACAAAGGGACCTTTTTTAAGTGAACGTGTCATGGTTTGCCCTTACTTCTTGCGGCGCGAAACAATCATCACTTGCGTGCGCTTGTTGTTGCGGGTACGGTAGCCTTTGGTCAGGTTACCCCATGGATCGACTGGGTGACGGCCTTCGCCGGTC
>RDZZ01000087.1 GCA_004293655.1 Polaromonas sp. | reverse complement strand
CAATTTTAGGTTACCGGGCGGCTGCGCCCTGAATCTGTTTGGGCGTTCTCGCCGTATCTTGGCTCATGCAGGACAATACCGTCCATGAAAACAGAAAGCCCGGATAGTCAATTGATTGCGCTGCTGGACCGTGTTGCATTGAGCGATGAAAAAGCCTTGCGGGAACTCTACGAGCTGACCTCGTCCAAGCTCTACGGCGTGGCGGTGCGGGTGGTGACCAACCGCGAATGGGCAGAAGACGTGCTGCAGGAAGCCTTTATCACTATATGGCGCATTTCGGGGGATTACAAGGCGACGCTGTCGCCACCGATGGCCTGGCTGGCACTGGTGGTACGCAGCCGGGGACTGGATTTTTTGCGTCGCCGCACAGCCTTGCGGGCAGACCACATGCAGGAACTCGATGATGTGATCAGCGACACGGTGGCGGGCGATTCACCCAACCCGATGGACACCGCCCAGGCCAGCGAGCAGGCGCTGGCGCTGCACCAGTGCCTGAGCCAGCTTGAGCACAAACAGCGTGAGGTGGTCAGCCTGGCCTACATGCGCGACCTGAGCCATGGCGAGCTGGCTGAGCAGCTCAAGCTGCCACTGGGCACCGTGAAAACCTGGATTCGCCGAGGCTTGGAGCAACTGCGCGGCTGCATGGCGCGGCTGGCGTGAAAGGGATAAAAATAATGACAAAAACAAAAAATCGGCCAGAGGTCAGCATATGAATGTGGCCCAAAACCCCGCACTGATCGAGCAACTTGCCGCCAGCTACGCTCTGGGCACACTGCGCGGCGGCGCACGCAGGCGCTTCGAGCAACTTGCCCGTACCCACGCGCCGATACGCGCCGCAGCGCTGATCTGGCAAAGCCGCCTGGCCTCGGTGGCAGAACTGCAGCCGCAGGCCGCGCCCAGCCCGGCGGTCTGGAAGCGCATTGAAAATCTGGTCAATGCTGAAAAGCAGGCCAACGTCATGCAGTCGGCGCGCGCGCAGGCAGTGGCCGCCCCGAGTCGCTGGTGGGCCAGTCTGGGTCTGTGGCAGGGTTTGACAGCTGCGGGCAGCATGGCAGCTGTCGTTGCTGTGGTGGTGGCTGCCAACCTGAGCCGTCTCAACGCAGACCTCGGTGGGCAAGTTGCCGGGCTCGATGGGCAGGTCAAGGGCCTCACGTCCAAACTGGCCACCGCCGCACTGGCACCTGAAATCCAGTACGTTGCCGTGCTGGCTGATGACCAGGCGACGGCCTCGATGCTGGTGACGTTTGACCAGAAAAACAGCCGACTGGTGCTCAAACGCGTGGGCGGTTTCCAGGCGCAGCCTGACAAGTCATTGCAGCTGTGGGCGCTGCCGCCCACGGGTGGCCCCAGATCCCTGGGCGTGCTGAGCAATGACGCGGTGGTCAGACTGACTGCCGTGGGCAGCGATGTTCAACGGGTGCCGACACTGGCCGTCAGTCTGGAGCCCAAAGGGGGTGTGCCTTCTGCCGGTGGCCCGACCGGCCCGGTGCTTTTCAAGGGCGCCTTGATCGAGACTGCTTTGTAAATGCGGGTGCGTGCTGGTCTGGCCTGATCGGGCAGGCTGATCAGCGCCAGGGGTGCCCGTAGGCGCGGCTGTAGCCAAAATTCAGCGACACACCAGCGGGTGCGACGTGGTACGGGCTATGGTGTGGCCGTGGGTAGTAGGCCGGGGCAATGTACAGCGGCGCAGGCTGCAGGTATGTGGTGCTCTGCTGGATGTAAACCGGCTGCGACGGGTTGGGTTGCAGGTAGGTTTGCGGTTGCTGGAGTGACTGCGGCGACTGATAGGTGTAGGGCTGTGGCTGGGGCGCAAAGCCTTG
>RDZZ01000158.1 GCA_004293655.1 Polaromonas sp. | reverse complement strand
GCAAAATATTCACTGCGCTTGCCTTCCAGTCTGCACGGCCACGTCTTTCAGGCTGTCAATCATGAAGTCCAGCGCCTCGGTGCGAGTCAGTTTTGCAATACAGGCGCGTCGAAAAGCTGCTTCATCGTCGCCGCGCATACCTGAGACAAAGGCTTGCGGCAGGATGACCGCATCTTTGACCAGATCAGCCACATCAAACACCAGTCCGCCGCGCCGGGTTTTGCCATGCAGCACCGCCAGACCGTGCGGCAAGCCCAAAACCCAGGTGGCGCTGGCGGCCAGACCGTAAGCCAGGTAGTTGCCGTGGTCCAGAAAGCGGTTGGCCGGGTCTGAAGCGCTGCCGCGCTGGCCGCGTGAAAACTCGCCGTAGTTGACGGCGCGGGCGGCAAATTTGTAGAGCTGTTTGGTCAGGCGGGCTTCATTGAGCAACAACACAGTCTGGTCTGGCGCGCTGTTGACGGCAGTCAACGCTTCGTTCAGCGCTGCATCCAGCACCGCCGGCTCAATCTCAAAACCTTCGTCGCGCAGCAAACGGCTGGTTTTCCAGTAGGCACGAACGCGTTCAATGCGCAGTTGCTGAAACGCCTTGGCAGCCCGCAAACGCAAGGCATCGTCAAACCAGAAGCGCACCCAGTGCTGCAGGTATTCAGTCGGCCTGTATTCACTTTGCGGTGCAAACCAGGCGACTTCAATATCAACCTCATTGGCGCTGAACAAAGGCGTACCACCACCGCCACAAAAACCAACCAATACACCGGCCTTGGCCAGCTCACGCATGGCCGCCTGGGTGACAGAGGTGCCCGTACCCAACATGACAGTGGTGGTGTTGGCAATCGGAATGTTCCAGTAAAGGGATTTCTTACCCTCGTCCGTTACATATTCAACCCGACCGCCGTTGACCAGAATCCGGCAATGTTCCAAGTAATAGATATTTGCCCGCTTGGAATGCAATACCGACTTCAAATCTGAGGATTTAATTTCATGCACAGCAGCAGCTCTCCCCATTTCAAAACGCGTTTTAACCGTTTTTAGTTTTTCCTTGACCGTACAGGTTTGCAAAACTTGACCAAACCTGATGAGGCGAGCTTGTGAAATCACGGTACGCGGTTATATTACGCCGTTACTGCCTGGTGTGGGTACGCCAGAAAGCAAAAAAGCCGCAAACCCAAGGGCGTGCGGCTTTCTGACTGATTCTGGCGGAAGCTGTGAGATTCGAACTCACGGAGGACTCGCATCCTCGGCAGTTTTCAAGACTGCTGCATTCAACCGCTCTGCCAAGCTTCCAAGTTCGATAGTTTAACCGCGACAGGCAGGCCTTCCATGCGTCTCGTGCAAAAAGTCTGGTTATACAGATATTTGTGCTGACAAGAGCATGCCTTTTGACTCAATAAATGAGACAACTTCAGCCAGACCTGCATTGGTTTTGAGGTTGGTCATGACAAATGGTTTGAGGCCTTTGACTGTGGTGCGCATGCGTATGGTGTCTTGCTCCATCACGTTCAGGTCAGCGCCCACGTAGGGTGCCAGATCGGTTTTGTTGATCACGAACAGGTCGCTTTTGGTGATGCCGGGGCCGCCTTTGCGCGGGATTTTTTCACCAGCGGCGACGTCAATCACGTAGATCGTCAGGTCGCTCAGCTCGGGGCTGAAGGTGGCGGCCAGGTTGTCGCCACCGGACTCGACAAACACCACATCCGCGTTGGGGAAATCATCCAGCATGCGGTCAATCGCCTCTAAGTTGATGGAGGCATCTTCACGGATGGCAGTGTGTGGGCAGCCGCCAGTCTCGACGCCCATGATGCGTTCGGCGTCCAGTGCGCCGCTGACGGTGAGGATGCGCTGGTCTTCCTTGGTGTAGATGTCGTTGGTAATGGCAACCAGGTCGTATTTGGCCTTCATCGCCTTGCAGAGCATTTCAAGCAGCGTTGTTTTGCCAGAGCCTACCGGGCCGCCGATACCGACGCGCAGGGGAGGCAGTTTTTTGGTACGGTTGGCAATATGGTGCAGGGTCATGATCTGAACAGTCTTGAGTATTGGGTTTCGTGTTGGGAAGAAAGAATCGCCAGCATGGGCGAGAAGGCCTGGCGCTCGCTGTCTGGCAATTGCATGGCAGCTTCAACTGCAGCGGGAATGCGCTTGCCCAGTCGCGCCAGGATGCGCTGCCCCGAACTCTGCCCCAGCGGGACTGACTTGAGCGCGGCTTGCACCATATTTTCTGCCCAGCCAAAAGCGTAGGCCAGCAGGCAGTCGCGCACACTGGCTCCGGTTTGCGACGCGGCCAGTGCGAATGCGACCGGGTAGGTGGGTGGCAGTTCGGCGCAGGTCTGAATGTGGCGGGCGTTGGCACCCTCATGGTTGCCCAGCCATGCCAGAAGTGAGCGCCCCATCTGTTCGGTTTGGGCGCGCAACTCGCTGGTTTCACGGGTTTGCAGCACCCAGTCATTGAGCTGCCGGATACGCGCTGACTGATCTTGCCGCCAGGCTGCAATGGCCTGCGCAATGACAGCCAGGTCGCTGCGGGCAAGCGTCAGATGCAATTGATCGTCAAGCCAGTCGGCCGCTATGCTTTCAGTAGCTACTCCTGCAAGCTCTACGGCGGCTTCCAGCCCTTCCGAGTATGAAAATCCGCCTACGGGCAAGGCCGGCGAGGCCAGCCAGATCAACTGGATCAGGCTGGTTGCAGACATGGCCTCGACGGGCTGGGTCAACATGGTGGGGTGCAGGTTCAGTGGCTGTGCGGCTTGTGCTTGTGAATCTGTATGGCCACTGGCCTGACGTCTTTATCAAGGTCATGATTGCAATCAGGGCCGTGAACATGCACTGCCTTTGCAGCGGGTGCGGCTGCATGCTCATGTGCGTGACCATGTGAATGCCCGCCTGTGCTGTAGGCACCGCCCTCAGGTTCAAATGCTTGTTCAACTTCATGAACGATCAGGTGCATGGCGCGCAGCATGTCGGCCAGCACATGGTCGGGCTCGATCTTCAGGTGGTCGGGTTGAAGTTCAATCGGAACATGGCGGTTACCCAGGTGGTAAGCAGCGCGGGTCAGGTCAAACGGCGAGCCGTGTGACGTGCAGGCCGTGATGCGAAGCACGGCCTGCGGCGCAGCAATCACGCGGGCCATGGAGCCGTCTTCAGCCAGCAGCACATCACCGCCGCGCACCAGCGTGCCGCGTGGCAAAAACACACCCAGGCTGCGGCCCAGTGAGTCGGTGCAGTCAAAGCGGCTTTTCTGGCGAATGTCCCAATCGAGTTCGATGGTTGGGGCGCGTTTGACGAGTACGGGTGCAAGGCCTGCGCCACGGGAAATGATTTTGGAAACCGAGATCATGCAAGCTGTACTTTCAGATGAGAAAAATGAGGGTCAAGTGTCAGCACATGCGCTTTATGCCGGTCGGCGATGGCTGCAATCAATGCATCGGTCAGTGGCAAGGTGATGCCGGCTTCACGCAGGGCTTGCAGGTTTGAACCTGCGGTTTCCCAGTCCGCCTCATGGGTATCGAGATTTTCAACAGCGCCGAACATCACGCCAAGTTGCTGCTTTTCTTTCTTGGTTTTTACACCTTGAAGCAGCTCGGCCTTCACCGGACCACACAGTCGTGCCAGCCCCAGCTGTAACGCCAGCTGGACGGTATCAGTCACCGCACTTTGTTTGCCACGAAAAAAGTCTATCCATGACGAGGTGTCAACAAGCACAGGGGACTTCATTTGCGTTGGGTGTCTGCAAACGTGTCGAGTTGGCGCAGCGCGCGCCAGTCGTCCTGCAGATCGAGCTGGCCGCGCATCGCAATGACCTGCTTGAGTTTTTCCTGCTGCAGGTAGCTTTGCAGTGCCTCCCGAATCGCATCCAGTGGATTGGCGCGCCCGGTCGTTTGCATCACCTGGGAAATCACGGTGTCATCAATGGTTAAAGTGGTTCGCATCAAAAAAAATCCTTTCATGCATCAAATTGCATTTAATTTGATGCGGTCTGGCAATTTTTTGAAGCTGTACATAAAGCAGATTCAAAACAGAAAATACCGCTGTGTCATGGGCAAACTGGTCGCAGGCTCGCAAGTCAGCAGTTGCCCGTCAGCCCGTACCGCATAGGTTTGTGCATCAATTTCCATCTTTGGCAGATAAGCGTTGTGCACCATGTGCTGCTTGCGTACACCGCGTATGTTTTTTGCTGCGCTTAGCGTTTTGGCCAGACCAAATTGCGTTTTGATGTCTGCTGCCAAGCCAGCTTGCGACACAAAAGTCAGAGACCCCTTGGCAATTGCACCGCCGAACGCGCCAAACATGGGGCGGTAATGCACGGGCTGCGGCGTGGGGATGGACGCGTTCGGGTCGCCCATGGCGGCCATGGCGATGAAGCCGCCTTTGAGGATCAGCGATGGCTTGATGCCGAAAAACGCCGGCTTGAAAACCACCAGGTCAGCCCATTTGCCGACTTCAACCGAGCCGACTTCATGCGAAATGCCATGGGCAATGGCCGGGTTGATGGTGTATTTGCTGATGTAGCGCTTGACCCGAAAGTTGTCATGGCGGTCAGTGTCACCGCCCAGCTTGCCGCGCTGCTGCTTCATCTTGTGCGCGGCCTGCCAGGTGCGGATGATGACCTCACCCACGCGGCCCATGGCCTGGCTGTCCGAGCTCATCATGCTGATGGCGCCCAGGTCATGCAGCACGTCTTCAGCGGCAATGGTTTCGCGGCGAATGCGGCTTTCGGCAAAAGCGAGGTCTTCAGCAATGGCTGGGTCAAGGTGGTGGCACACCATCAGCATGTCAACGTGCTCGTCCAGCGTGTTGACGGTGTAGGGCATGGTCGGGTTGGTCGAGCTGGGCAGAAAGTTGGCCTCGCCCACCACGCGCAAAATGTCTGGCGCATGGCCACCGCCTGCGCCTTCGGTGTGAAAGGCACAAAGTCCCCGGTGCTTTGCTGCGGCAATCGTGTTTTCAACAAAACCGCTCTCGTTGAGCGTGTCCGAGTGCAGCGCGACCTGAATGTCAGTCTGCTCGGCCACGTCCAGGCAATTGCTAATCGCTGCGGGTGTGCTGCCCCAGTCTTCATGCAGCTTCAGGCCAATCACACCGGCGTTGATCTGCTCGTGCAACGCGGCAGGCAGGCTGGTGTTACCTTTGCCAAAAAAACCGAGGTTCATGGGAAAGGCATCTGCGGCCTGCAGCATGCGTTCAATGTTCCACGGCCCTGGTGTGCAGGTGGTGGCAAACGTGCCGGTAGCCGGGCCGGTGCCGCCACCCATCATGGTGGTGATACCGCTGCTAAGGGCTTCTTCTATCTGCTGCGGGCAGATGAAGTGGATGTGGCAGTCAATGCCACCAGCGGTGACGATGCTGCCTTCGCAACTGATGATTTCAGTACCGGGGCCAATGATGATGTCCACACCGGGTTGCACGTCAGGGTTGCCCGCCTTGCCAATGCCGACGATGCGCCCGCCTTTCAGACCAATATCGGCCTTGACGATGCCCCAGTGGTCGATGATGAGGGCGTTCGTCATCACGCAGTCAACAGCGCCCTCGGCACGGGTTCTTTGCGATTGCGCCATGCCGTCTCGAATCGTCTTGCCGCCACCGAACTTGACCTCTTCGCCGTAGCTTCCAGCGCGCAATGTGTAGTCAGCTTCGACTTCGACAATCAGGTCGGTGTCGGCCAGCCGCAAGCGGTCGCCCACGGTAGGGCCGAACATTTCTGCGTAAGCACGCCTGCCGATGGTTGCCATTACAGTTTTCCTTGAACAAGGCCACGAAAGCCGTAAACCGTGCGTTCACCTGCAAATTCGACCAGCTCGACCGTGCGTTGCTGGCCTGGCTCAAAGCGCACCGCCATGCCAGAGGCAATATTGAGCCGCATGCCGCGCGCCGCATTGCGCTCAAAGCCAAGCGCGGCGTTGGTCTCGGCAAAGTGGTAGTGGGAGCCGACCTGAATGGGACGGTCAGATGTGTTGTAAACCACAAGGCTGACGGTGCGCCGCCCTGTGTTGAGACTGTGCTGGTCCAGCTGCGGGCCGTCTGTGAACAATTCGCCGGGTGTCATAAACATTACTTCCGGCCACCCGGCCATGCAGCGATGATGCACACCGCAACGGCCAGCGCAAGCACCAGTCCCCAAGTGTCCGTGGCATGCCAGTGGGCCCCGCTCAAACCATGGCCATCATGGGCAAATATGGTGCTGTGGCAAAGTACACCGACACTAGATGCTATTGTTTTAAGAGCAATTGATTTTTTCATGGTGCAGTTGTGCTAAAAAATGGGCTGATGAACGGTGACCAGTTTGGTGCCATCGGGAAAAGTGGCTTCGACCTGAATATCGGGAATCATCTCGGCGATGCCGTCCATCACATCGGCACGGCTCAGCAGACCGCGCCCTTCGCTCATGAGCTGGGCCACGGTCTTGCCGTCCCGCGCACCCTCCATCACGGCGGCGCTGATCAAGGCCACAGCTTCCGGGTAGTTCAGCTTCAGGCCACGCGCCCGGCGACGCTCAGCCAGCAGGCCAGCGGTAAAAATGAGCAGCTTGTCTTTCTCGCGCGGGGTCAGTTCCATGGACTGTCTTTCGAAATGCTTCTGGGAGTGTGCTTGAAGGCGCCCAACTGATCAATGTGGCCTATTGCACCGACGACGGATTGCAAAAACAATGCCATTTTGCAATGTGGGCTTTTATCTTAATTGCTTCCCTTGGCCTGCGCTGCACAAGTAAAAAATCATACAGAAGGATTTGTTTTGCACTTTTTTGGTGCATTTTCGATGCATTTCTGACGTCTGACTCCATGTCTGACCCGACATCTGATTCAGGGTTGGCACTGCACTGATAAAACAACAGTCCAGCAGATTGGTTACAATGCAACCCTCATACACGCAACAGCGTTTTAAATCAAAAGTTTCCTGCTTTTTTGGCCCACACAGCCTCAAAGCCTACAAACACCAACCACTTTTTCGGACTGCAGAGCTTTCAGCTGTGCACACAATCGTGGTTCATCCAGCACTGACATTGCCTTGTAATGTCACAGCTGTTGAATTGAAACCCCCTCACCGTTGATGAAACCGCACAACCTGGGCCAAGCCCCGGGTTGTTTATTTACATGCGTTCATAACGAACGCATCTGCCTTCCCACCAGATCCAGACCCTTGTTTAAAATCTGGTGGAGGCTTTTTAGTATTGATTTTTCATGTTGATTTCTCACAACCAGACCGCCAGAATTGCGGTCGGCAAGTACCTTGTATCGCCACTGGCCAAACCACACGGCGAAGGACGCTACGCCGCTTCAGTGTCCATCCGCTCTGGCTCAGGCAGTGCCACGCATGACCGCGTGATGCGCTTTTCGGGCCTGTTTGACAGTGCAGCGTCTGCTCTGCAATACGCCACCGAGCATGCGTTGGGCTGGATCAACGAGCGCAGTGCCCCGGCGCTTGCCTGAAGGCACTGAGCGTTTCGGGGCGTTTCAGGCAGCAGTAGCAACAGACTTAAATTCGGCTTTTCATTTTCGAGGACAATACTTGCATGGCTAAAGAAGAACTCATTGAAATGCACGGGCTGGTGGACGAAGTTTTGCCCGACTCCCGTTTTCGCGTCACGCTGGACAATGGCCACAAACTGGTGGCCTATACATCGGGGAAGATGCGTAAAAACCACATTCGTATTTTGGCAGGTGACCAAGTCTCGCTTGAGCTGTCACCGTACGACCTGAGCAAGGGCCGCATCACGTTCCGGCACATTGCGGGTCGCGGGCCAGGCCCCGGTGCAAGCGCACCGCAACGCGGCACACGATAAAAGCAAGGCAGACCGGGCTACGGCTTTCATAGCCAGACACTAAAAGGCTCTTTTCAGGGCCTTTTGTTTTTAATGTCTGACGGATATGGTTTTCAAGAGGTCAACCGGATGAGAAAAATTCTCAGCGCTTGCGTTTTTTCGCTGTTTGCCATGCTGTCTCTCATGCTTTGCCTGAACCATGCTGCCGCGCAGCAAATCGGCGAGGTCAGCACGGTTTTCAAACTGCTCAGCCCGAACGACAAAATCGTGGTCGAGGCGTATGACGACCCGAAAGTAGCGGGTGTGACGTGCTATGTCTCGCGCGCCAAAACCGGCGGCTACAAAGGCGCGTTAGGTCTGGCTGAAGACAAGGCGGAAGCCTCGATTGCCTGCCGCCAGACTGGCCCCATCCGCTTTGCCAAACCGCTGGAGGCACAAGAAGATGTGCTGACCGAGCGTATTTCACTGGTGTTCAAAAAACTCCGGGTGGTGCGCATGGTGGACAAGCCCCGCAACACGCTGGTGTACCTGACCTATTCAGACCGGCTGATTGAAGGCTCGCCACAAAACAGCGTGACGGCGGTGCCCGTTGACCGTACAAATGTGATTCCACTGAAGTAGGCTGTGCAGGCTGGGCAAACCAGTCTGCTGCCAAAGTCATCGCACTGAGACGTCATGTCGGCGCAATCATGCAGGGCGCTTGAACTACCCTGCACTGCCCCGCTTTACTCCGCATTTACCCATGGTCAGACCTGCGCTTTACAACTGGTTTGATGTTGTCGGCATAATCTTTTCAAAGGCTTTTTGCAGCCCGCGCTGCAGGGCTGGTGTCGTGTCACGCTTGAGATGGCGCAACTGCGCGATGTCATCGGCATGCAGCGTAAGGCGCAGACCGTCATTTCAGGCGTGACGCGACAGTAGTCAGCGCCACAACAATTGACAAGGACCGTTGATGACGCCGCAAGAGCTATCCGCAAAGCCACCCGCAGACCATGCACTTGAATCCCCCCACCCCGTTCGATCTGCAGCAGCTAGAAAACCGCTGAGCCGTCGTGCATCCATCATGGGCACAGTGGTGGCGTTGCTGCTGGTCGCTGGTGTGGGTGGACTGGCCTGGTACCTGACCCGTCCTGCGCCTGCAACACTCACAGGTAGCCCCGGCGGCCCAGGCGGTGGTGCGGGTGGCCCGTCTGGCGGGGGGTTCGGCGGCGGCAGTCGGGGTGCGAGCACGGTAGGTGTCGCTACTGCCGAGCGCACCAGTATCGCCGTCACGCTGGACGCGTTGGGCACAGTCACGCCGCTGGCCACCGTCAAGGTGCGCCCGCAGGTCTCTGGGGTGCTGGAGAAGGTGCTGTTCAAGGAAGGCCAGATGGTGCGCGCGGGCGAGTTGCTGGCCACACTGGACGCGCGTCAGTTCGAGCTGGCGCTGGCGCAAGCTGCAGGCCAGCGCCAGAGGGATGCGGCGCAGCTCGAAAATGCCAGGGTCACACTGGCGCGGTTTCAGACGCTTCTAAGCCAGGACTCGATTGCACGGCAAGAAGTCGATGCGCAAAGCGCACTCGTCAAGCAGCTTGAAGGCACGGTCATGGTCAACAATGCCGCCGTCGGCGTGGCACAACTTAACCTGAGCCACACCCGCATCACCGCGCCCATCAGCGGGCGGGTGGGCTTGCGCACGGTGGATGTGGGCAACACGGTCAGCAGCAGCGATGCCAATGGCGTGGCGGTGATCACCCAGGTCATGCCGATGGATGTGGTGTTTGCCGTGCCGCAAGACCGTATCGGTGATGTGCTGGGTGCTGGCAAGACAGACATGCAGGTCGTGGCGATGGACCGCACGCGTACCGCCACGCTGGGCAGTGGCACGTTTGCATCGCTTGACAACCAGGTGGACACCACCACAGGCACGGTCAAGGCCAAGGCGCGCTTTGCCAACGCTGACTCGGCTTTTTTTGCCAGTCAGTTTGTCAACATCCAGTTGCGCATCAAGTCGATTGACAACGCGGTGGTGGTGCCTGTGGCGGCGGTGCGCCTGGGCGGCAGTGGGGACTTTGTGTTTGTGCTCAACCCCGAAGCACGCACGGTGTCCGTCAGGCCCATTGTGCGCGGGCAGGCCACGGGTGAGAAAGTGGTTATTGCGTCTGGCCTGAAGGCGGGCGAGCAGGTGATCACGGAAGGTGCTGACCGACTCAAAGAAGGCTCGCGCGTCAGCCTGGCAGGCGAGGCACCGCGTGGCGGTGGTCGTCGCCCTGGTGCCAGCGCTGTACCGGGATCAGCAGGGTCGGCGGTTTTGCCAGGCAGCGCATCAGCACCACCGCCCGCCACAGCAGCGCAACCAGCAGCACCAACACCAACACCAACAGCCTCCAAAGGCCCGACGCCTGAGCAACGCCTGCGCATGCTGGAGCAGGTCAAAGACAACCCTGAAGCCCTGGAGCGCCGGAAAAAGTTTTTTGAAAAACTCGACAGTGGCGATGCCGAGGCAATAGAGCGCTGGCAAAACATGCAGCAGCGCATGCAACAAGGCGGCGGTGGCCCAGGCCGTGAGCGCCCCCCACAATGAGCAGCGCCCACAGCCCTTCGCGTCCCTTTATCCTTCGGCCAGTGGCCACGTCGCTGCTGATGCTGGCGATCGTGCTGGCTGGTTTTCTGGGTTTCAAGCTGCTGCCACTCTCAGCGCTGCCGCAGGTGGATTACCCCACCATTCAGGTGCAAACGCTCTACCCCGGTGCCAGCCCCGAGGTGATGGCGCAAACCGTCTCGGCTCCGCTGGAGCGGCAGTTCGGCCAGATGGCGGGGCTGCAGCGCATGAGCAGTACCAGCGCTGCGGGGGTGTCGATTGTCACGCTGCAGTTTGGCCTGGGGCTGGCCCTGGACATTGCCGAGCAGCAGGTGCAAGCGGCGATCAACGCGGGCGCGTCGCTGTTGCCCGCTGACTTGCCCACCCCGCCTGTGTATGCCAAGGTCAACCCGGCGGATGCGCCGGTTTTAACGCTGGCCATCACGTCAGACCTTCTGCCGCTGACCGAGGTGCAAAACCTGGTCAATACCCGGCTGGCCCTGAAAATCAGCCAGGTCAACGGCGTGGGGCTGGTCACGCTCAGCGGGGGTCAGCGGCCTGCCGTGCGGATTCAGGCGGACATCCGCGCGCTGGCGTCTTATGGTTTGGGGCTGGACGCGTTTCGCACCGCGATTTCGGCAGCGAACGCCAACGCCGCCAAGGGCAGCATTGACGGGCCGTCCAGGTCTTACACCATCAATTCAAATGACCAGCTGGTGGCAGTGAGCGACTATAAAAACCTGATCATTGCCTACCGCAATGGTGCGGCGGTGCGCGTGGCCGATGTGGCACAGGTTGTCAACGGTGCCGAGAATGTGAACCTGGGCGCGTGGGCTGGTTTGACCCCCGCCATCATCCTGAACGTGCAACGCCAGCCGGGTGCGAATGTGATTGCCACGGTGGACGCCATCAAGGCGCGTTTGCCCGAACTGCAATCGGGCCTGCCCGCGTCAGTCACCGTCAAGGTGCTGAGCGACCGCACCACCGGCATACGGGCATCGGTTGAACACGTGCAGTTCGAGCTGCTGCTGGCCGTGCTGTTGGTGGTACTGGTGATTTTTGCTTTTTTGCACAGCTTGCGCGCCACCGTGATTGCCAGTCTGGCGGTGCCGATCTCGCTGATTGGCACGTGCGGGGCCATGTACATGCTGGGCTACAGTCTGAACAACCTGAGCCTGATGGCGCTGACCATTGCCACCGGCTTTGTGGTGGATGACGCGATTGTGATGATAGAGAACATCTCCCGCTACATCGAAGAAGGCATGCAACCGATGCAGGCCGCCATGACTGGTGCTGCGCAGATTGGTTTTACCATCATCTCGCTCACGGTGTCACTGATTGCGGTGCTGGTTCCGCTGCTGTTCATGGGCGACGTGGTGGGGCGCCTGTTCAGGGAGTTTGCCGTCACGCTGGCGATCACGATTTTGATTTCTGCCGTGGTGTCACTCACGCTCGTGCCCATGATGTCGGCTCGCTTGTTGAAAAGGGAGTCACCCGGTGCCAATCAAAGCGCCAGTGAAGGCAGACTGCAACGATTTTTCAGTGGCGTGATGACGCGTTACGACCACGGCTTGCACTGGGTGTTCAGACACCAGGGCCTGACGCTGCTGCTCGCCCTGGCCACGCTGGCACTGACCGTGCTGCTGTATGTGCTGATTCCCAAGGGCTTGTTTCCCACGCAGGACACAGGCCAGTTGCAAGCCCGCGTGCAAGCGGCCCAGTCGATCTCTTATGCCCGCATGGCCGAGCTGCAGCAGGCCACGGCCCAGGCCATTTTGCAAGACCCGGATGTTGAAAGCCTCTCGTCATTCGTCGGCGTCGATGCGGCCAACAATACCATGCTGCACACCGGGCGCATGCTGATCAACCTGAAAAAGTCTCGCACCACCAGCCAGCAGGCCACCATCGACCGCTTGCGCGAGCGTGCCAGCAAGATTGCCGGTGTCAACCTGTACCTGCAGCCCACCCAGGACCTGACCATTGATGCTGAAAGTGGCCCCACCCAGTTTCGCGCGTCACTCGAAGGCTCGGACACCAAAGTGGTGGCGCTGTGGGCAAAAAAATTGACCGAACGCATGGCCAGCCTGGCCAGCCTGCGCAACGTGACCACAGACGCCGGGGCCACAGGTGCATCGGTGTTTGTCACGGTGGACCGCGACACCGCCTCGCGCCTGGGTATTTCAGCGGCTGCCATTGACGATGCCCTGTACAGCGCTTTTGGCCAGCGCATTGTCTCGACCATTTTTACCGAGACCAACCAGTACCGTGTGATTCTGGAAGCCCTGCCCAGCCAGCTGACAACCGCTGCGTCACTGGGCAGCTTGCAGCTCAAAACCGGTGCAGGCGGCACCACACCCCTGGCCAGCATTGCCACCATCACCGAGCGGCCTGCACCCCTGCAGGTAACCAACGTGGACCAGTTCCCGGCCACCACTTTGGGCTTTGACACCGCGCCCGGTGTGGCACTGGGCCGGGCGGTCGATGACATCAAGCAGGCAGCCCTTGACATTGCCCTGCCGGCCAGCGTGAGTTTGAGCTTTCTGGGGGCATCGGGCGCGTATGAGGCATCGCTGTCCAACCAGTTGTGGCTGATTCTGGCGGCCCTGGTCTGCGTGTACATCGTGCTGGGTGTGCTGTATGAAAGCTTTGTTCACCCGCTGACGATTTTGTCAACACTGCCCTCGGCAGGTGTGGGTGCATTGCTGGCCTTGATGCTCACAGGCAATGATCTGGGCGTGATGGGCATCATCGGCATTGTTTTGCTGATCGGCATTGTCAAGAAAAACGCCATCATGATGATTGACTTTGCCATTGATGCCGAACGCACGCAGGGCAAGTCGGCGCAAGAGGCGATTCATCAGGCGGCGTTGCTGCGCTTTCGGCCCATTTTGATGACCACGCTTGCCGCCTTGTTTGCGGCCGTGCCCTTGATGCTGGGCTGGGGGGAAGGCTCTGAGTTACGCAGGCCGCTTGGGTTGGCTATTTTTGGCGGGCTGGTGGTCAGTCAGGTGCTGACGCTGTTCACGACGCCGGTGATTTATCTGGGGTTTGACCGGTTGGGCAAGCGGTTTCGGCGTAGCGGGGATTTTTGAGCATGTTTTTGGCCTCTACCGCAATGTATTCGGGGGGTATTAGCTATTTAATTAATAGCGCACTACCTTGCTGGGAGTGCCGGGGGTTGCCCGGCGGCAACTCACTTTTCTTTTGCTTCGCCAAAAGCAAAGTAAGCAAAAGAAAAGGCGACCCGCAGTCTGGGCCGCTTCGCGGTTCCTTGAAATATCGGCAGGAGACGGAAAATTTAGAAACTTGTCGGCTTTGCCGCCTTCGGACATCTAAATTTTTTAATCCGTCTCCTGCCGATATTTCAAGCCCAGCCAGGACGGGTAGGGAAAATGGATTCGGATTCGGCTTTCCCTGCCTCCAAACCCCTTCTGTATGCGCTGAGGAACGCAGGTTCAGACGGATCAGGGCGCGTGCTTGTTTGAGCGAAGCGAGTTTGCACGTGACCCCGGCTGAACCGAGTACCGCAAGGTATCCGAAGCGAAGCGAAGGATCGCAGACAGCAGGGTCGCCTTTCTTTTGCTTACTTTTCTTTGGCGAAGCAAAGAAAAGTGAGTTGCCGCCGGGCAACCCCGGCACTCCCCGCAAAGTACAACAACTAAAACAAAGTGCAATCTGAGAAACAAATGAACCTCTCAGAACCCTTCGTCCGCCGCCCAGTAGCCACCATTCTGCTCACCATCGGCCTGGCCCTGTCAGGCATAGGCGCATTCTTTGTACTGCCCGTCTCGCCACTGCCACAGGTCGATTTCCCCGTCATCACCGTCAGCGCTGCGATTGCGGGTGCCAGCCCCGACACCATGGCCAGCAGCGTGGCCACGCCGCTTGAACGAAGACTCGGCGTGATCTCGGGCGTCAACGAGATGACCTCGTCCAGCAGCAATGGCCAGACACGCATCAATTTGCAGTTTGACTTGAACCGCAAAATCGACGCGGCAGCGCGTGAGGTGCAAGGAGCGATTAACGCCAGCCGGGCCGACCTGCCAGCGGCACTGCGCAGCAACCCGACCTACCGCAAGGCCAACCCCGCAGCGGCACCGGTGATGATTCTGGCACTCACGTCCAAAACCCGCACACCGGGGCAGATTTACGACGATGTGTCCAGCCTGCTGCAGCAAAAAATCGCGCAGGTACCGGGCGTGGGCGATGTTGAACTGGGCGGTGGCTCGCTGCCAGCGGTGCGGGTTGAGTTGCTGCCGTTTGCGCTCAACCGCTACGGCATCAGCACGGAAGATGTACGCGCTGCCCTGCAGGCGTCCAACGCCAACCGGCCCAAGGGGGCGATTGAAGAAAATACGGACATCAAAGGCGACGGCGACGGCAAAAACCAGCGCCTGCAAATCTACGCCGTGGGCAACACGGCCACAGGGGGACGGAAAGCGGCGGATTACCAGGGCTTGGTCGTGGCCTGGCGCCATGGCGCACCGGTGCGGCTGCAAGATGTGGCGCAGGTGCGGGACGGCACCGAAAACACCAACACGCTGGGGCTTTTCAATGGCGAAGCCGCGGTGATTGTGCTGGTACGCCGCCAGCCAGACGCCAACGTGATTGCCACGGTCGATGGCATTCGCGCGCTGCTGCCCGAGCTGCAGGCCCAGTTGCCAGCCGACGTGAAGTTGTCGGTCGCGTCTGACAGTACCAACTCCATCCGCGCCTCATTGCGGGAAGTTGAAATCACGCTGCTGATTTCAATTGCGCTGGTGGTGCTGGTGGTCAGCGCTTTTTTGCGCAGCGCGCGCGCCACCGTGATTCCGGCGGTGGCCACTGTGGTGTCTTTGCTGGGTACTTTCAGTGCCATGCACTTGCTGGGGTTCAGTTTGAACAACCTCAGCCTGATGGCGTTGACCGTCGCCACGGGTTTCGTGGTGGACGACGCAATTGTGGTGCTGGAGAACATCAGCCGACATATCGAGGCAGGCATGGACAGGTTTAAGGCGGCACTGCTGGGCGCACGTGAGGTCGGCTTTACCGTGCTG
>RDZZ01000157.1 GCA_004293655.1 Polaromonas sp. | reverse complement strand
CCTCTAAACGACCTACAATCCTTACAGGAAATTGACGGTCGTTCGACCGATCCTCTGGAGATACTTCTAATGCTGACACCCTCTTTTACAACGCCCGACCAAGCCCAGGAAAAACGCGCTGAGTTGCGCCGGGCTGCGCTTGAATACCATGAGTTCCCTACGCCCGGCAAGCTGGCCATTGCCGCGACCAAGCAGCTCACCAACCAACGCGACCTGGCACTGGCGTATTCGCCAGGTGTAGCCGCGCCCTGTGAAGAAATCGTCAAGGACCCCAACAATGCTTATCGGTACACCGCGCGCGGCAACCTGGTGGCAGTTGTGACCAACGGCACGGCAGTTCTGGGCTTGGGTGACATTGGCCCACTGGCGTCCAAGCCAGTGATGGAAGGTAAAGCGGTACTGTTCAAGAAGTTCGCTGGCGTCGATGTGTTTGACATCGAGATCGACGAGAAAGACCCAGCCAAATTGGTTGACATCATTGCCTCGCTGGAGCCTACCTTTGGTGCTATCAATCTGGAAGACATCAAGGCGCCGGATTGCTTTTATGTGGAGCGTGAACTGCGCAAACGCATGAAAATCCCGGTGTTTCATGACGACCAGCATGGCACGGCAATTACCGTGGGAGCGGCGATTTTGAACGCACTGAAAGTAGTTGGCAAAGATCCAGCAAGCGTCAAGCTTGTCACGTCGGGGGCGGGTGCTGCGGCGCTGGCTTGCCTGAACCTGCTGCTCAAACTGGGTATCCGGCGTGAAAACGTTTATGTGACCGATTTGGCAGGTGTGGTGTACGAAGGCCGCGCCGAGCTGATGGACGAAGACAAAATACAGTTTGTACAAAACACCGCCGCCCGTACCTTGAGCGAGATCATTGAAGGTGCCGACATATTTTTAGGTCTGTCTGCAGGCGGCGTGCTCAAACAGGAGATGGTCAAAAAAATGGCCGCCAAACCAATTATTTTTGCGCTGGCCAACCCCAACCCCGAAATTAACCCTGACGATGTCAAAGCCGTACGGGACGACGCCATCATTGCCACAGGTCGCACCGACTACCCCAACCAAGTCAATAATGTTCTGTGTTTTCCGTACATTTTTCGGGGCGCGCTGGATGCAGGTGCGTCCACCATCACCGTTGAGATGGAAATTGCAGCTGTTCACGCCATCGCCGAGCTGGCCCAGGCCGAGCAAAACGAAGTCGTTGCCGCCGCCTATGTAGGCCAAAAGCTGGCCTTTGGCCCTGACTACCTGATTCCCAAACCGTTTGATCCGCGCTTGATGATAAAAATCGCGCCAGCAGTGGCCAAAGCAGCAGCGGACAGTGGGGTGGCACTGCGCCCCATTCAGGATATGGAAGCTTATCGCGAGAAGCTGCAAAGCTTTGTTTATGCCTCTGGCAGCATGATGAAGCCGATTTATGCAGCCGCAAAAAGTGCCAGCCGCAAGCGGGTAGCCTATGCAGAGGGTGAAGAGGAGCGCGTGCTGCGTGCTTGCCAAATTGTGGTGGACGAGGGCTTGGCCCGCCCGACGCTGATTGGCCGCCCCACCATCATTGCACAGCGCATTGAACAGTTTGGTCTGCGCTTGAAAGAAGAGCTTGACTACGATGTCGTGAACGTCGAACAAGACCACCGCTACCGTGATTTCTGGCAAACCTACCACCGCATGATGGAGCGGCGCGGCGTGACGGTGCAAATGGCCAAGATTGAAATGCGTCGCCGCCTCACGCTGATCGCTGGCATGCTGCTGCAAAAGGGCGATGTGGATGGCTTGATCTGCGGCACCTGGGGCACTACGGCGCATCACCTGGACTACTTGGATCAGGTCATTGGCAAACGTGAAGGTGTCCATACCTATGCCTGCATGAACGGCTTGCTGTTACCGGGCCGCCAGGTGTTTTTGCTTGACACACACGTCAACTATGACCCAACGGCAGAGCAGTTGGCTGAAATCACCGCCATGGCCGCTGCAGAGATGATGCGCTTTGGCATCAAACCCAAAGCCGCCCTGCTGTCGCACTCCAACTTTGGCTCATCGAACCAGCCCAGCGCCATCAAGATGCGTCGCACACTGGACTTGCTGCGCGAGAAGGCACCCTGGCTGGAAGTTGACGGTGAAATGCACGGCGACATTGCACTGGACGCCGATGCCCGCGCATTCATCATGCCCAACAGCACGTTAACGGGCGAAGCCAACTTGCTGGTGCTGCCCAACATTGATGCCGCCAATATTGCTTACAACCTGCTCAAGACGGCGGCAGGCGGCAACATCGCCATTGGCCCTGTGCTGCTGGGTGCCAACAAGCCCATGCACATTCTCACTGCCACCGCCACAGTGCGGCGGATCGTCAATATGACAGCATTGACTGTTGCCGATGCAAATGCCGCCCGCTAAACGAAACCCAGTCAGCTGGCACTGACTTATTGCCGTCCGCGCAGCACGGATGCAACACGAATACAGCCTAGACACAACGTGCATAAGTGCCTGAATATTCAGCATAACCCCTTGTGTTTTATGCGCATATGCGGCAAACTACGTTTCTTGAAATTTAAGGGTTAACCCGAAAATCCGGGGTAAGCACTTTGAAATGAGTCAAAGCAGCGCTCTTGAAGTCCGAGAAAGGTATGTCATGTTGCGCAATTTGTGGCGCTCTGGACTGGTGCATTGGCGTCAAACTGGTGCGGTGGCATTGCTGGTCATGTGGGCGGGTTTGTGGGCAACAAGCCCTGGGTTGGCGCAAGCCAAAGGCCCACTGGGTGAGCCTGTTGTCACGCCACAGATCAGCACCATGGGCGTGTCGCAATTGCCCCCACAAGGCCAGGCCATGATGGCGTTGATCTATCAAGGCGGCCCTTTCCGGTACGACAAAGATGGTACTGTATTTGGCAACCGGGAAGGAATTCTTCCACGGCAAAACCGGGGTTATTACCGGGAATACACCGTCAAGACACCAAGCGAGCGCAGCCGGGGAGCTCGCCGCATTGTGTGTGGCGGTCTAAAACCCGTCGCGCCAGAGACTTGTTATTACACCGACGATCACTATGCGAGCTTTCGCAAGATCATTCAATAAATTGAATGGTGATGGTTATTTTGACTTTTGACTTTTGACTTTATAGAAAGAGACACGGAGATGGACACACCACTTCGTCTGGACAACGAGGCGCTTGCTAACAAAAGCAACGACGTACCCCTCAAAGGGGTGCGGCCCAATATCGTTCAATCCATACGCGCCTTTCGCGTGCAGGAACTGCAAGATGCCGCGACGCATTTGAACCAGCATTTTCTGTATGCCAATCTGGGCAATGCCCAGAACAAGCAGGACATTCTGGACATGATTGCCGCGCAGTACACGTTTCCGGCACATTTCGGTAAAAACTTTGACGCCTTGTACGACTGCATGACAGATCTGGTTCACAAATCAGGTCCGCAGCCTGGCTTTATTGTCGTGCTGGAGCAAATACCGGCGCATGCCAAATTTGACAAAGAAGCACGCGAGCAATTGCTGGACATTTTCAGGGATGCCGCTGACTACTGGGCGGATCGAAAGATACCGTTTCGGTGCTTTTATTCTTTTCTGTAGCCCGCTCCCCAGACATTGGCCAAGGGGATCGGGCTAACGAGGCCCTCCAGGTGATTGCAGACGGCGCAGAAGCCATGCCGACTGACAAACTGATCGATATTTCACCGCTGGCACTGCGTATGAGCAGTCCGTTTAACGCGGGGTACTGGCTGACAGCTGCCTAAAAAAGAAGCAGCTCACCGCTGGATTTAAAACCAAAAGCCCGACCACACAAGCTGTGCGCCGGGCTTTTTCACACTTGTTGTGCCAAGGCAATATATTCGTCCGCCGGGACTTCTTCTGCCCGACGCTGCAGGTTGAACACACCGCCAAACTGACGCAGTTCCAGCCACTTGCCCAGAGAGTGGCGCAGAAGCTTGCGACGCTGGCTAAATGCGACCCTGACGAGTTCGCTGAAGAGTTTCACATCCACCGTCGCAGGTGCGGCGTGTGGCAGCATGCGCACGATGGCACTGTCAACCCGTGGCGGTGGGTCAAAACTTGCCGGGGGCACAAACAGCACGTTTTCCATCGCATAGCGCCACTGCAACATGACGCTTAGCCGACCGTAATCACTGGTCGAGGGCCTGGCGACCATACGATCAATGACTTCTTTTTGAAGCATGAAGTGCTGGTCTTGCACCACGTCGGCCACGTCCAGCAACTGGAACAAAATGGGGGTTGAAATGTTGTAAGGCAAGTTGCCCACCACGCGCAGCTTGCCGCCGATGCTGCCAGCCAACTGCCGAAAATCGACCTTGAGCACATCGGACTCCAGCACCGTCAACTGCGGGTGTGTGCGCAATTGCGCGGCCAAGTCTCGGTCCAGCTCAATGACTGTCAAATGGCCCAGCCGCTCTACCAGCGGCTGCGTCAGCGCAGCCAGGCCAGGCCCGATCTCGACCATGGCTTGACCAGCTTGCGGGGCAATGGCCCCAACGATGTCTGCAATGATGTTTTGATCGGTCAGGAAATGCTGACCAAAACGCTTGCGGGGGATGTGTTTCATCCTATTGCGGTGGCTCGCGGTATTCAACATAGGCTCTGCCCCGAACCTCTTGCGCCCACAGCGCGTAGGCTTCTTCCTGCTTGATTTCACGCAGGGCGTTGCGGGCCATCTCACGCTGTTCACGCTTTGACAATTCGGTGTCGCGGCGCTCTACCACCTGAATCAGATGGGTGCCAAAACGTGACGTCAAAGGCTCGGAAATCTGGCCGGGTGCCAGGGTGTTCATGACCTGTTCAAACTCTGGCACAAAAGTGCCTGGGCTGGCCCAGCCCAGATCGCCGCCTTCTCTGGCAGAGGCGTCTTCGCTGTTTTGCCGGGCTTGCGCTGCAAAGTCAGACTGGCCGCCCACGATGCGTTGTTTGATGGCCAGAAGTTTCTCGCGGGCAGCTGTGTCGCTCAGCGCAGGTGTTGTACGCAGCAAAATGTGGCGTACACGTGTCTGTGTGACGGTCATGCCCAGCGTGTCTGCCTGTTTTTTCTCCACCAGCTTGAGCACATGAAAACCGGCGCCGCTGCGAACCAGATCGGCAATGCCACCGACGGGCAGATTTTTTGTCGCCTCCAGAAACAGCGGTGGATAACGCTCGGCACTGCGCAAACCCATTTGCCCACCCGTCGCACGGGTCGGCGAGTCGGACATCTCGTTGGCGAGAACACCAAAGTCCGCGCCTGCTCTGGCACGCTCTGCTGCCTGCACCGCTTTGGTTTGCAGGGCGGCGACTTGTTGCGCCGTGGCGTTCTCAGGCACAGCGATCAAAATTTGCGCCAGATTGATTTCAGGTGTGGCACTGGCCATGGCTGTTTGCTGCTCACGCAGAAACTGGTCAATGTTCTGTTCGGTGATGGTCACGCGTGACTCCAACTCGCGCTGGCGCAGGCGGGTCATCAAAATTTCGTCACGCAAATCCGAGCGGAACTGAACGTAGGAAATACCGTCTGCTACCAGGCGACGGCGCAGATCTTCAAGTGACAGCTGGTTTTGCCGGGCCACGCCAAGCACTGCGTTTTCAACCGCATTGTCTTCAACCCGCAGACCCGATGAGCGCGCCAGTTGAAGTTGTGCCTTGTCATTGATCAGGCGCTCCATGACTTGCCTGGCCAGCTCGCTGCGGGGTGGCAATACAGCCCCCTGCTGGCTCAGTTGCTGCTCGGCGCGTACCAGTTTGGCGCGTACCTCGTTGTTGGTGATCGGCTCTGAATTGACCACAGCAACAATGTAGTCTGCAGCTTGTTGCCCACCGCTTGCACCTGCAGCACGCGCCGTTGCTTCAGGTGCGCGCAACTGCAAGGACGGCTTGAGGCTCTGGGCCTGTGCCATCGGTACGCACAGCAGCAGCGGTGCAAGTAACAGCGTGCAGCCTGTGCGTTGCCTGACAAACCGGGAAACCGCAGGCAAGGGCAAGCGGGAAGAAAAAGTGTGTTTAGTCATAGTTGGTAAAGCGGCTGGGTGTGCCCATGCTTGCTGGGTCGCGCAGGGACTGGTAGCGCGGAATGTTTGATCTCAGGGCCTCCAGGGGGTTCGAGCCAATTCGGGAAAAACCAACCAGCTCCAGCTGGAACAAGATGCGCGTGTTGGACAACGCCGCGCTGCTCTGTGAGCGTTGCAGCACCACGCGGCCAATCCAGCAGCAGCCATCGTACTCAAGCCCGATGATGCCATCGACCAGTTTTTTGTCCAGCATGCTGTAGTTGAGACGCCCTACGCCATAGTAGCGCCCGCCGCCTTGGCCCTGGCCAGCGCCCAGGTCACGTCCCTTGTCGCCCCACAGCTCGTTCAAGGGCCACTGCGTGCTCACGTCAATGAGGTTGCTGACATTGCGCTGGCGCCTGATGGATGCACTGACCACACGGTAATTGCCGGGGGTGTAACGCACGCCCAGCACACTGCGCTCTGAGCGGCCCGCCTTCGGGTTGTACTGGACGGTGCCGTCCGCTGTCCATTGCGGGTCCCAGTGAAGGGTGGTGCCCAGCAGCAGGTCACTGACGCGGTTGCTCGCTGGCAACACGCCCGGCAAAGTGACCTTCTGGTCTTCAAAACCCAGGCGCTGGGCCACACCAAAACGCACGGTCTCGGCCCCTGTTGACGGCTCCAGCAGGCGCGACGTGACCCCCAGCGTCAGCAAGTTGGCGTCCGAGATGCGGTCATTGCCCGTGAACGAGTTTTCGGTAAATACAGTGGCAAAGTTGAAGTCGTTGGCAGCCGAGTCGTAGTTGGGCAACAGGCTCTGGTTGCGGTACGGTGTGCGCACGTAAAAAGCGCGTGGCTCCAGCGTCTGGGTGAAGGCGCGGCTCAGAAAACTCGCCTTGCGCTCAAATTGCAAGCCGCTGTCCAGGCTGAATGTTGGCACGATGCGCGATGCGCCCGCCTGTCCGCTGGCATTGGCATTGGCCAGCGGCGCATCAAAGCTGTAGCTGGTCGCGTGCAGCTGGAGCTTGGGTGTCACATACCAGCCTGGTGAAACCCACGGGCGACTCAGTTGCGCCCGGGCCACCAGCCGTTCGGCGTTGGGCTGGCCAGTGAGCTTTCGGTCGGCTGAAAAACGGGTGTAGTCGCCCTCGACAGACCCGTCAAAACCATCCAAGCTGCCCACAGGTGCATTGATGCGGGTGTAGCTGGCGGTCAGTTGCGGCAGGCGGTCATATGGCGGCACGATGGGCGCGGCCACATCCTGCAGGGTTTGCCAGCGCAGGGTGCGCAAGGACGTGGCGAAGTGGCCCCGGCTCCAGCTCAGGTTGACGTCGTCGGCCAGCAGGCGCTGGGTCAGCGACGCCCCGCTGGCTGGAAAGTCGCGCCAGTAATTGTCGTCACTGACCCGGTTCAGATTGGCGTTGATCCCCAGACGGCCAATGGCGGAAAAGCCGCTGTCGATGCTGCCCGTGTGCTGCAGGGAATACGACCAGCGGTTGATGTTGCGCAGTTTGTCGCCGGGCATCAGGCTGGCCACCAGTTTGCCCGTGTAGCTGGGCTCCAGATAGCGGTATTCGCCTGCCAGATTGATGCCGCGTTTGGTCATCACGGTAGGCGAGAGCGTCGCGTCCCGGTTGGGCGCAATGTCAACGTAGTAAGGCTGGGTCAGCAAGGTGCCACTGGTGCTGTCCAGGCCAAAAGACGGTGGTAAAAACCCCGACTTGCGTTTGTCACTGAGCGGAAAGGTTAAAGACGGAATGGCCAGAATGGGCACGCCCTTAAAGCGCAACACAGCATGGGTCGCTTCGCCGGTTTCTGCCTCTTGGTCAAATTTGAACCGGCTGCCAGTGAGTACCCAGGCCGGCTGCCATGTGGCCTCGTCATTGCGCTCGCAGGTGGTAAAGCTGGCGTCATAAGCCACCAGGCGCTTGTCATCGACAAAGTCAATGCGCGATGCCTGACCGTTGCCACCCCGTGCCAGAAAACGGTAACTTGGCTGGGTGAAAAACCCCTCGAAGGTGTCGAGCTTGATCTGCAGCGCAGGCCCCCGGTACTGGTTGCCCGAGCTGCTGATGCGCACATTGCCGGTGGCTTTGACGGTGTCTTCTGGCTGGTCATACGCAATGCGGTCGGCCTTGATCGCCGTGGGCCCGCGTCGCAGCTCGGCGTTGCCACTGACGGTGGTGTCCAGCTCCGGGCGACCAGAGATGCTGTCACCAAACACAAAAATTGGCACACCGTTGCCCGGCCCAATGGGCGGTTTCTCAGCCAGCATCGGGCTGGCTTTTATCGTCAATGGCGCGCCCACATTGTTCATGACTGCGGGCGCTGGTGTCTGGGCACGTGCTGAGGTGGCAAACGCCATGCCCAGCGCCGCTGCAGACACGAGCCAGACAAGGCTGAGGACGGCATGGGGCACCGGAGCGAGTGGAAAAGGCAAGTGAGATGCGCGTCGCATCGTGTGTAGGAGGTCAACCCGTTTGTAGAATCAGGCCTGATTATCCATGAGCATTCCGTGGGCCTGAAGTGGCCCACAAGTCCCACTTGTAAAGCCATGAACACCCCTACCCGCGCCTTTGACAACGCATTTGCTGACGCCAGCCCCCACGCCATTGTCTGGGCCGACCCGGCACGCGCCAGCGCGTTTGCCAGCTGGCTCTTGAGCCTTGCAGCCGAGCACCCGCTGATGCTTGACAGCGTCCGGCTGGCCTCGGCAGATGCCAGTTTTCGGCGCTACTTCAGGGTTGACAGCTCTTTGGGCAGCTCTCCAGGCAGTTACATCATCATGGACGCGCCGCCTGACAAGGAGGACTGCGCACCTTTTGTCAAAGTCGCGGGCTTGATGGCTGCTGCCGGTTTGCAGGTACCCCGCGTGCTGGCCTGGAACGAACAGCTAGGCTTCATGCTGCTCAGTGACCTGGGTGCGCAGACGATGATGGAGGTGATCTCGCCGCCTGTAGGTGCGCTCGCCATCGCCCAGCCTACCGCGCTGGACATGCAGCTGTACGGCCACGCCACCGATGCGTTGATACGCTGGCAACTGGCCTCAAAACCCGGTGTGCTGCCTGCCTATGACGATGCCCTGCTGTCGCGCGAACTTGGCTTGTTCCCCGAGTGGTACGTGCAAAAGTACCGGGGTTTTGCGCTGGACGAGCAGCAGAAGAAAACGCTCGACGATGCCTTTGCGCACATCAAGGCCAGCAATCTGCAGGCTCTTGAAGGCGCCCGCGTCTATGTTCACCGGGACTTCATGCCGAGGAATCTGATGAAGAATAATGCCCCCACGCTTGTCGCTTCGCGTACTGCGCTGGACGTGCCCGCGCCAGAGGCGCTGGCCCTTCGCGCTGTCCAAACCCGCGCAGGCGGGCTTGGAGCCGCAGCGCTCAGCCCCGAGGGGGCGCTGCCCTTGCAGGGCGCCACGCCGCCAGAGGCGGCGCATCTGCAGGCTGTCCAACCCCGCGCAGGCGGGCTTGGAGCCATAGCCTGCAGCCTGCGGCCTGGCAAAGCCAGTTCCGCGGCCCCTGCTGGTGAAGAAAATGCCTCTACGCTGGGCATTCTGGACTTTCAGGATGCGGTGTATGGCCCGATTACCTATGACATCGCCAGCCTGATGCGCGACGCTTTTTTGAGCTGGGAAGAAGATTTTGTGCTCGACATCACGGTGCGCTACTGGCAAAAAGCCCGCAAGGCGGGGTTGCCGGTAGGCGATGACTTTGGTGAGTTTTACCGGGCTGTGGAGTGGATGGGCTTGCAGCGGCACCTGAAGATACTCGGCATTTTTGCGCGCCTGAGCCTGCGCGACGGCAAACCCAAATACTTGGCGGACACGCCGCGCTTTGTCAAATACGTGCGGGCCACTGCTGCACGCTACCGCCAGCTGGGGCCGTTCATGGTGCTGCTCGACGCCATTGAGGGCAACCAAACCCGCGTGGGCTACACTTTCTGATGTCAAATCATGCCCCACGGCAATCTCATCATGGTTTTAATGCTATTTATTTAATAGTAAAAAAGCTGTCTAATACGGTGTCTGATACGTTGTCTGAAGCCTTTTTTGCACCATGAGCGCCCGTTTCTACGCCGACATGGCCCTGGTCACGGGCAACACACTGACCTTGCCAGAGCATGCCGCACGGCACGTTCAGGTGCTGCGCCTGCAGCCGGGGGGCAGCATCACGCTGTTCAATGGTTTGGGCAGCGGCCAACAAGGCAGTGAAGGCGAATTTGCAGCCACCATCACCCGCATGGGCCGCAGTGATGTGGATGTCACCATCGGGGCCTACACCGCCACCTGCCGCGAAGCGCCCAGGGCCGTGCATCTGGTCGTTGGCATGCCGGCCAACGATCGCATGGACTGGCTGGTTGAAAAAGCCACCGAACTGGGTGTGGCCAGCATCCAGCCCGTCATGAGCGAGCGCAGTGTGCTGCGCATCAAAGCCGAGCGTGCTGACAAAAAACTGGCCCACTGGCGCGGCGTGGCCCCGTGATACACGACGCAGCAAGCCTGGCAGACTGGCTCAAAACCACGGCCAGACACGCACCCACGGCAGACGCCGGGGCAAAGCTGCTGCTGTCGCTCCAGTCCGGCACCCAGCCGCTGGCTCTGGCCACAGCCGGTACACACGCCTTGACATTTTTGAGCGGCCCTGAAGGCGGCTTGAGCCTGGCTGAAGAAACGGCAGCCCTGGCCTGCGGTTTCATGCCCGTCACACTGGGGCCGCGTGTGTTGCGCGCCGAGACCGCGCCGCTGGCTTGCCTGTCTTTGATCGCCCTGATGCCACACGCGCCCGCTTGACGCACAACCCTGGACCCCTATGAACCGCCAACTTTGGCTCCTGACCCTGTGCCAGGGCCTGTTCCTGACCAACAACGTCACCTTCATCGCCATCAATGGTCTGGTCGGGCTGAACCTGGCCCCCCTGGGCTGGATGGCAACCCTGCCCGTCATGGGCTATGTGGTGGGCGGGGCGCTGTCGACTTCTCTGGTGGCGTACACGCAACGCCGTTTTGGCCGCAAAACGTCTTTCCAATTGGGGCTGGCCGTGGGGTTTTTATCTGCGCTGCTGTGCTGCCATGCCGCGTACTCACGCAACTTCTGGCTGCTGGTGGCCGCCACGGTGGTCGCGGGTTATTACAACGCCAACGCGCAGTTGTACCGCTTCGCGGCGGCAGAGCTGGCAGCGCCCGCATTTCGGGAAAAGGCTGTTTCCTGGGTGATGGCTGGCGGCCTGATTGGGGCGGTGGCAGGGCCAAACCTGGCCTCGGCCACGCGCAGCCTGACCGCAACCCCGTTTGCAGGTGCCTACCTCGCCCTGGCAGCGGTGGCGCTGCTGGCCATGGCGCTGCTGGCTTTCATCGAATTTGCGCCCGCCCCTGTCAAATCCACTGCCGGGCCTACGGGCACGGGCCGACCCTTGGGCCAGATCATGCGCCAGCCGGTGTTCATCGTCGCCGCTGCTGCAGGTGCGCTGGGCTATGGCGTGATGAACCTGCTGATGGCGGCCACGCCGATTGCGATGCAAATTTGCAGTCTGCCTTTCTCGGACGTGGCGACAGTGCTGGAGTGGCATGTGATTGGCATGTTTGCACCGGGCTTTTTCACGGGGCACCTGATCAAGCGGTTTGGCACGCTGCCCATCATGGCAGTGGGGCTGGCACTCAACATCGTGTGCGTCATGGTGGCGCTGTCGGGGGTGGACTTCACACAGTTCCTGGTGGCGCTGTTTTTGCTGGGTCTGGGCTGGAACTTTCTTTTCACGGGCAGCACCACGCTGGCACTGACCGCCTACCGCCCGGAAGAAAAAGACAAGGCGCAGGGTGCGCTCAATTTTTGCGTCTTTGCCGTGCTGGCACTGTCTTCGCTAGCTTCTGGCGTGCTGGTGACCACGAGCGGCTGGGCCTGGCTCAACGCCGGCTCGCTGCTGCCGCTGGGCATGACGGCGTTGCTGCTGGGCTGGCTTGCGCTGTCACAACGCAAACTGCAAAATCAGCGGGTTCAGTGACGTCAGTTTTCCAATGTCGGTTTTCTAATTATTTTTTGGAGCTTTTCAATGGGTTTACTCGATTCAATTTTGGGCGCGGTCGCGGGCAGTCAGCAAGCCCAGGCAGGCAGCGGTGGCGGCATGGGTGGCCTGGGCAGCCTTGGCGGCTTGTTAACGATGGTCACCAGTAACCCCCAAGTGCTGCAGGCCGTGGTCGGCATGCTGGGCAACGATGGTGCGCATGGTGGTCTGGGCGGCTTGGTGCAAAAGTTCCAGCAGGCGGGGCTGGGCGATGTGGTGGGCTCGTGGATTGGCACAGGTCAGAACCAGCCGATCTCTGGCAGTCAGCTCAGCGATGTTCTGGGGTCTGACACGATCACGCATCTGGCCGAAAAACTGGGTGTCAACCCAAGCGTGGCCGCTGACCAACTGTCGTCTGTCTTGCCGGGGCTGATTGACCAGCTGACGCCACAGGGCCAGGCGCCCGAGGGGGGTCTGGGCAATTCGGGCGACCTGATGGGTGTGCTGGGACGCTTGTTGCGCTGATGGTCGCCCCGAACTGCTCCATGCTATTTTTTTAGTAGCATAAAGTCCTTGTAAAGACTGCAGCAGGTGCCTTTTTCATGCTTTAAAACCGTGCATCCAGCCACGCCCGCGGCGTGGCAAACACAGGCGCTGTATCGACCTCGTTGAACAGCTCGTGGTAGAGATC
>RDZZ01000156.1 GCA_004293655.1 Polaromonas sp. | reverse complement strand
TGGGGCAGTGGCTGTGTGTGCCAATGATGATTGCCGGTCTGGCGCTCTGGGTGTGGGCTTCCAGACGCAGTTAACGGGTATAAAAAAGACTCCCATCGCATGCTCTGATTGAACTTTATGCTATTAAATAAATAGCATAAAGTTTACTGATATTGTTAACTTTATTACTAATTTAACTTCTTCTACTGTTCTTTACTTCTTTTTTGTTTGATTTATTCGACCTTTACGGTGAATTTGACCAAACATTTAGGTGTTATTTATTGTTTTTTAAAAACATGTATCTAACATTATTTGTAAATATCGAATGGTCAACAGCCCAACCAATCGACGTGAACCAACGCGCCCAAGAAAGCCAGGGTATCGGCCAAGACCTGACGCAGTAGTACAGCCTTACTGAGGCGGCGGCGTCTTGGGTTTGTAACCACAAAAAGACGCTACGGCACACTCCCAGCAACGCGGTGTACGGGCTACGCAGACATAGCGGCCATGCAGAATCAGCCAGTGGTGCGCATCAACGATGTACTCAGGCGGAATGCGGCGGAGCAACTTCAGCTCGACTTCAAGCGGCGTTTTACCAGGTGCCAGGCCCGTGCGATTACCCATGCGAAAAATGTGGGTGTCCACTGCCATGGTCGCTTCGCCAAAAGCTGAGTTGAGCACGACGTTGGCCGTTTTGCGGCCCACGCCAGGCAAAGCTTCCAGCGCCTCGCGTGTGCGCGGCACTTGTCCGCCGTGCAGGTCAACCAGCATCTGGCAGGTTTGCCGCAGGTGCTTGGCTTTGCTATGGAACAGGCCAATGGTTTTGATGTGGTTTTCCAGCGCATCAAGGCCCAGGTCAAGAATCGCCTGGGGTGAACTGGCCACCGCAAACAATCTGCGCGTGGCCTTGTTCACACTCACGTCAGTGGCTTGGGCTGACAGCAGCACAGCGGTCAGCAGTTCAAACACGCTGGTGTATTCAAGCTCGGTCACCGGCATCGGGTTGGCGGCCTGGAGTGTGGCAAAAAACGGGGCGATGGCTTCTTTTTTCATGGCGTGCAGCATCTGGCGCTGGAAGGCGTTGCAAAAGGGTTCACACAGGGATTCGTCTCGATTTTTACATGCGTCAAACAATCCCGCCTGCAATTGGCGACAATGAAGGCCCCCCTTGACAAGCACCCCGAGACTCCCACCATGCCCCTGCAATTTGCTACCCGCTTAAGCAACGTCGAAACCTCCGCCATCCGCGAACTCTTCAAGCTGCTGGGCAAGCCCGGCATCATCAGCTTTGCAGGCGGTTTCCCTGACCCGGCCATGTTTGATGTTGAAGGCATTAAGGACGCATCCAGCAAAGCGCTGACTGAAGAGCCTGGCGCGGCCTTGCAGTACGGTGCTACCGAGGGCTATCAGCCATTGCGCGAGCAGCTCAGCTGCTTCATGGGCAGCAAGGGCGCAACGGTCGCGGCCAGTGAGCTGATCGTCACCACGGGCAGCCAGCAGGGGCTAGACCTGCTGGGCAAAACCATGATCTCGCCTGGCGACAAAGTCATTGTTGAAGGCCCCACGTTTTTGGCCACCATCCAGTGCTTTCGCCTGTATGGTGCAGAGCTGATCAGCGCACCGGTTGATGCCCATGGCGTCAACACAGACGAGCTTGAAAAACTGATCACCGAGCACAAACCCAAGTTTGTGTATCTGATTCCCACCTTCGGTAACCCCAGCGGCGCGCTGCTAAGCCTGGATCGGCGCAAAAAAGTGCTGGAGCTGGCCGTCAAGTACAACACCCTGGTGGTTGAAGACGACCCGTACGGCGACCTGTATTTTGGTGATGCACCACCGCCATCGTTGCTGGCATTGAGCGACAGCGTCCCTGGCAGCCGTGAATTGATAGCCTACTGCGGCTCCATGTCCAAAGTGCTCTCGCCTGGCCTGCGCGTGGGCTGGATGATTGCCCAGCCCGCGCTGCTGGCCAACGCCGTGATGTGCAAACAATTCAGCGACGCCCATACCAGCACCTTCGCCCAGGCCACAGCCGCCCAGTACCTCAAGGCCGGCCGCATGCCTGCCACGCTGGCCAATGTACGTAAAGTCTACGCAGAGCGCGCCCAAGCCATGGGAAAAGCGCTTGAGCGCGAGCTGGGCGACGCGGTCGAGTTCACTCAGCCGCAGGGCGGCTTATTCTTTTGGGCCAGGCTGACGGGTCAGGGCGGCAAGCTGCGCGACGCGGGCGAGTTTGCCAAACGCGCGATTGAGCAGGGCGTGGCTTTTGTGCCGGGCGCACCTTTTTATGCGGCCAACCCTGACCTGTCCACCTTCAGGCTGAGCTTTGCAACAGCGGATGTAGAAAAGATCACGGAAGGCGTAGCGCGTTTGGGCAAGGCGATTTGACGGCGGCCTTGCTGCGTGTTGCGGACCGCCCCCGCAACACGTGAACCCGAACCCAATGTTCAGCCGCCCAGTGACCACAGCCACCCCCGACACCGTCTCCGCCACGACCCGCCGCTCCATTCTGCTGTTGTCATTTGCGACGTTTTCCAGCATGTGCGCGCAGCGCATTTGCGACGCCATGCTGCCCGAGCTGGCACGCGTGTTTGCTGTCAGCCTCGGGCAGGCAGCGCAGGTGGTGTCGGTGTTTGCCATCACTTATGGGGCGGCGCAGCTGGTGTATGGCCCGCTCGGTGACCGGCTGGGCAAATACCGAATCATCACCTTCGGCGCTTTTGGTTGCAGTGTGGGCAGCCTGGTGGCGGTGTTTGCCAGCAGCCTTGACATGCTGGTGGTGGCGCGCTTTTTAATGGCAATCGGGGCGGCCGGCCTGATACCGCTGGCCATGGCCTGGGTCGGCGACTCGGTGCCCAGCAACCGTCTGCAGGAAATGCTCACCCGCACCGGCCTGGGCAGCACGCTGGGCCTGGTGGCCGGCCAATTGCTGGGCGGGCTGCTGACCGATGCCTTTGGCTGGCGCTGGTGCTTTGTGTTCATGGCAGTGCTGTTCATGGTTGTCGGTACGTTTTTGTTGAACGATCTGCGCCGCCAGCGCAGGGCTTTGCCTGGTGTGCCTGCTGATGCATCACACGCCGCGCACGCCACAGCGCCCGAACAAGAACGCCACTTCGTCCAGCAGGCCATGGCCATCATCACCGGCCCGTGGTCACGCATTGTGCTGGCCATGGCCATGGTCGAGGGCGCTGTGAGCTTCGGCGTGCTGGCCATCTGGGCATCACACCTGCACCACCGGCTGGGTTTGTCATTAACCGTGGCAGGTGCCGTCGTTGCGTTGTTTGGCCTGGGCGGCATGCTGTACATGGTGGTCGCCCGCCCACTGATCGCCCGCTTCGGTCAGCGGGGCCTGGTGCTGCGTGGCGGCGCCATGTTTGGCGTGTGCGCCTGCGTGATCGCCTTCACGCCCGGCTGGCTGGTCGCCATACCCGCCAGCTTGATCTCGGGCTTTGGCTTCTTCATGTTTCACAACACCATGCAAGCCACCGCGACCAACATGGCACCCCACGCACGTGGCACGGCGGTGTCGCTGTTTTCATCTTTCCTGTTTTTGGGCCAGTCGGTCGGCGTGGTGTTGGCGGCGCGTTTGGTTGACCAGATTGGGAGCAGCGCGGTGATCAGCGGGGCTGGGGTGGTGATGGTGCTGGAGGGGGTGTTTTTTGCGTGGGTTTTGGGGCGGCGTGATTGAACAACAAGCGGGGCAACCGCTCAGTAGTAGCGCGCGGGGTAAGGTTTTTCTGACGCTGATCAGTCTGTTTGCGTCCGCCACGATGCCAATGACCCCAAGGTTTGCCAGAGCCGCCAGGCGTTGTTGCTGCGTTACCATGAACAAACGGCTGCACTGGCTGTACGCCGCAATTGGCTTGGTTGAATCAGGTGCAACTCACATGGCATCTATCTTTTCATGACTTTTCATGACTTTTCAAAGGCCCGAACATGGTCACATCAAAGGCGCGGATGACACGCAGCACGCCGCATCACCCAGCGACGGTGCAGGAAGCCTTCGAGGTGCGGACAGTCGTCGATGCGGCTCTTCAGGTATGAACTTCAGCACGCCCATCACACAGATGTTTGCCCGCCTGCGGCAATTTGCAGCCTCGCTGCCCGAGCGCCTGCGCCACCCCACACGGCGCGGCGCGGCGCTGGCTGCCGCCGGGGCAGTAGCCGCCATCCCGCTGCTGATACTGCTCTACAGCCTGGTGCTGATTCCTTTCACGCCCAGTATTTCAGACCTGCGCAAAGCCAAAACGGCCAAACCGTCCGTGGTGATGTCAGCAGATGGCCAGGAGCTGGCGATTTTCAAACGGGCCAACCGCGACTGGGTCAAGCTGACAGACATTTCGCCACACGTGGTGACCGCCCTGGTTGCTACCGAAGACCACCGTTTCTACGAACACCGTGGCATGGACATGAAGCGTACTTTTTCGGCGTTCTTCAACACTCTGTCGGGCAACAAGCAGGGCGGCTCCACCATCACACAGCAACTGGCGCGCAACCTCTACCCCGAAGACATTGGCCGTGCGCCTACGGTCACGCGCAAGCTCAAAGAGGCGATCACCGCCTTCAAGATTGAAGCGATCTACACCAAAAACGAGATTCTGGAGACCTACCTCAACACCGTGCCTTTTTTGTACAACGCTTTTGGCATTGAAATGGCGGCCCGCACCTACTTTGACAAGTCTGCCGACACGCTCAACGTGCTGGAAAGCGCCACGCTCGTGGGCATGCTCAAGGGAACGAGCTACTACAACCCGGTGCTCAACCCGGAGCGCTCGCTGCAGCGCCGCAATACCGTGCTGGATCAGATGGTCAAACGCCAGAAGCTGCCTGAAGCCAGACTTGCCAGCCTGAAAAAAACGCCGCTGAAGATCAACTTTGAGCGCCAGGACGATGATCTGGGCCCTGCACCGCACGCAACCCAGCAGCTCAAGCGCTGGCTGATTGAATGGGCAGACCGCAACGACTACAACGTCTATGCCGATGGTCTGGTGCTGCGCACCACGATTGACGCGCGCCTGCAGGACATGGCCAACACGGCGCTGGAGCAGCACACCGCACGGCTACAGAAAATCTCGGATGCCGAATGGTCGTCGAGCTGGGCAGTCAAAGCCAAACAGGTAGGGGGCGGCAGTCCGCGCAAAGACCTGGTACTGGCTTTTGTGCGTGAAAGCAAGGAATACAAGGCTGCAGTAGCGAGTGGCCAGACCCCGGAGCAGGCACTGGGCACCTTGAAAGCCTTGCAAACGGACACCGCCTTCATGAAAAGGCTTCGCGATGAAAAAACACGTTTGCAGGCCGGTTTCCTGGCGCTTGACCCAACCAACGGCCATGTGTTGGCATGGGTAGGCAGCCGCGACTTTGCAGACGACCAGTTTGACCATGTGCAGCAGGCGCGCAGGCAACCTGGCTCGACCTTCAAGCCGTTTGTGTATGGCGCTGCCTTTGAAGATGGCCGCAAACCGTCAGACACTTTTGTCGATCAGGCGCTGGAAATTTCTTTGGGCAATGGCAATTTCTGGCGCCCTGGTGACGCGGGAGGCCCCAGCGGTACGCGCATGACGCTGCGCCAGGGCCTGATGTACTCGAAAAACTCGATCACCGCGCAGGTCATGCAAGAGGTAGGGCCTGCCCATGTGGCCAAACTGGCCAGGTCTGTGGGTGTGCGCCAGAGCAAGCTCGACGAGGTGCTGTCGCTGGCACTTGGCACCAGCCCGGTCACTCTCAAGGAAATGGTCACCGCCTACAGCACGCTGGCCAATGACGGGCGCTATATCGAGCCCATCATGGTCACGCGTGTGGAGAACCGCAACGGCAAGGTGCTGGAAGCGTTTGCAGACAAGACGCCTGAAACCGTGATGACCACGCCCGTGGCGCAGACGCTGCTGGACGTGCTGCGCGGTGCGGTTGACCAGGGCACGGGCACCAGTATTCGCAGCCGCTACGGCATACGCGCCGATGTCGCTGGCAAAACTGGCACCACGCAGGGCAACACCGATGGCTGGTTTATCTTGATGCAGCCCCAGCTGGTAGCCGGTGCCTGGGTGGGCTTTAACGACAACCGCGTGACCATGGGCGAGCGCTGGGGACAAGG
The DNA here is from genome assembly GCA_004293655.1 of Polaromonas sp. Lineage (GTDB taxonomy): Bacteria > Pseudomonadota > Gammaproteobacteria > Burkholderiales > Burkholderiaceae_C > Polaromonas. The sequence continues at coordinate 4,475 of RDZZ01000156.1, read as the reverse complement.
TGCGCAAAGTGCGCTGCCTATCGTCGGTGAGTTCTATCGCCTCGCCATCAGGGGCAAGGTGATTGACCAGAACATCCGTTTTGTCGCGCCACGCATGGCGGCACCTGAGCCGGTTGATCCCCAGACAGCGCCCCCAGCTGAGCCGCAGTTGGACGCCAGTGGCCAGGCAGTGCCCGCATCAGGTGAGCCACTGGAGGTTTTGATACGTTCACTGGCAGGCCCACCTGCGTTGGATGCAGGCACCCGACCTGCGGGCAATACGCCCAGGGTGCAAGCCGACACACCCGCCGTTTTGGCTCCGCCTGACGCGCAGCCCACTGATCGGCGATAGCGCCTAGCCTGCAGTACGCCGCAGACCTCACCGCCTCTTAACGCCTCTCACCATTTGTTGCGCAGTTCCCTGAGTTTGGTGAACACGGCTTTGGCATCGGGCTGGTCTGGCAAGTCAGGAAAGCTTTCGCGCAGTTTCTTGATCAGGCTGGCGCTGCCCAGGCGCATGAAGGTGTTGAACTGCTTTTCTTCGCCCAGCGTGGTGACCGCTGAGGTGGCCGGGTCATGGCCGGTCACGGTGGGCAGCCGCGCAAGCGCTGCGGCGTTATCGGACTCCCGCGCCAAGGTGAATCTGAGGTTGGTCTCCATGTAATCGTGCCCCGGATAGACCAGCGTGTTGTCTGGCAAGCGCGCAAGCTGGTCGGTAAAGGTGCTGTACAGCGCATTCACGTCGCCACCGTTGTGGACATTGCCGGCACCCGCATTGAACAGTGTGTCGCCTGTGAACAGCGCGGGCTGGTCGGTGTGCGAGCGCAGGCAAATATGGCACAGGGTGTGGCCTGGTGTGTCCAGGCATTCCAGCTCCACCGTTTTGCCCACTTTGATCACGTCCCCCGCCTGCACGCCCCTGTCCATGCCGGGGATTTTGCCTGCGGCCTTGTGGTGCGCGATGACTTTCGCGCCGGTAGCCGCCACCATAGCGGCGTTGCCACCCGTGTGGTCGTGGTGCTCGTGGGTGTTGAGAATCTGGGTGATCTCCCAGCCGTTGGCTTTGGCTGCGGCCAGGCATTTCTCATGGTCCAGCGGGTCGATGGCCAGCGCCTGCCCACTCTCGGGGCAGGCCACCAGGTGGTTGAAGTTACGGTAGGTGTTGCCCGTCCAGATGCGCTCGACAATCATCGCTTGACTCCATAAAAACAACGGCAGGTGGACATTGTAGGAACGCACAGCTTCAGGCCGAAACGCACCATAATTGCTATCTAATTAATAGCTGAAAGTGCTTGATACACGTGCGGCAGAGGCTTTTTTTGTCATGAATTTTGTTATGAAAGTGGTGGTGATTCAAGGCTGTGTTGATGACAAACCCAGCGCGGCAAATACCCGCATCGCGGCATAGGCATCGTTGGCAGCGTAAATCATTTGCGCCTCGGTCAATTGGGGGTGGGCCCAGTTGGAGGTAGCGGCTTTTTTCGACTTGATAAACCGTTTGTTGAACACCACCGCCACAGCACCACGCACACCCATGTCTTTGCGATAACCTTTGTCCCGAAAGACGGTATTGAGGTCCAGCACGCCCTGCAAGTCAACCCCGAGTTTGTGAACAATCCGCTTGCGGTCGTCGCCCAGTCCGAACCCAGCTTTGATGATGCGAGGCGAGGCCAGTAGCTGCCCGACGGCCTGGCGGCAAGCCGCGTCTTCAAGCTGAAATAGCCAGGCTTTGTGGGCCGTTGAGAGCTGCACGATGTGCGGGCCTGTTGACAACTCGTTTTTGGCAAAGGTCGGTTTGGATTCGGTGTCAAAGCCCAGGGCTGTGCTGCTGGCCAGCGCGTTGAGTGCAGCGCTGGCCTGGTCGGGCGTTGCAACAATCTGTATCTGGCCCAGGCCCAGACGGTCAAACACCTCCAGCAATGCGATCTGTTCTTTATCAGGTGTTTCAAATTGGGGCATGCGCCATCATCCGTCAAAATAGGCAATTGTCGGCCACGCCCGTGCATTTGCCAAAGCATTTACCAGAGCGTCTGCAAAATTGCCCACATGCCACACACCACGAAAGGCCAGACGAATGGCGACCGAAAAAAGCATCACAACACGTCAGTACAAACTCTTCCCGTCGCCACGCAACCGCCACCGAACCATTTTTTTGCACGAATTTTTCACGCCCCATCCATACATGCTGATTGATATGGACAGCTACAACCTCGCAGGCAGACACAGCCTGTTTGCAGCGTGCCGCCTGAGCGACATGAAAATGGGGCAACTGGTCACGCTGGAGTTGCCTGAAGACGAGGTGAAGTTCAGGGCGATGTTCGTGCCTGACTGACTTGATGTAGCCATTATTCAACCACCACCAGACCATGAAAAAAAACGCTTCAGGCGGACTCGTCTATTCCACCGATACCGGGCGCATGTGCCCCGCTTGCAGACAGCCCGTTGCCAATTGCCACTGCAGCCAGAACAAGCCCGCCGCCAAAACCGATGGGGTGGTACGCGTGAGCCGCGAAACCAAAGGGCGCGGCGGCAAGAGTGTCACACTCGTCAAAGGTTTGGCACTTGATGCACCAGCCTTGGCACTGCTGGGCAAACAGCTCAAGACCGCCTGTGGTTCGGGCGGCACAGTCAAAGATGGTGTGATTGAGGTACAGGGCGACCACGCAGACACGCTGGTGGCCGTGTTGCAAAAGCAGGGACACAACGCAAAAAGGGCGGGAGGATAGCCAGGTTTTCAGTTTGCCTGAAACAAAAAGATAGCAGCCCGCGCCCGTAGAGACTGCCCTAGAGGGCTTTTTTAATGCTCTCTAGCGTGTAGTTCTGGCCACCCCGATGGGCAATTTTATGCGCGCCCACCTGGTTGCCCAGCTCGGCGCAACGCACCAGGGACCAGCCTTTTTCCAGCCCGAACAACAGCGCTCCACGAAAAGCATCGCCACAACCTGTAGGGTCAACAACTTCTTGTGCAACGACTGGCGCAATCAACGTGCGGTGGCCGTCAATCCATACTTCACAGCCCTGTGCACCGAGCGTGACGATCAGACCCTCGACACGGTGCGACAGCTCTGCGATGGACAGCCCCGTGCGGTCGCACAGCAGTTTGGCCTCGTAATCATTGACGCTCACCCAGGTAGCCAAGTCTAGAAAATGCGCCAGCTCTTGACCGTTGAACATCGGCAAGCCCTGGCCAGGGTCGAACACAAAAGGAATGCCCGCTGCCTTGAACTGCTCGGCATGCTGCAGCATGGCATCCCGTCCGTCTGGTGAGATGATGCCAAGTTTGATGTCACTGCGTGCCGTGATCTGCGTGGTGTGGGCCTGCATCATGGCGCCTGGGTGAAAAGCAGTGATCTGGTTGTTGTCGCAGTCCGTCATGATCATGGCCTGGGCGGTGTAGGCGTCATTGGCCTCGCGAACGAACTCCGTGCTGACACCCATGCCCTTCAGGCGCGCAACATACTCTGCGCCATCACTGCCCAGCGTGGCCATGGGAAGCGGCACGCCCCCCAGTTGCAGCAAACTGTAGGCAATGTTTCCCGCACACCCCCCGAACTCGCGCCGCAGCGCGGGCACCATGAAAGACACGTTCAGGATGTGCAGCTGATCGGGCAGGATTTGCTCGGAAAACCTGCCCTCAAACGTCATGATGGTGTCAAAAGCAAGAGAGCCGCAAATCAAAACAGACATATCATTTTCTACTCAGTCAGGGATAAAAAGCCAAAACCCGGTAACCCGCCACACGCAGCGGCGCGGCGACAAGCACGTCCACGCCAGCAGCGCCCTTGGCATCGCTGCCCAGAACCTGCATGACGATCACACCGGAGAAGTCAGCGCCTGCCCTCAACAAGTCGCCGCTAGCCGTCACGCCAAACTCGGCTGGCGTGACAACACGCCGCGTCAAGGCTTGCTCTTGGGCATCTGTGAGTGTGACCTCCAGCGATGGCATCGCCACAGGGATCATTGCCGTATTTTTAAGGACAAAACTCAGGCGGTAAAAGTCATTGTTGATTTTATTGAACGAGGAACTGTCAATCACCACTGCTTCTATGTGCCGAAACGGTGCAATTTCGCACCGCAAAGGCTCACACAACAGCTGCAGCCAGGTTTTCAGGCGTGGCTCCATGGCTGTGAGCCGGTCTCTTTGTTGAACCGAGAACTGCACCAGCAGGGCAGTCGCCAGCATCAAAACCGCTAAACCCATGGAAAAACGCACCCCGGGCCTTCGCCAAAATGCCTGCCGCCGGGAGTTGCGAACAAAAGACACGTCTTCATGTGCCAAGACTTCAGGCAAGGCGTGCGGCAGCTCGTTGAGCGCGTCTGCGCCTTCAATTTGAGCAGACGCCAGCGGTTCGACTTTTGCATCCGCCGTATCAGCCACAGCCACAGCCACAGCCACAGTAACTGTACTGACTGTACCCATTTCACCGCTGACTGTGCCGCCAGCGGGGGGTTGCAAGGCAAGATGCGTCTGCTCCTGTGGCGCTACTGGTGGCGCT